>CBDUJZ010000137.1:0-14200 GCA_965367675.1 uncultured Myxococcales bacterium | reverse complement strand
AAAATCATCCCGAGCTTGTCGAGGGACAGGTAAATCAAAGCGCCAATGAAACCCCAAAGCGCCAATGAAACCCCAAAGCGCCAATGAGACCCCGCCGACCCGCTACGACAGCGCCACCGTCAGCTCGGCGGTGCAGTGCGGGCACCGGGTGGCGCGCTTGTCGATCGAGTTCAGGCAATACTCGCATGGCTTGGTGTTCGGCGCTGGCGGCGTCTCCGGGCTCCGCAGCTTGTTCATCCATCGGATGCCCATGAAGATCACGAACGCGACGATCAAGAAGCTGACCGTGTTGTTGATGAACACGCCGTAGGACAGCGTCGTGGCCCCGGCCTCGCGGGCCGCTGCCAGGGTGGTGTACGGCCCGGCGATCTCGGCGCCTTCCTGCAGCAGCACATACTTGTTTGTGAAGTCGACGCCGCCCGTCAGCACCGCGATGGGCGGCATGATGATGTCGTCCACCATCGACTTGACCACGGTCGAGAACGCGGCGCCGATGACGATACCAACGGCCATGTCCATGACATTGCCCTTGATGGCGAACTCCTTGAATTCACTGACGATTGACACGTTTTCCTCAGGGCGTTGTGGGGGCGGCGCGGCACCGCCGAAGGCGATGTGTACCAGCGCTCGAAATACGCGCACGCTCGGGCGAGCTCAATCGAAATCGCCGGGCAGCCCGCCCGTGGCGAGCCGCTCCGACAGCGTGCGGTCGGCGGTGGCCCACGCGAGCGCGGGCAGCTCGGGCAGCGTGAGCCAACGGAGCGCGGTGTGCTCTAGCGCTTGGGGCTCGCCGGATTCCACGCGACAAAAGTACGCGTGCAGCGCGATGGTTCGGGTGGGCTGCTCGTGGTGCACAGTACCCAGGTGCGGCCCCACGCGGACGGCCACGCCGAGTTCTTCGCGGAGCTCCCGCGCTAGCGCTTGAGCGTGCGTCTCGCCAGGCTCGACTTTGCCACCCGGGAACTCCCACAGGCCAGCGTGGTTGTGGCCGGGCGGACACTGCGCGGCGAGCACGTTGTCACCGGCGCGGATGATCACACCGGCGACAACGTGCAGCACGGGCTTCACGGCGTGGGGAACAGCTTGGCGACCCGCTCTACCGTCTCCGGCGTGAGCTCGATGGTGGCCGCGCCGACGTTGCTCTCGACGTGCTCCACGCGGGACGCGCCGGTGATGACGCTCGTGAGTCCGGGCTGCGCGATGAGCCATGCGAGGGCGAGCTGTCCGGTGGTGATGCCGAGCTCCCCGGCGATGTCACCGAGCTTGTTCACGCGCTCGATGTTCTCGGGCGTGATCATGCGGTCCATCCAGGCGGTCTCAGCGCCGCGGCTGCCCGCGGGCACACCGTTGGCGTACTTTCCGGTGAGCAGGCCTTGGGCGAGCGGGGACCACACGACGAGGCCCATGCCGAGCTCTTGGCAGGCGTCTTTGACCCCGTCGAACTCGATGTTCCGCTCGATGAGGTTGTAGCACGGCTGCTCGACGATGGGCGCCGTCCAGCCGCGTTCTTTGCAGAGCGCGTGCACGTCGCGCAGCTGTTGGGCGGTCCACACGCTGGTGCCCCAGTAGAGCACCTTGCCGCTGCGCACGAGGTCGTTCATGGCCTCGGCGGTTTCTTCCAGCGGGGTGTCGGGGTCGTATCGGTGGCAGAAGTACAAGTCGACGTAGTCGGTGTCGAGCCGCTGCAGCGACTTGTCGATCGACTCCATGATGTGTTTGCGCGACAGGCCTTTGTCGTTGGGGCCTTCGCCCATGGGCCAGAACACTTTGCTCGAGATGACGAGGTCGCTGCGCGAGCGGCCGGGCTGCAGGCAGTAGTCCCGCAGGAACTCGCCGACCACGCGCTCGGACTCGCCGCGGGCGTACACGTCGGCCACGTCGATGAAGTTCACACCCGCGTCGACGGCGGCTTGGAGGATGGGGCGGGAGCCCTGGGTGTCGACGCTGCCGCCGATGGTGAGCCAGCCTCCGATGGAGACGGTGGAGACCTTGAGGCCGGAGTTTCCGACGCGACGGTAGTTCATGTGTTGTTGGGGTCAGGTGTGGTGGAAAAGAGCGCCTGCACCATCGCGATCGTCTCGGCGCGGGCGGCGGGTTCGCCGCGGTCGTCGAAGCGACCGGGCAGGCGATACAAGTAAGGCGCCTCGTTGACCTCGTAACCGCCAAACGGGATGTCCTCGGGCGGCGGCACGTAGCCGACCATGTCGTTGGCGTAGCCGGCGAAGAGGCAATGCGGGGTGGGCGCGGCGTCGATCACGGCGGCGCCGGTGGCGTTGAACGTCTCGCTGCCGTGGGCGGCGATGGCCAGGCCGCCGATGCGCACGGCTTGTACGGCGAGGGTCACGTACAGGCCTTCTTGGTGCTGCTCTTGGCGGATCTTCCAGGGGAAGGCGCGGCGCAGCAGGGCGTCCACGATCCAGCGCGGCAGCTTGGGTTTGCGGATCATGCCGTGCCAGTACGGCAGCGGCCCGCGGGGGCCCATCTCGGGCTGGATCGGCAGCGGCACGTCGGAGTGCAGGACGCGGATGGGGCCGTCGTCCACGGTCTCGCCGGGCTGGGCGCAGGCGGCGATTACGTCGGCCGCGATCCGTTGGCCGAGCACGGTGCAGGCCTCGCTGTTGGACGGCGCGGCGGGGGGATTGTTGGGGTTGGGTTTGCCGAAGCGGCCGGTGATCCACTCGTGGCGCGGGCTCACGTCGGCGGCGGCGCCCTGCATGAACAAACATGGCGCGCCGAGCTCGGCTTGCATCGCTTGGCGCATCTCGCCGACCCAATCTCCGGACACGTCGCGGGACCACGGCGGCAGGCAGATCGGGTGGCAGGCGAAGTTCACGATGGTCGCGAGCGTGCGGCCGTCGACGGTGCGCAGGGTGAGCACGCGGGCGTGGTGGTCGCGCGGGCCTTCTTCGTTCCAGCCAAAGTCGACGGTGCCATCGGCGTTGGGCAAGCGGCGGTTGACGGCGATGTCGACCGGCGCACGTCGGAACTCGATGCGGGCGGGTTCGCGTTCGGCCCACGCTGTGGCGGCGACCTCGGTGGCCTGCTCGAGCAGGTGGTCGGCGTAGTTCTGGAACCGCGCGTCCGGGGCCTCGTGCGTGCCGTACGGGGTGGAGTGCGAATGGGAGCACGACACGAGCACGGCGGCGTCGGGGCGGTCGATGGCCTGGCGGATGGATGCGCGTAGGCGCTCGCAGAAGGCGTAGTGCGCGAACACCAGGTCGAGCGTGACGACGATGGCGCAGCCGCCGTCGGTGTCTTCGAACGCGGCGACGCCGGCCTGTAGTCGGTCGCGAATCCCCTTGGCGTTGAGCAGGCGCGCGTAGCCGCCCAGGTAGGTGCCGAGTGGCGGAGTGACGTCGCGTGTGTGGGTGCCGATTTGCATGGTCGGGAAGTGTGGGGACTCGGCGGCGTGGTGTCCAGGGGGCCGGCGCGCCGTTGCAATGTGGTGTCCGGTAGCCCAGAGTTGGGATGTCTTTGAGCGCGGAACGGTGTGTTGCAGGTCGGTGTGTCGATGCGGTGTACGAGTGAGAGTTCAGCGCGCCGGTTTGAGCGCACGGTTCGACTGTTGGTGTGTGCGTTCGCGCTGTCCTGCGTGGCGGGCTGTGGGGATCCGTGGCCAGAAGGTCCGGCGATCGAGAGCGATCCGGTGCAGGTGAACTACGAGGAGCTGCCGAGCTGGCGACATGGCGGGACCACGCTGGAGGCGATCGCGGAGTACGAGGTTGAGGCGGTGGTGCTGAGTCGGCACGGCTATCGATTTGCGCGGTTGGGGCGAATCAGCCCGTTCGATTTGGCGCTGGGTTGGGGCGTGATGAGCGAGGCGCGGGTGTTGCGTGAGTTGGATATCGCGCAGCGCAACCGGTGGTATTTTTACCGTTGGAAGGGCGAGCCGCCGGCGCCGATTGAGGAGATGGAGTCGCACTCGTCGAACACGCACATTATCCCGGCGAACGAGCGCGTGTTGCGCGATTTTCGGGGTGTGGAGGCGGGGACGCGGGTATGGATGCGCGGTCGGTTGGTGAATGTGGAGACGGAGAACGGCTCGTGGCGTTCGTCACGGTCTCGGACGGATCGCGGCGACGGCGCTTGCGAGATTATGTTTGTGGAAGAAGTTCAAATTCGTCGGTGAGTTGTCGCAATTCACGGCGGGGTTTTCCCTAGGAATTGGGGTTGCTCTAAACCCTACGTCCGCGTAGGGTTTCGGGTGATTCCGCCCGTGCGAATCCCCTCCAAAGACCCTCCGCGATGAACGCACTTAGTCGAACCCACCTCTTTCCCTGCCTGGGAATCCTGCTGATTCTGTCGTTGACGGCATGCGGCACCGAAGATCCTGTGGGTCTCCTGGACGCCGGCGGTATCGACGTCGTCGAGGAGGACACCGCGGACGGATCGGGCGCCGACACCTCGGAAGACGTGGCTGAGCCGGATGTATCGGAAGATGTGCTTCCGGACGACGATACGTACGAAGACGTGGCGCCCGGCGATGTGGTGATCACGGACACGGGTCGCGACGAGGACGTGGAAGAGGCGGAGTGCCGGTTCACGGCCGACTGCCCGACCAACTACGAGTGTGAGTCCGGCGAGTGCGTGCTGCACTGTGTGCGCGACTCGGAGTGCGACGACTTGAACATCTGCACGTCGAACACGTGTGTGGACTCGGTGTGCGTGGCGGAAGTGATCAGCCCGGCGCCGGTGATCGCCGACGACGTGACGGGCGACTGCCGCCGTCAGCGCTGCGTGGATGGCCGCCTGTCGGCGTTCCCGGAGCGCTCCGATGCGCCGGCCGACGATGGCATCTTCTGCACGGTCGAGACCTGCCGCGGTACGTTCGGCGTGTCCGACCCGGACGACTCGTTGTGCGACGACGGCAACTCGACGAACGGCGCTGAGACCTGCTCGGTCGCCGCCGGCGGTTGCATCTTGGGCGGTCAGCCGGATTGGTACTGCGCGCCGCTGCTCGAAGAGTGGGAGCCCACCGAGACCTGCGGCGATGGACAGGACAACGACGGCGACGGGCTCGCGGACGAGAACTGCTCCTGCGAATTCGGTAGCGTGCAGCGGTGTTACACCGGCGCCGTGGCCTCTCGCACCGTGGGCGGTTGCTTGGACGGATACCAGCGCTGTGTCGACCGCGACCGCCCGCGCTGGGGCGCCTGCGAAGGCCAGATCGTACCGGCCGAGGAGATCTGCGACCTCAAGGACAACGACTGCAACGGCTGCGTGGACGACTTGGCCGAGTGTGACCCGCTGTTGAGCTGCCCGAGCGAAGATTTCGCCCGCCCGCTGCGCGACTACGCGCTCGACGCCGCCTCCATTCTCGACCTCGACGAGGTCGCGATCGAGAGCGTGCGGTGGACCATCAACAGCCCGGCCAACAGCTCGACCGTGGCTGCTGACAACCCGACCGCCGCCGCCACGAACATCTACTTGGACGTGTCCGGCGACTACCAAATTGGCCTGCAGGTCGAGACCGATAAGGGCACCCTGGGCTGCTCGTGGGTCGTACACGTCGCCGGCGCCGGTCTGCGCGTCGAGATGCGCTGGAACACCTTCGGCAGCGTCGACATGGACCTCCACCTGCATCGCTCGGGATCGACCACGAACTTCTGCACGGACGACGACTGCTACTACGCAAACTGCCGTAACACCGGCGCGGGACGTCCCTGGGGCTACCCCCCGTCTCCGGGCAGTGAGTGCGGCTCGACCGGAACGTGCGTCAACCCGCGGCTCGACATCGACAACATCAGCTCCAACGTGCCCGAGAACATCAATATCGATAACCCCAACCACGGGGACTCGTTCCGCATCATGTCCCACATGTTTAGCGGAAGCCGGACTACCAACCCGATCATCAGCGTGTACTGCGGTGGACGTCTCCGCGCTGTGCTCGGCGAGCCGCCGGACCAGATCGACATGACTCAGTCCTCGAGCGGCTGCCGCGGCCACTCCTGGCGCGTCGCCGACGTGACCATGATCGTGGACGCCGACACCGGCTTCACCGACTGTAACGTTGATGTGCTCACCAGCGCCACGGGCGACTGGGATCTGCGCCTGAACTCGACGGCATACTAGCCGTACGCCGAGGCCTCGCCGTCGGTTGGCGGCGCATGGCCTTGGCCCTTGAAGGCGCACGGCCTGGGCTCTTCCCGTGAAGGCGGTTGTGGACGAAGCGGCTAGAACGCTTGGTCTACGCCCACCGAGAATACCGGTCGAACCCGTCCTACGAGCGGGAACGACAGGTCCGCAGCGCGGACGATAGTACCCAGCAATGGGATCACGATCCGCGCGCCCACGCCCACTGATGGGTAGTACTCGACGAACTCGTTGGGCTCCCATGTGGCGCCCACGTCCATGGACGCCACGCCGCCGAGCCGCACGCGGCCGATGCGCACGGGGAGCGAGCGCCACTCGACGTTGGCTTGCAGCGCGCTGGAGCCCTTGAGGAACCCGACGGGATAGCCGCGCAAGCCGTTGTCGCCGCCGATCGCGTAGATGCTGTTCGCGTCGTTGCGGCGGTGTTCGGCGACGAGCGCACGGAGCACGAATCGGCCGGCGAACACCCGCGGTGTGACCAGGCGTAGGGAGCCGGTGAGCGCCAGATCGGTGACGCCGGTGCGGTCGGTGCGCACGTAGTGGGTGACACCTGCGGCGGCGAACGCGTCGTCGCCGATGGGGACGCGCCACGACAGGGTGGTACCGACGCTGAAGGCGCGCTCGTCGGCGCCAAGGCCGGGCTCCGATTGGACGAACGTCATCTCGAACAGGTGTCCCTGGCGGAGCTCCTCGGCGATGCCGTATGTCTGGTAGTCCACCAGCCGGAAGTACTCGTTGCGATACGAACGCACCGTCAGCGATGGGCCGATGGAGAGGCCCGAGCGGGGCAGGCGGGTGGCTTCGAACTTTTCGAGCACCGACGCTGGAATGGTCGGGTCGTACGGTACCGGTTCGAAGTCGCTCCACGACGTGGAGAAGCCGGGTACCAGCTCGGTCTTGAGGGTGGTGCCCCACGAGCGGGTGACGGCGAAGTTTCCGGAGGCGGTGCGCGAACGGTAGCGTTCGGGGACGAGCACGTTTTCGATGCGCACGTAGTCGAGCTGGTTCCCGGTGTAGCGTCGCCGCAGGCTGAAATCGTGGCTGGCGGTGAGCGCCCAACCCCAACGGACGTGGGTCGCGTAGAGCGGTTGCGTGAGCTGGAAGGTGTTGGCGGTGCCGTCGATGCCGCCGCGCTCGCGGTCGAGGATCACGTCGAAGGACTCGTAGAGCACGAGTCGGGAGCCGGCCAAGTTGCGGCTCACGTAGGTGGGGCCCATGCGCCAGGCGCCCTGGCTGCGTTGGAACCCCACGGCGAGGGTGTCGGCGCTGCCGAACAGGTTGGACTCCGAGGCGCCCAGGTACAACGAGGTGATGGTCTCGCCGCTGGTCTCGATGGAGCCGTTGATGCGCAGGCTCCAGACGTCGCGCGTGACGATGAGCGCGTCGATGCAGGCGGCGTCGGGGTCGGGGTTTTGAACGGGCACGACGGCGGCGATCAGGAACACGGAGCCGTTGCGCAGGGCCCGCTCCGCGTCTTCGAAGGCCGATTGGCTGAACGTGTCGCCGGGTGCGATCGTCATGGAGCGGCGGATGACGCGCTCGCGGGTGACGCGGTGGAAGACGTTGAGCCAGGTGGGGAGGAAGTCCTCCGGCAGGAAGATTGGGAACGCGCGGACGTGGACCTCGCACACCGGGCGGTCCCACGGGTCTGAGGCCTCGGTGAGCCCGAACTCGGCGAGCGCCTCGTCGATGGCGGAGCGCTCCAGTTCGCCGCGTTCGTAGGCGGGCGGCGCGTCGGCGCGGACGGGCGCGGCGATGGCGAGGATGGCGAGTGCCGCGAGGAGGTGTCTTATGCGCATTCGGAGGCCGGTGGCCTACTGTTGTCGAGCTAGACAGGAAGCGCCAGCGCGGGGCAGGTACCACGCCCGCGGCGGCAGGTCGTCGGTCGTTATTCTGCTATTGGAGTTCATGAAGTTCATCGCCATTTTCGCGCTCGCCCTCATCGCTTGTACCCCGTCGGCCCCACCGGCTGAAACGCCTGCGCCAGTGGAGGGCTCAGCGGTGGCCGAAGGGCCTGAGTCTGCCCCCGCCGAGGTAACGGAGCGCATCGTATCGTTGGTGCCGAGCGCCACGGAGCTGTTGTTCGCGTTGGGCGCGGGCGAGTCGGTGGTGGCGCGCACGGTGCACTGCAATTTCCCGGCATCTGTGGAGTCGCTGCCGTCGATTGGTTCCGGGCTGGACCCCGACGTGGAGCGCGTGATCGGGCTGGCGCCGACGTTGGTGGTGGGCGCGGAGATGCAGGCGGGTTTGCCAGCGTTGGAGGTGTTCCGGGCGGCAGGTCTCGAGGTGCTTTTGATCCCGGACGGAAGCCTGGACGATGTGGATCTTGCGGTCACAGCGCTCGGCGCTCGGCTGTCGATGGAAGCGGCAGCGACGGCGCTTGTCGCTGACTTCCGGAGCTCCTTGGACGCGGCGAGCGTTGCGCCGACCGAGGGCTCGGGTGCGACCGAGGCGCCTCGTGTATTGGTTGTGGTGGGCGTGGAGCCGTTGTTCGCTGCGGGCGCGGATACGTTCATCGCCGACCTGGTGGAGCGTGCCGGCGGGCAGTCGGCGCTCGATGGTGATTGGGTGGCGTTGGACGACGAGCGCGTGGTGACGATGGCGCCGTCGGTGATCGTGCAGTCCGGCCGTGAGGCGTCGGAGTTGGAGCATTGGGAGCGGTTCGGCGACGCGCTTCCGGCCACGCGAGACGGCCGCGTTTGTTTGGTGGATCCCGACGAGCTGGCGCGTCCGGGCGTGCGGGTGGTCGGCGCGCTGCGCACGATCCGCGGGTGCATTGAAGGCGGCCGGTAGCGTGCGCAAAAACCAACCCGGGCGCGCCGAGTGGGCGCGCCCGGGTTGGAAGCGGGTGGGCTAGCCAGCGACGCGACTAGCGGCGTCGGATGAGGGCGAGGCCGAGCAGCATGCCGGCGAAGCCGAAGCCGGTGGCGCCATTCGAAGGCGCGGCGCTGCAGCCGGACTCCTCGGAGTACTGCGGCAGGCGGAAGGCGCGGCCGACGGCGTTGTTTTGCTCTACGAGCGCCACGTTGATGGTCTCGCGGTTGTCGTGGATGACGACGGGCTGGCCGACGGCGCCGGTCTCGGCGAACGAGTCGGCGGCGGGCATGGCGTCGAGCTCGCTGCGGTCGGCGTCCCAGCCGGTGACGATCTCGCGGCCGTCCTCGAGGCGGATGATGATGGGCGAGCTGTAGTAGTCGCCGCCGTCACCACAATCGACGATGGCGTCGGCCTCGTGGCGGTTCGAGAACGCGTCCATGTCGGGGTTGAACGAAAAGATGGGGTCGAGCGTCATCTCTTCGGCGGACAGCGTGGAGTACATGCGGGTGATGTACGGCAGACGGTCGACGAGCTCCTGCGCGTGCTCGAGGGGCTTGATCATGGTCTCCCACATGTCGTCGGCGAACGCGGTGCCGTCGAAGTCGTCGGCGTCGAAGCGGTCGCTGTAGCACTCAAGGCAGTTGTAGAACGCTTGCTCCTCGACGCCCTCCGGCACGGGCAGATGCCGGCGGAACAGCGACATGATGTCGGCGTCGCCGAAGAAGCCTTGGGCCTGCAGGCGGTCGGTGAGGTCGCTCGGCGTGGCCGCTGCGATGGCGTCGTAGTCGTATCCACCTTCGGGGTAGAAGTAGTCGTCGAGTTGCTCGGTGGAGCCGGCGAACTCGGTGCGGAATCCGCGGCCGCCGGCCTCGTTCATGGCGGCGGTGACGAGCTCGTCGTAGTTGGCGCCGCGGTTCACCCAGTCGAGCCGGGCGTAGTTGATCTCGACGCTGAGGTAGTTCTCGGGCACGGCGCGGTTCTCGCCGAGCACGTAGGCGGTGACGCCCATGTCAGGCGCGCTGGCGACGGCGGTGAGCTGGATGGGGATCATCGGCTTGACGCCGTCGTACGTGAGCGTGACCGGCTGCACGTCGCCGGCGTCGCGGTCGGACTGCAGCTTGAACGCCACGAAGTGCACGTCGCCGCCCATGAGCACGTAGGGCTCGACGAACGGCTTGATCTCGTCGGGCAGGTCGTAGCCGTTGGTTTGCAGCCAATCGATGAGGACGGCGGTGTCGGTCGCTTGCAGGATAACGGTGTCGTAGGGGCCGACGTTTTGCTCCGAGATCACGGTCACGCCGCCGTCTGCGTCATCGTCCCGGTCGAAGCCGCCGGCCGTGGGCTGTCCGTCGGCCTCGTTCATAAAGTCGCCCCAGTTGCAGTTGCCGGTCTGCGACCAGTTCAAGTTCCACTGGGGGGAGAGCATGGCGTCGAGTCGGTTGAACACCGCGGCGCTCGACAGGCCGACCTCGGGGAGGCTCGGCGTCGGGACGATCCAGGCGAACTCTTCGGAGGGGCCAGCGTAGTTGATGAGCACGTGCGCTTCGGTGGTACCGGCTTCGGCGTCCACGGCGAAGATGATGTGCTCACCGGTTTGGTCGACCGGGGCGCTGCGGTTGCAGAAGAACCCGCCGCAAGCTTCGGCGGCGCTGGGGGCGGCCAGCGTGGCGGCGACCGTGGCGGCGGCGGATAGGCCGGTGAGTGCGCGAAGGAGTTGGGCGTTCATGGTGCCTCGGTGCGGGGTGTTCAGTGCTGGGTGCTCAGAAGTTCGACTGTGCTGTCGTCAGAATTCTGAGCGTTTTGCGGGGTTAAGTGCTGAAAACCCAGGGATTCCGGAGGTCGCCGCGGGTTCCGCCCCGGTAAATTGCAACGTCCGTGCCACGGTTCACGATCGGCGCGAGAAACGATCTGCGGAGGAGGGCGTGCGGTGCGGGTATATATACGGTCGCAAAAACTGAAGCGCGACGCCGGTAGGGGCGTCGCGTTTCAGTTTCGGTGACAGCGTGACTCGGGTTGCTCGCGGGTTGGCGCGGGCGTGAGTCGTTGTCGGAGTCGGAGTTTGGAGGCGCGGCTTATTCGCCGTCGCCTTCGGCCATGGCGGGGGCGCCGGTGGGCTCGATGGACGCGGTGATGGTACGACCTTCGTCCTGGGGACGTTGGGTGACCGTTGCGACATCCGAGAGGTCCTCAAGGATTTTGCCGAGCTTCTTGTACCAGAGGTCCTTGTGGGCGTGCTCACGTCCACGGAGTCTCATGACGAACTTCACGCGGTTCCCGTCATCCAGGAATTTGCGCGCCTTGTTCATCTTGGTCTCAAGGTCATGCGTGTCCGTTTTGGGACGCATGGTGATGGTCTTGAGCTCGACGCGCGCGGCCTTGGTCTTGGACTCTTTCTTGGACTGTTCGTACTTGTACTTACCGTAGTCCATGATCCGGCAGACGGGCGGGTTCGCGCGTGCTGCAACTTCGACCAGGTCGAGACCGTGCTCACCGGCGACGTCTCGTGCCTCGTCGGGCGTGAGAATGCCGAGCTGTTCGCCATCGGGACCGATGACGCGAACTTGGGGCACACGGATCTGGCGGTTGACGCGGTGTGCGTCACGGGTAGGGGTACGATCGAACTTCTTAACTCGCCTCATTCAGCTCCAACTGAGTGTGATAGGGTCCACGCGGGACCGGTCGGGCGCTCCACGTAGGTGCGCAGGCGTGTTGCTTGGGACAACGTCCGATGCGGCTTTCCTTCGTGCGCGGGTGCGTTTGGATAACGCCTACGCCGTTGTGCCGCAAGAAAAACTCCGTTCGGCGACGATCAAATCAGCCGGTGTAGTGACGTGTGGGCCTGCGTTCGCGCGCCGGGAATCTTCCCCTTGGCTGCGCGCGGGGGTATCGTCGTTCGGGCGCGCTTCTGCGTGTCCCCTCTGATCGCACGAGTCGACTTTGCTCCGTTCCAGCCGTCTAGCTGCCGTCTTGACTGTCGCGTTCGCTGCCCACGTGGCCGCGTGCGGAAGCGACGATGTCGACGCAGATAACGCGTCCGCAGCGCCGCGCGCGCCTCGGCCCGCGCGCGCGGAACCCGCACCAGAGCTGGCGCTGACGGACATCCGACCGCCTGAGTTTGCCGGCGTGACCCGCGTCGAGCTCGTCGGGTTGGAGCGCTACACGATCCACTGGGACGCTGCCCTCGACGAGACCTCGCCGGTCGAATCGCTACGCTACCGCGTCTACCATATCGTGGAGCCGTACCTGACGCTGACCGACGAGATGTCGCCGATCCTCACGTCGGAGCCGGGCGCGTTACAGGTGACCCTCGCCAACGCCGGCGAGCCCGGTCGATTTTTCGTTCGCGCCGTCGACGAAGCTGGCAACGCGTCCGCCCTCACGCCCGGTCTCATGCAGCGCAGCGCGCGGCCGCTGGTGCGCGCCTCCGACGGTCGTTTGGCCGCCGCGATCACCGGCTGCGTCGCGCATCCGTCCGGCACGCTCTGCGTGGGCGAAGAGGGCTTCGCGGCCCGCTGGACGCCCACCGGTTGGTTGACGTTGGACCTTGGCGTCGTCGCTCCGCTGCGCCTCGCGCGCACCCCCGCCGGCGTGTTCGCCTACTCCGAGCTCGGCCATCTGTTCGGCTTCGACGACGCGGGCGACCCGGACCTGGTCGAGCTCAAGTTCCCGCTGCGCGCGCCCGACCTCCCGTTCCGTCAATTCGCCGCCGACGGCGTCGGTTTACGCTACTGGATCGACGCGGGCGGCCGCATGTTCGTGGGCGCGCACGACGAGTTCGTTCCCATGACCCGCCCCATCGCGGTGCCCGGCGACGTGTGCCGGCGCCTGCGCGGCGTGGCGTACGGCGAGCGCGCGAGCGTGGCGCTCTGCGAAGGCGACGCCGCCTTCAGCCGCAACCCGCGCGATCCGGGCTCGCAGTGGCTCTCTCTCACGCCCAACGCCGCGTTCGAGTTGCCCAATGGGCTCGATGGTTTGATCGCCGAGCGCGACACCGAGATGGTGCTGTTCGAGCCGGGCGGCGTGCGGCAGATCGGCGTGGGCGGCTGGGGTGCGATGTTGCTCGCCGATTGGCACGCTGAGGGCGTGCACCCGATGGACGTCCCGGACGAGCCGTTCGATGTCTCGGCGATCCGCGGCCTGTTCGGCATCGACGATCTTTTGTACGCCGTGACCGATATCGGCTTGTTGTCGAGCGCGGGCGGTGACTGGGACATGGTGCCCGGCACGGCCGGCGCGCTGGCCGGCGCGCTCCCGACCGCGGACGGCATCTCGCTGATTTACGAAGACGGCGCCGTCGGAGCGCTGTCGCGCGGCCGCGTGACGTGGAGCCAGACGCCGACGTTGTCGGGCTTCGACCGTGGCTTCGTGGCCGACGACGGCACCGCGATCGCGTCGCTGTCCGGTGCGACCGCCGGGTCGGTGTCTGGCGCGCTCTGGGCGTGGCTTGAGGATCAGTGGGTGGACCTGAACATCGCGCTGCCGACCGGCAATGTCGCCGGTTTGGCGGGCACCCGCGATCGCTTGGTGCTGTATGGCGACGTGAACGGCGTGGGCGCCATCTGGACGCCCGGCCGCGCAGGGTTCACCAACACGCAATGGCGGTACGCGCCGCGGCCGGTCCCCGTGGAGCCGGGCGAGGCGCCGAGCGCCGCTGCAGGGGCAACGAATCCGACGCCTCCGGGCGCGGACGACGGCCTGGGTTTCGACGACGCGATGGTCTTCGACGATGGCTCCGATTGGAGCGCGAATCCGCCTCCGCCGCTGGTCGGCGTGGTGGCGGCGAACAGCGACGACGCGCCGGCTCCGGAGCCGTTCGTGCATCTGGACGTGAGCGCGGACGGCCGCGGCGTCGCGATCTCGGAGCACCAAGTGTGGTGGCGCATGCAGGACACGTGGCGCTACCTGGGCAGCCGCCCCGGCACGCTGAGCGCGGTGTTCTTGGACGCGCGCGATACGTACGTGCTCATCGAAGACGGCGCGGCGATCCGATGCTGGCGCAGCGAGTGCGAAGACGTGGCGCCCCTGGAGAGCGGTCCCTCAAGCGTGCTGGGCCCCCTGCGCGGCGCCGGCCCGGATGCCGTCGTGGACGGTACCGGTCAGGTGCACGTGTTCACGGCGGCGACGTATGAGGGCGAGCCGCTGATCACGCCCTCACTGGAGCTTCCGGTGGGCACGTGGGCGGAGCGCGAGTCGCTGGGCCGCTTCGCCGACGCGGTGGATTACGCGGCCGGCGGCGACAGCGCGGCGTTGATCACGGAGTCCGGCGAGCTGTACGAGCGGGCGGGCGACG
>CBDUJZ010000136.1:0-14208 GCA_965367675.1 uncultured Myxococcales bacterium | reverse complement strand
CTCTGAGGCCAGTCTGTGAGTGACGGCGGTACACCGGTGACCGCCCCCGCTCCGCTCGATACGCTGCCCACGTCTGCCGACGTGGACCGGGCGTGGGCCGCGGTGCGCGCGCACTTTGGGCCGTCGCCCATCGCGATCGTCGATGGGGTGTTGTGCAAGCTTGAGACGGACAACCCCACGGGGTCGTTCAAGGTCCGTGGCGCGCTCGCGGCGATGGCCGACGCCGCTGCCAGTGGCGTGAAGACCGTGGTCGCCGCCAGCGCAGGCAATCACGGCGGTGGGCTGGCGTTCGCTGCCGCGGCGCTCGGTATGCAGGCCCGCGTGGTGGTGCCCGCCGACTGCCCCGCGCTCAAGCGTGACAAGATGCAGAAGCTCGGCGCCGACGTGGTGGTGTCCGCACACCGCGGGTACGACGACGCGGAGGCGGAGGCGGTTGCGATGGCCGAGTCGCTGGGCGTGCCGTTTGTGAGCCCGTTCTTGGATCGGATGGTGATGGCCGGCAACGGCGGCACGCTGGTCCGGGAGCTGCTGGCGCAGGTGCCGGATTTGGCGTCTGTGGTGGTGCCGGTCGGCGGTGGCGGCCTGCTGTCGGGCGTGCTCGCGGAGTTGGAGCGCAGCGCCCCACACGTGGTGGTGGTGGCGGTGCAGTCGGAGGCCTGTCCGGCGTTCGTTCGCAGCCTTGAGGAGGGCTGCGTGCACACGCTGTGGTCCGGCGACGCGACCCTGGCCGAGGGGCTCGAGGGCGGCACCGGCGCGGTGGGCGTAGCGATGGCACAGCGGTATGGCGCTCGCGCGATCTTGGTCACCGAAGACGCGATCGCTGCCGCCATGCGCCGCGTTCACGCCGCTGAAGGGCGCGTGCTCGAGGGCTCCGCCGCGGTGGTCTTGGCGGCGCGCGCGAACGGTCAATTGCACGACCTTCCGGAGCCGTGCGTGCACGTGCTTACGGGCGCGAACGCGGTACCGCTGGCTTAGCGGTTCGGGCTCAGCGCGGCGCGAGGTTCATGCCGCCGGGGTACGCGTACGAAGCGCCACAGGCGTAGCCGTAGGCGGTCACGCCGATGGGGGCGGAGCCGACGATATGGTGTGCTCCATCGCGCACGGCGGCGCGGTAGATGCTCCAGCCGGCGAGGGTGGTTGGCGCTTCGCTGGGGGCGTCGCCGTCGATGGTGACCGTGGCGCCGGACGGGGCGACGATATTCACGTAGTTGTGCGTGTAGTCTTGGTCCGTGACCACATGGTGCTCGGTGCGGAATTGTGAGGTGGGTGCGGTGACTGCCGCCGCCGGGTCGCCGTCGCCAACGCTACCGCACGAACCGCTCGGGGGGATCGCGCATCCGACGTCTCCGCCGGACGAGCTGCGATCGCAGCCGGGGCCGGGGTAGTTGGCGCCGACCATGTATTGCCCCACGGAGATGGGTCGGGAAGCGTTGAGCACGAAGTCGTCGGTGACCACCAGGTCGACGAAGTCGCCGCGGTCGAGGACGCGGCCGGTGAGCACGGGGATGGCGGGGTTCGCGGTGACGGTGGTGCCGTCCTCGCTGGCGACGACGCGCCAGATGTCGGGCTCGGTTCCGCGGTGGTCGAACTTGGCGCCCACGATCTGTGTTCCCCACGTGCTGACGGGGGGCAGCTGCTCTTCGAGGTGGTCGCAGTAGGTGTTGTCGGTCGGAATCTGGGCGCACTCGGCGCCGGCGAACACGCCGACGGGCTGAGAGGCGGAGATGGTCATGCCGGTCAACCCGCCGATGCGTGTGGACTCGCTGCTGAGCGATAGGACCTGGCCCTGCTGTAGGGTGAAGACGCGCGTGTCGCCTGCGGACATGGCGGCGACGCTGGTGCCCGCGCGGATGGCGGCAGGCGTGGTGATGGTCACGGAGGTGGGCCCGGGCCGCGTGGCGACGATGGCGACGAAGGTGTCTCCCGCGGTCGCGGCGTCCCATCCGTTGACCACGTATTCGGTGCCCACGGCGGCCGACGGCAGCAGCAAGCTGGCGTCGGTCGAGTAGGCGTTCTCGTCGTGCAGCGGGTTGAATTGCTGCACGGCGACGGCCGCGGTGCTCACGACCTCGTAGGTGTTGTACGTGAGCGCGGTGTTGTTCACGTCGCGTCGCGGTAGCAGCAGATTGCGGGAGTCCCCAGGCCCGACGGTGACGGTCTGCACGAGGCCGCCATCCCCACGGTACACGTCGACGTCGACGGCGCTGGCGTGCGGGTTGGAGACCGCGATCGCGAACTGCGCGGCGATGGCTTCACCCACCTCGTTTCCGTAGTTGTCCAAGTCCGCGGCCCAGAAGGTGCAGCCCAGGTGGGAGGGCGCGTCGTCGGGGCACGGGTCGAGGCAGCGGCCGGCGTCGCAGCCCCAGTCGCAGGTCTCCACAAACTCGAAGCCGTCGCCTGCGGAGTCGCACGCGAGCCGGTCGGGGCCATCGCAGGTGGTCGCTCCGGGCGCGCACACGTTGTTGGTGCACTCGCCGTCCATGCAGGTGGGCGCGGAGGAGTCACACGGGGTGACCACGTAGTCGCTGCCGGCGGTGTTGCACACGCGGCGGGCGGCGTCGGAGTCGCAGCCGAGCACGGCGCCAGGCTCGCAGAAACGTTCCCGCGCGACGCACATGCCTTCGACGCAGTGGGTGCTGCTGGCGCAGGGCTCGTTCGAGTAGGCGTCGCCGGCGGCGTTGCACACGGCGGCGGTGGCGTCGTCGAGGCACACGCGCGTGAACGGCCTGCAGATGTCGGCGGGCACGTCCGCGCCCGGTACGTCGGTGGCGGTATCGGGGCTGATGTCCTCCGTGGTGTCAGCGCCCGCGGCGTCTTCGTTGGCGTCGGTGCCGCCGTCCGCGGTGGCGTCCTCGGTGGCGTCGGTACCGCCGTCCTCGCCAGCGTCCTCGCCAACGTCGGCATCAGCGTCCTCGCCAACGTCGGTGTCAGCGTCCGTGCCCGTCGCATCCCCTGACGCGTCCGCGGCGTCCGGGTCTACGTCGACGCAGCGCCCCTCGGTGAGGACCTGGCCGATCGGGCAATAGAATGGCAGCGTGTCGTTGCCGCAGGCCGCGAGTAGCGAGGAGAGCGCTACGACGAGCGCGGCGGTCGACGCCGGAGGGGTGATTCGGACCATTTCATACGCGTGTAGGGGAGGTCCGGGAGGCTAGCAGACGCGCCGAAAATCGCCACAGGCGCTCCCGCAAGCGTCCGTACTTTCGGTTGAGCCCCACCGACCGGACCGCTAAGGAGAGCGCGCGCTTCATACTTTTTCGGTCCACAACATGTCATCCTATCCCCGTCTTGCGCCGTCCGGCTCAGACAACCTCGTGCTGTCCAGCACTGACGATATCGTGCTGTCCAGCACTCACGACTCCGCGCGTCCCCTGCGCTTCGCCCCCTCGCGCGCCCTCCGCGCCGCGCTCATTCTCTGCGGTCTCGTGTGGACCGCCGGCTGCAACGACGAGGCGGAAAGCGCCCCTGAGGCCGACACCACCATCGCCGACACGAGCGATGGCGCCGACGCGATCTCCGACGCCGGCGACGCCGCTCCCGAGGTGGTCACCCGCGACGCTGGCCCGTCCACAGACCTCGGCCTACCGCCGAACTGCGAGAAGGAAGACCGTTTGGCGCCCAACCAGGGCCCGGAGAGCGCCAGCCCGGTGACCTCCGGCGTGTTCCGCCAGAACAACTTGTACGTGTGCCCGGGCGCCGACGACTGGTTCGCCGTGTCGGCCAACGCCGGCCAGCGCATCGTCGCGCGCATCGAGTTCGCCCACCGTATCGGCGACTTGGACATGTACCTGCTCCCCGCCGGCACCATCGACCTCGACGCCGCCGTCGCCGTCTCTGGCACGTCGGAAGATGTGGAAGAGCTGAGCTTTGTGGCGCCCGAGGCGGGCACCTGGTTCGTGGTCGTCGACAGCTTCGAGGACGCCGTCGGCTCGTACGAGATTCAGATCGACGTGAGCTGCCGCGGCACCGAGGACTGCAACGACGGCCAGGTGTGCTCGTTCGTTGAGCAGACCTGCGTGACGCCCATCGAGCCCGCCTGCGGGTTCGACGCCAACGAGCCGAACAACACGTTGGCGACGGCCACGCCGATCGTCGTCGAGGGCGACGGCTTTGCGTACGTTCACAACTTCGTCGTGTGCGAAGACGACGACGACTACTTCACGCTGACGCTCGACGCGCCGTCCACCGTTGACGCCCGAATCCAGTCGGATCCGGGCTCTAACGTTGATCTGTATGTGTTCGATTCCGAAGGGAATTCTGTCGCATCGGCGACCTCGGAGGAGGAGAACCCGGAAGACCTCAACATGCGTTTCTTGGCCGCCGGCACCTACCTGTTTGTGGTCGACCACTTTGTGACCGCGCTCGGCGATGACGTGCGCTACAACCTGACCATCGAGGTCAACGAGGGGCGCTGCGAGACCAGCCAAGACTGCGGATTCGCTGGCCGAGCGCTGTGCGAAGAGGGCGCGTGCGTGAGCTTCACGCCGGAATCGCCGAACCCCGCCGGTGGCATGTGCGACGACCGCGAGGACTGCGCCGGGGACCTGGGCTGCTACCAGGGCGAAGACGGCTTCGACGACAACTTCTGCACCCGTGACTGCGACAACAGCGACGCGTGCAGCGACTTCGAGGACGGCTACTGCTTGGCGCTCGGCCGCGATGGCGTGTGCTTCGAAGCGTGCTCGGCCGACACCGACTGCCCCACGTTCTACAGCTGCAACGAGTCGGCCCGCTGCGCCGCCGTGGAGTGCGGCGTGGACGCAGACTGCAACGATGGCCAATTCTGCCGCCGCTCGGAGCAGCGCAACCAAGGCTACTGCACCGCCAGCCCGTTCCCGAGCTGCGGCGACGACGACTACGAGGACAACGACACCGACGGCACCGCCGTTCTGATCGATGGCCCCGTCGAAGGCGTGGTCTGCGATGACGACGACGACTGGTTCGCGATCATGGTCCCCGAGGACGGCATGCGCCTCGACGTGACCGTGCGCTTCGAGGGCACCGCCGACATCGACGTGTTCGTATTGGACGCGTCGGGCCGCACGGTCGGTTCAGCCACGCAGCCCTCGGCGAACCCCGAGGTGGCCGACGCGCGATTCCTGGCCGCCGGCGAGTACACCGTCCGCGTGAACCAGTTCCCGACGGACGGCGCGCCGGAGTCGCCGTACACGCTGACGTACGCGCTCAGCGAGAGCACCTGCACGGTCGCTGGCGAAGAGTGCCTGCGCTTGGACCCGCTGCGCGTGCTCTGTGAGGAAGACGCCGGCGCGTGCGCGTTCATCGAAGGCGAGGGCACGGTCCCGCTCGGCGGCGCCTGCGACTCGAACAACGACTGCGTGGCGCAAGCGGCGTTCTGCTGGGTGTTCGAAGGCGCCGAAGAGGGACGGAACGTGTGCTCCATCCGCTGCTCGGACGACTCGGATTGCGGCGACGTTCCGGACACCGTCTGTACAACGTTCCAGGGCGGATTCGCCGCGTGCCTGCCCGAATAGTCGGTAGGCTGGGGGTTCCTCGGCGCGCGATGCGGTCCCTGCGGCGTTAGACCGTGGGGACCTCGCCGCGCTCCTTGAGCTCCGCTTGGTTGCGGTTCCACAACAGGCACAGGCCTGTGAGCGTGAGGTCGGGGTCGTACTCGTCGACGCGTCGGCAGTGGTCGGTGAACAGGCTGCCTAGGCCGCCGGTGGCGATCACGTGGCTCTTGCGGCCGAGCTCGACGTCGAAGCGCTCGATCATGCCGTTCACGAGGCCCACGTAGCCGTACACGATGCCGGACTGCATGGCGGACACGGTGTTGCGGCCGATCACGCGCGGTGGCGCGATGACGTCGACGCGGGGCAGCTTGGAGGCGCGCACGTACAGGGCGTCGGCCGAGATGGCGACGCCGGGGCAGATGGCGCCGCCCAGGTACTCGCCGTTGGCCGAGATGGCGTCGAACGTGGTGGCGGTACCGAAGTCGACCACGATGGTGGCGTCTTGCGTGCGGGCGTAGGCCGCGACGGCGTTGACGATGCGGTCGGCGCCAACCTCGCGCGGGTTCTCAGCGAGGATCGGCATGCCGGTGCGCATGCCGGGCCCCACGACGACGGGTCGCGTGTGGAAATAGCGCTCGATCATGGTCACGAACATGGACTGCATCGGCGGCACGACGGACGACAGGATGCATCCGGTGATGTCGCTCAGATCGCCCGCCAGCGCGAACAGTTGGCGGATGAGCACGCCGTACTCGTCCTCCGTCTTGCGGGTGTTGGTCTGCAGTCGCCAGTGGTGCGTGAGGACACTGCCCTCGTACAACCCTATGACAATATTGGTGTTTCCGATGTCGATGACGAGCAGCATGTCCTACCTCGCGGGGGTCTCGTTCTACGACTTCTTCTTGTGTTGCAGGTGCAACCGGCCGCCTTTCTCCATGTCGTCGAGGTACTTGGAGGCGAGCTTCGACACGTCGAACTGGGGCACGGCGCGGCGGCTGGGGGTGTGCTCCCAGTAGTGCTTGTGCTCGGTGCCGTCGTCGACGAGCGGCTGGTGGTCGTGCGGATGCGTTTCCGCTTTCTCGTGTTTCGGGTCGCTGGCCATGATGTCTCCTAAGGGAAGCGGTCGCCCGCTGGGTCGGTCGTAGTCGTGTGTTCGGTCGCGTGACTGCGCGCGGGGAGGCGCGTCTGCCGTCGCTCGCTGCCTATCTAGTCATCGTCGCCGAAGAAATCGACAACCGCTGTAGGTTCGTCAAGAGATCCTGGCTCATCGAGCTCGGCGAGCAGGTAGTGGACCTCGTCGACGCGGTCGTAGATCGGGGACTGATCGCCGATGCGTTCGAGCTTGGCGGCGGCGGTCTCCAGCAGCGATCGCGCCCGGCCCGCGCGGCCCGCGAACAGCGCCAGACGCGACAGATCGACCAGCGCGCCCACGAACTGCGGGTCGTCGATCGGCTCCTCGCGGTCGCGCGACATCACCGCGTCGATGCCCTCTTCGGCGCGGTTCCAGCGGCCGGCCTCGGCATCCACGAGCGCCAGATACAGCGACGCGACGGAGGCGAAGTGCAGGTCGCCCATGTCCAAGAACGCCGTCGCGGCCTCTTCGAAAGCCATGCGCGCGATCTCCATGCCGCCCTCCACGTCCATGGTGGTGGAGCCGCTGCCGAGCAGCGCCAGCGCGACGCTGTGCCAATCGCCGAGCAGCGCGAGCTCGGAGCGGGCGGCGTCGAACAGGTCGGAGGCCTCGGCGGCCGACTTTTCGCTGCGCGCGATCTCGCCCAGGGTGAGCAGGCAGATGGCGGCGCCACGCCGATCGCTGAGCGCTTCGAACCGCCGGCGGGCTTCGTGCGCGAAGGTCCTCGCCTCGGCGTAAACCCCCGTAGCCCAAGCGGTTTCTGCCAGTTCGCGTAGGGTCTCTGCGACCCGCCGTTCGTCGCCGAGCGCAACGAAGGCGTCTCGCGCCACGCGCATGCGTTTTTCGGCTTCGGGGAGTCGCCCGTCGCGCAGCTCAAGCTGGCCGAGTCCGAACTCCGAGCGCGCTACACCGGATGCATCGTTGGCGTTGGCGAAGGCCTCGATGGCCTGCGCGTACAGGGTCCGCGACTCGCGCATTTTGCCCTCGAACCGGGCGATCTCGGCGAGCAGCCGCACGCTCTCGGGGGGCATGCTGAGGCCGTTGCCGCCGGCGATCGCTTGAGCGCGAATCGCGTGTTTGCGCGCCTCGTCGTAGCGCGCTTGGCGGCGGAACGCGTCGGCGAGGGCGGTCTCGCAGCGCACGCGAATGGGGGCGCCGTTCGGCTGCGTCTGCGCCAAGCCGTTGGCGGCGCGCAGGGCCTCCATCGTGGCGTCGGTGCGGTGCCGCGCTTGGGCGCTCTCGGCCGCGATAAAGTAGTGCTGAATCGCGAGCTCAGGCGCTTCGGCCAGGTGATAGTGCCGCGCGATATCGAGCGCGTGCTCTGCGATGGTCCGGCGGTAGAACTGCGCCTTGGCGTCACCGGCGGCGCGTTGGAACGTGGTCGCCGCGCCGTTGTGGCCCGCCTGGTTGAGCAGCGCGTCGCGCAGCAGCCCGCTCTCGAAGCGCAGGACGTCGGGCTCGTCTCCCACAAAGATGCCGTACCGCAGGCCGGTCTCCGTGGCCCGATCGACCGCGTCCTCGGCGTCGAACAGCCCGATCGCGTCGATGAGCACCTGCGCCAGGTCGGACTTGAAGCGCAGGCCCAGGAACGCCAGGCGCTGCCAGATCTCGAGCGTGTGCGCGTCGGCGCTCGGCGAGTCGCTGGCCTCTTCGAGTCGACGCTCGATCAGCGCGCCGACGGCGGTCGGGATATCGGTCAGCAGGTCGTCCACGGACGGCGCTTCGCCGAAGCCCTCCATGCGGCCGGAGTCGACGAGGTGTCGCACGAGCTCGAACGCGATCATCGGGTTGCCGGCGGCGCGCATCGCGATCGCTTGGGCCAGCGCGTCGGTCACCGGCACGCAGCTCTGCACCACGTTGTGCAGCTGCTCCACCGGCATGCGCTCCAGCGTGAGCTCGTGCACGCGCGGGTCGCCGCTGTCCTGCAGCGCCCGGAGCGCGTGCGCGAACCCGGTGTCCTCGTGCGCGTACTCAGGCCGGTAGGTGACCACCGCGTACCACGACGCCGGCATGCGCGACTTGAGCAGCCAGCGCAGCATCTTGAGCGTCTCGCCGCCGCCGAGGTGGGCGTCGTCGATGATGAGCAACACCGGCCGCGCGGTGTACGCCCGCGCGAGCGAGCGGCCGAACAGCGCGAACGTGGCGTCGGCGGTGTCCAGCAGCGGCTCGCCGTCGCCCACGTTGGGCAGCAGCAGCTCGCAGGTCGCGCTCACCTCCCAGTGGTCCACGATGCCGTGCCGGTCGAGCAGCTGGTCCACGCGCACGCGCAGCTCGCTGGTGTTGAGTCCGGCCACACCGAGCCCGCGGCGCATGGCCTGCCGGAAGCCCACATCGGGACCCTCAGCGCGGCCGTCCTGCACGCCGGCCCACACCTGCATCAGGCCTTTTTCCTCAACAAGTTCGCGTAGATGCTGCAGCAAGCGCGACTTGCCGAGCCCCATGTCGCCGGCCACGAGGCTGATGCCGGAGCGCTTGGTGGCGACGGCCTCGAGCGCGCGTCGCTTGAGGTCTTGCAGCATCGCGTCGCGCCCTTCGTAGGCGGGCTCGCGGAGGCCGAACAGGCGCACGGCGGAGTTGGGCTCCAGCTCGAGCCGCTGCATGCCGCCGACCGGGCGCACGATCGTGTGGATGCTGCCCTCCGCCTCGGCGTCGGCCTGCTGGAGGTGGGCGCCTTGCCGCGGCGAGCCGAGCACGCGGACCTTGTCCATCGCGATGCGCGCGTCGTGGGCGAACAAGAACCGGTCGACGGGGTCCTTGGCCAAGAACCGCCGGAGCAGCGCGTCCAGGTCGTCGTCGCAGCGGTAGCCGTCCCGCAGGGTCACGCTGGGGATGGGGTTGTTCATGTGCGCGACCACGGTGCCCGCGGTGCTGGTGCCCTCGAACGGCCGCCGGCCGGTGAGGAACTCGAACAGCATGACGCCGATCGCGTACAGGTCGGTGGCCGGCGACGCGTCCGCCAGGTTGAGCGCCTGCTCGGGGCTCATGTACGCGGGCGTGCCCACCAGCGACTGCCCGCCGCTCATGTCCAGGTCGCGCTCGTCGCGGAAGAACACCACGCCGAAGTCCATGAGCTTGGCCGAGAGCTGCCCCTCGGCGTCCACGTCGAGCAGTACGTTCTCGGGCTTGAGGTCGCGGTGGATAACGCCGCGGGCGTGCGCGTAGCTGAGCGCCTGCAGCATCTGGTGAATCACCAACCACAGCGACTCGGAGTCCGGCGGCGACTTGCGCCACGCGGCCAGCGACCCGCCGGTGACCTGCTCCATGACGATGTAATACTCGCCCTGGTCGGAGCTGAAGTCGATGAGCCGGACAATGTGCGGGTGCTCGAGCTTGGCGGCGGCGCGGGCCTCGCGCGTGAACCGGCGGCGCACCTCGGGGTGGTTCGCGAGCTCGCGGCGCAGCAGCTTGACGGCCACGCTGGAGCCGTTCGGCGCGGTGCCTGCGTACACCTGCCCCATGCCGCCCTGGCCGATGCACTCGTGCAGCTTATAGGGGCCGATCGATGTAGGCGAGGACGCGGTCAAGGGCGGATCATCGGTGCGTTTGAAGGGGGCGACGAGCGCGCGACAACCCCAATGCGGCTCCGGACGACCTGTCTCAGGGAGCGGCAGGGTCGCGGAGTCGCTTCACTTCATGTATCCAGCACCGTGCGTGCGCACAAGCAAGCATCGCGCGCGCCGCAGGTGACCGCCCGGACTTCGCGCCGCCAACGAGCGCTGGAACCCGCCGTATCCTAGCGCCGCACGTCGCGCCGGTGTCGCCCGCCCGCCCCACGCCCCCGAACCTTCTGTGAGAATCTCCGCCGTAACGCTCGTCCTCGCCCTCGGAATCGCCGCAGTCGCCTGTGGTGGTGCGAGCAGCGCCAGCACGACGCCCGACACGTTGGAGGCCACCACGCAGCTGCCCGTGTTGCTCGCCCCGCAGCAGAGCACCGTCGCGTTCCTCGGCACCCTCCACGAGGCCCACCTGCGCGGCGGATACCCCCTGTCGGTGGTCGAGCAGACGATTCGAAACTTTGAGCCCGACCTGGTGCTCGTCGAGCTGCCGCCCGCCTCGTTCGAAGAGGCCCTCGTCGACAGCGACGCCCGCGCCGAAGACCCCAGCCACGTGCTCGCGAACCGCTGGCTGCGCAACAAGCCCGAGCTCTACAACGTGGTGCTCCCGCTGCGCACCGAGCTCGGATACGACGTGCTGCCCGTGTCCGCCTGGACCGCCGGCGCGCAGGCCGACCGCGACGCGTACTACTTCGAGCACCCGCACGGCCCGATGGAACGCTACTACATCATGGCCAACGCGGCATTCCATGCGGAGTTCCTCGAGAACAACGGCTTCACGAACCCGCAGTGGCTCCACGAGTCCGCGTACCTGGACGGGCTGACCGCTGCCAGCCGCTGGCTCTCGTACTACGCCGAAGAGGAGATGGGCCGCGGTGGCGAGCTGCGCATGCAGGCGGCCCACGCGGCGCTCGTCGAGGATGCCATCCGCGCGTTCCCCGGCCGCCGGATTTTGATCGTGTTCGACACCACCTCGCGCTGGTACCTGGAGCCGGTCGTTCGCGGCATCGCCGGCGTGCACTTCGCGTCCACCACCGGTTTCTTGCCCCGGACGCCCACAGGCACGACGCTCAGCGCGCCGTAAACCCACAGCACGACGCTCAGCGCCGTCATACGCGTTGAACGCGTCGAACCTGAACTCGCGCGCCAGCCGCGAAGCCGAACCGACCATGCAGAACTACCTCACGCTCCTCCAGCACATCCTCGACAACGGGACGCCCAAGGGCGACCGCACCGGTACGGGAACGCTGAGCTGCTTTGGCTATCAGATGCGCTTCGACCTGGCCGCCGGATTTCCGGCGATCACGACCAAGCGGCTGTACTTCAAGACCATGGCGCACGAGCTCATCTGGTTCCTGAGCGGCGAGACCAACATCGCGTATCTCAAGGCCAACAAGGTGCGCATCTGGGACGAGTGGGCGGACGAAAACGGCGACCTGGGCCCCGTGTACGGTGCGCAGTGGCGCTCGTGGCCTGACCCCGCCGGCGGCTCCGTCGACCAGATCGCCAACGTGGTCCAGCAGATCCGCGAGAACCCGAACTCGCGCCGGCACATCGTGAGCGCCTGGAACCCTGCGCTGGTCGACGAGATGGCCCTGCCGCCGTGCCACGCCCTGTTCCAGTTCTACGTGGCCGACGGCCGCCTGTCGTGCCAGCTGTACCAACGCAGTGCCGACGTGTTCCTGGGCGTCCCGTTTAACATCGCGAGTTACGCTTTGTTGACCCACATGGTGGCGCAAGTTTGCGGCCTTCAGGTCGGCGAGTTTGTACACACATTTGGCGACGTGCATTTGTACAACAACCACGTGGAGCAGGCGAAACTGCAATTGCAGCGCTCCCCGCACGCGTTGCCCGCGCTGTGGCTCGACCCCTCGGTTACCAAGCTCGAGGACTTCACCATCGAGCACATTCGACTGAACGACTACACCCACGACGCCGCCATCTCGGCGCCCATCGCCGTATAGGTCCCATGATAATCAGCATGATCGCCGCCATGGGAGACAACCGCGTCATCGGGGTCGACGGAGACATGCCCTGGCGCTTGCCCGCCGACCTCAAGTGGTTCAAACAAACCACGCTCGGCAAGCCCGTCATTATGGGCCGCAAGACCTACGAGTCCATCGGCCGCGCGCTGCCCGGTCGCACCAACGTGGTGATCACCCGCCAAGCCGACTTTACCGCAGAAGGCTGCACGGTCGTGCACTCCATCGACGAAGCGCTGCAAGCGGCTGGCGACGTGCCCGAGGTGATGATCATCGGCGGCGCCGCCATCTATCAAGCCTGCATCCCGCGCGCCGAGCGCCTGTACATGACCATCGTGCACGCGGCCTTCGACGGCGACACGTACTTCCCGGAGTTCGACGCCTCCAAGTGGGAGTGGACCCCGGTCGCCGAGCACAACGCCGACGATCGCAACGCCTACGACACCACATACTTCGTCCTGGACCGCATCCACACAGCGGTAGAGCCGGACGAGTAAACGGATTGTGTTTGCGTTCAAGCACCCAGCACGCGCATGTCGAGGGACAGCAACATCCTCCGTGACCACACAACATGATTGAATACCTCGCCGTTGTGTTTGGCCTCCTCTGCGTAGGCCTCACCGTCCGCCAAAACATCTGGTGTTGGCCCACCGGCTTGGTGATGGCGTCGTTGTACATTGTCATCTTCTTCCAGGCGCAGCTGTACTCCGACATGTTGTTGCAGGTCGTGTATGTGTTCATGCAACTGTACGGCTGGCACTTGTGGTTGCGCAAAGATGGCCCCGAGGCCGACGCCTCACTTAGCGTCACCCGCCTGAGCCTACAGGGCGTGCTCCAGTGGGCCGCCGGCGCCGTGCTCTCCGCGCTCGCGCTGGGCTATTGGATGAGTCACAACACCGACGCCACGTTTGCGTATGGCGACGCGTTCACGACCACCACCAGCCTGTGCGCCCAGTGGTTGATGGGCAAGAAGCGCTTGGAGTCGTGGTGGTTCTGGATCGTGGTCGACGTGGTCGCCATCGGCATCTACGCCGCCAAGGGCCTGTACCCCACGGCGGGGCTCTACGCGGTGTTCCTCGGCCTCGCCGTCGCGGGCGCGCTCGCGTGGAGCCGCAGCGCGGCAGCCCCTACGATGGGCGCATCGTCCGACACCGCCACGCCCGACACCGTCACGTCCGCGCCCGCATGAGCGCCGGCCCCTCCAGCGGCCCGCGCACGGTGGGCCTCACGCTCGGCAAGTTCGCCCCGCTGCACCGCGGCCACCAGCTGGTGATCGACACCGCGCTGGCCGAGGTCGACCACCTGATCGTGTTGGTCTACGACTCCCCCGAGGTGACGGCGATCCCGCTGCAAACGCGGGTGGCGTGGTTCACGGACTTGTACCCGACGGTAGAGGTGATCGAGGCCTGGGGTGGTCCCACGGAGACTGGAAACACGCCGGGCATCGAGGCGGCCCACGAAGCATACATTCTGACACTGTTAGCGAGCCGTTGTGTTACCCACTTTTACTCGAGCGAGTTCTACGGAGCACACGTAAGCCGCGCGCTCGGCGCCGTCGACCGCCGCGTTGACGAAGCCCGCGCCCGCGTCCCCATCTCGGGCACGCAGGTGCGCGAAGACCCGCACGCCAGCCGCGCTCACGTGCACCCCCGTGTGTACCGCGACCTGGTCGAGCGCGTGGTGTTGTTGGGGGCGCCGAGCACCGGAAAGTCCACCCTCGCCGAAGCGCTGGCCGAGTCGTTCGACACCGCGTTTATGCCCGAGTACGGGCGCACATATTGGGAGGAGAACCAGGTGGACCGCCGCCTGACCTCCGCCCAACTCGTTGAGATCGCCGAAGGCCACCGCCAGCGCGAGGACGCCGCCGCCGAGCAAGCCAACCGATACTTGTTTGTAGACACCGACGCATCGACCACCCGCATCTTCTGCCGCCACTACACCGGCGCTGTTCCGGCCCAACTCGACGCTTATGTGGAAGCGTGTAAGGCCCGATACGCGCACGTGTTTTTATGCGGGGACGACATTCCGTACGACGACACGTGGGACCGGTCAGGCGAGGGCAATCGCGCGGA
>CBDUJZ010000135.1:0-14386 GCA_965367675.1 uncultured Myxococcales bacterium | reverse complement strand
GTCCGCGCCCTCGCCATCACCGCGTCCATCGCCGCTGCGGTCGCTGGACCCGTCGCCGTACCTCCGCTCGCCGCCTCCATCACCACCGAGACCGTTGTCGATGCCGCCGTAGAGCCGGTCATCGAATGCGTCACCTATGAGGACTGCGGCGTGGACGGCGTGTGGGACGGCTACTCCATCTGTGTCGAGTCCCTGTGCACCGAACCCGCTGGATTGCCGCTCGAAGACGACGCCCCGCTGGCGCCCGTTGAGCCCCTCGTGGTCGTGCCCGTCGTGGTGCCCGAGCCCGAGTGCGAAACGTCCGAGGACTGCGGCGACACCAACATCTGCGACGGGATCACCCTCTGCGTGGAGTCCACCTGTACGCCCGGCGGTCTCCCCATGATCGACGACGCAGACCCGTGCACAATCGACGCCTGCGACCCCGAGCTCAACCAGGTCGTCAACACCTTCAGCGAGGACCTGTGCCCGCCTGAAGTACCCATCGAAGTCGTGCCAGCAGGGGTCGTGCCCCCTGAAGTCGTGCCCCCCGTGGTGGTCGCGCCAATCGTGCCCGTCGTGGTGCCCGAGCCCGAGTGCGAAACGTCCGAGGACTGCGGCGACACCAACATCTGCGACGGGATCACCCTCTGCGTGGAGTCCACCTGTACGCCCGGCGGTCTCCCCATGATCGACGACGCAGACCCGTGCACAATCGACGCCTGCGACCCCGAGCTCAACCAAGTCGTCAACACCTTCAGCGAAGACCTGTGCCCGCCTGAAGTACCCCTCGAAGTCGTGCCGGCGACCGTAACTCCCGAGGTGGTGCCGCCGATCGAAGAGGCCGCGCTCGTCGTCATCCCCATCCCGACCGCCGCCGAACCTGAGTGTCAGCTCGACGCGGACTGCGACGACGCGCTCGTTTGTAACGGCGCCGAGGTCTGCACCGAGGGCAGCTGTGGGTCCGGCCCGCTGCCGGTCTTGGACGATGGCGACGACTGCACTGTCGACGTGTGCGACGCCTCGCAGAACCAGATCATCCACATCCGCAGCGCCGCGCTCTGCCCCGACGTGGTCACCGCGCCGCCCGAGTGTGTGGTGAACGCCGACTGTGACGACGGCGCGTTCTGCAACGGCGCCGAGACCTGCAGCTTTGGCGTATGCGCCGCCGGCCCCGCGCCCATGGTCGACGACGGCGTCGCCTGCACGGTCGACTTCTGCGACGAGTCCGCAGACACCGTCCAACACGAGCCGCTGGCGAGCCGCTGCGACGACGGCGTGTTCTGCAACGGCGCCGAGACCTGCAGCGCGAGCACCGGCTGCGTGAGCGGCGCGGCGATCGTCGTCGACGACGGCGACCCGTGCACCAACGACACCTGCGTCGAAGCGTCCCGCGCCGTGTGGAACCGCTACAGCGCTGAGCTCTGCCCGGCCGAACCCGACGCGACGCCGCAATGCGCCACCGATCGCGACTGCAACGACGGCCTGTTCTGCAACGGTACCGAGTCCTGCGAGACCGGCGTGTGCGTGGCCGGCGAGCCGGTGATCGTGGACGACGGCATCCCGTGCACCACCGACCGCTGCGACGAGGCCCAGCGGCGCGCCGTGCACGTGCCCGAAGATCGCATCTGCGACGACGGCCTGTTCTGCAACGGCACCGAGTCTTGCCGCGCCGAGATCGGCTGCGCGCGTGGCCCCGCCCCGGTCATCGACGACGGAAACAACTGCACCACCGACCTGTGTGACGAGGCCGGCCGACGTGCCGTGCACTTCTACGACGCGCAGGTCTGCGGCCCCCTGCCGCCCGGCGTCGCCGCGAGCACAGCGCCTGCGACCGACGAGCGTGACCGCCTCGACCGCGCCAACGAGACCATGCGCGCCGTCGGCGCCGTCACCCCCGACGCGGTAACGCCCGTCGTGGTCACCGTGAACATCACAAACCCCGAGCCGACCGAGCCGGAGCCCACAGAACCCGCAGCGCCGGCCGAGCCAGTAGCGCCCACCGAGGTCAACGTCGCCGCGCCCGAAGTACCGCCGACCGAGGTCCAAGTCGTCGCGCCGGTCTCGCTCGAGACCCCCGTCGTCCGTACCCCGCGAGGCAACACGCCGCCGGCCGCGTGGTCGACCGTGCCGGCCGACGCGGCCTGCGAATCGCACTCCGACTGCGACGACGACCTGTTCTGCAACGGCGAAGAGCGCTGCATCAACTTCGTGTGCACCCCCAGCGAAAACCCGCCGAGCCGTGAGGACGACGGCATCGCCTGCACGCGCACCCGCTGCGACGAAGAGACCGACCAAGTGCGACATGTTGCCCAACACAGCCAGTGCGGAAACGGGCTGTTCTGTGACGGACTTGAGATGTGCGACCTCACCCGAGGCTGCATCGAAGGCGTGTCGGTTTTCGTCGATGACGGCGATCCGTGCACCGAAGACAGCTGCGATGAAGAGAACGACCGGATCGCCAACGAACCGATCGAAGGCTGCGGCTTCTAGTCGCCCACCCCGCCCTCGCGCTCTGCGCGATATCACGCGAATGACCATGACATCGACCTCCCGTTACAGCGCGCCGAGCGCCCTGCTCCCGCTCCTCGTTATCGCCCTCGCGACGTTTGGCGTGGCCCGCTCGGCCGACGCTCAAACCGCCGGGCAAGACGCCGCCGAGACCGAGTGCCCCTTCCCCTGGATTCCGTCCGGGGTGGAGAACGGTCCGCCGTGCATCGCGCCCACCTATCAAGGCGTGCCGATGAACGGCCAGATGCCGTACGGCCAACCCATGTACGGCCAGCAGCCCATGTATGGGCAGCCGATGTACGGCCAGCAGCCCATGTACGGACAGCCGATGTACGGCCAGCCCATGTACGGGCAACCGATGTACAACCAGCAGCCCATGTACGGGCAGCAGCCCATGTACGGACAACCCGCGCCTTACGCCGGCCAAACGCCGCCGGCGCCGGTCATCATCCGCCCGCTCCCGCCCGCGCCCAGCGACGAGCGCGGCGCGGCCAGCACGCAGCGAAACAACGCCGACGACGAGGCCAACACCTCCGGCCGCCGCGGACGCAACAACGACGATAGCGCCGACACCAATGATGCGGCGGGCGACGCCACCGGAGCCCTCTCCGGCGTGCGCAACGCCTTCTCGCGCAGCGGCCTGATCCTCCGCGGTGTCGCCATCCTCGCCGACGACGGCCCGAACATCGGCGGCGGCGGCATCGGCTACCGCTACAGCCTCGACCGCAACTGGTCGTTCGGTGTAGCCGGCGACGTCTTGTTCTACCGCGGCGACCGCATCCGCGTGGCCTCCGTGCCCATCACGGCGACCGCCATCGCGAACTTCTTCCCGCTCTCGTCCGTGAGCCCGTACGGCGCCGCCGGTGTCGGTATCGCCATCCGGGACGCCCCATGGGGCGACGGCGCAGACGACTTCTCGCAGTGGCTCACGTTTGTGGGCGGCGGCTTGGACATCAAGATCGCGAGCTTCCAAATCCTGCTCGACGGACGCTACCTAAACGCCACCTCTGACGGCGCGCGTCCCGACGGCTCGCCGCGTGGCATCCCCGATGGCATGCAGATCACCGTTGGCCTGGGAGGGCGCTGGTAATGCAACGACTCGCTACGCTCATCCTGCTCGGCGCACTCACGCCGACGCTCTCCGGCTGCCTCGTGCTCCGGTCCAAGTACAACGCGCTCGATGCCGAGCGGGCTGCGCTCGCGGAGTCACTTGAAGAAGAAGAGGCCGCCCGCGCTGCCGCCGAAGGCAACGCCACCAACGTCGGCGCGCAATACGCCGCCGCCGAAGCCCAAATCAACGAACAGTACGACCAACTCGAGACCGCCGAAGGCTCCGTCCGCGACGCCATGCAGGTGATCGCAGAGTACCGGCGACTGCTCGACGAGCGCGGCCATCAACTACAAGCCGCCCTCTCCGTCGCCAACGCCCAGTCCAGTGAGACCCAAGAGCTCATGGACCGGCTCGCGGAGCTCAGCGCGCTCCAGACCGAGCTCGACGAGCGCAGCAACCTGTACAACGACCTGGTCAGCCGCTTCGACGAGCTCATCAACGCGGGCACGCTCGACGTGCAGTTCGTGCGCGGGCGCATGGTGCTCAAGCTCGCGCAGGACATCCTGTTCGAGGCGGGCAGCGCAGACCTGGGCGAGCTCGGCATCGCCACCGTCACCGAGCTCGCTGGCGTACTCGCCACCATCGGCGACCGCGAGCTCCAGGTGGAAGGCCACTCCGACAACATCCCGATCGAGACCCGCCGCTTCCCGTCCAACTGGGAGCTGTCGTCGGCGCGCGCGACCGCGGTGGTGCACGTGCTCACCAACGGCGGCGTGGCCCCCGAGCGCATCTCCGGCGCTGGCTTCGCCGAGTTCCGCCCCGTGGCCGACAACAGCACGCCCGAAGGCCGGCGGCTCAACCGGCGAATCGAGATCGTGATCATGCCCAACCTGGAGGTCCTTTTCGGCTCCAGCGGCGAAAGCTCCACCCCTGAATCGTCCGGCGCGGCCCCCTCGGGTATCTGACCCCAGGGCCGATTCGCCCCCCATCCCGTGGCGCGCGCCGACGCGCGTACATGGCCAGCGCTTGCCGGGTGTCCCGCGATCGGATACCCGCAGGCGTCCAGTCTAGAAGAGGAAGAGATGAGTACCGATGGCAAGCCGGGTCTGAAAATTCGTCGTAAGGCCGAGGATGTCGCTGAGGCGACCCCCGACACACCGAGCGAAGTGACCCCAGAAACCGCCCCCGCAGCTGCGGCGCCCGTTGCAGAAACGCCGGCGCCCCAGCTGATCAAGTCGGCTACCGCCGATGCCACCGACACCAAGCAGTCCAAGGCCTGGCGCAGCGATGTCGCCCCGCCCAAGATGCAGGTTCAAGTGGAGCCGACGGTGGAGGAGCAAGCCCAAATCGAGGCTGACCTTCCGACCACGGACGACTTCGCCTCCATGCTCGGCAACGCGCCCGTCGCGATTCGCCGCGTCGAAGTAGGCCAGAAAGTCACCGCCAAGATCGTCGCGATCGGCTCCGAAGCCGTCTTCGTAGCGCTCGGCGCAAAGGCCGAGGGTGCGCTCGACCGCTCCGAGCTACTGAACGCAGAGGGCGAGCTCTCCGTGTCCATCGGCGACGAGGTCGAAGCCTACGTCGTGTCGCTCGCTGACGGCATCCGCCTGTCGCGCGGACTCTCCGGCGGCGACGGCAACGAGATGCTCGTGGACGCGCACGCCCAAGAGATCCCCGTCGAAGGCAAGGTCACCGGCACGAACAAGGGCGGCTACGAGGTCGAAGTCCTCGGCTCCCGCGGCTTCTGCCCGTTCTCGCACATCGACCTCGACCCCACGAGCCAGCCCGAAGACCACCTCGGCGCGACCTACAACTTCTTGGTCACCAAGGTCGAAGACGGCGGCAAGAACGTGGTGGTCTCCCGACGCCGACTGCTCGAAAAAGAGCGTGAGTCCATCGCCCAAGAGACCCTCAAGTCCTTGGCGCCCGGCGCGGTGTTCGACGGCAATGTCACCCGCGTCGCCGACTTCGGTGCGTTCGTCGACATCGGCGGCATCGACGGCCTCGTGCACGTCTCCGAGCTGTCCTGGAGCCGTCTCGACCACCCGAGCGAGTTCGTCGCCGTCGGCGATCGACTGCGCGTGACCGTGCTCAGCGTCAGCGACCTCGACAACCCCAAGCACCGCCGAATCTCGCTCTCCGCGAAGAATCAGGACGAGGACCCGTGGAGCACCGGCGTTGCGCGCTTGGCCGTCGGCCAGGACGTCACCGGCGTGGTCGCGCGACTCGAAGGCTTCGGCGCGTTTGTGGAGCTCGGCCCCGGCCTCGACGGCCTCGTGCACATCTCCGAGATCGCGCCCGGACGCCGCATCAATCACCCGCGTGAGGTTCTCACCGTGGGCGACTCCGTGCAGGTTCAGGTCGTCAAGATCGACCCGATCAAGCGCCAGATCGGCCTCTCCATCAAAGCCCTCATGGGCGACCCGTGGAGCACCGCCGCCAAGGAGATGCCCGTCGGCTCGACCATCCAGGGCGAGGTCGACTCCATCCAGAGCTTCGGCATCTTTGTCTCGCTCCCCGGCGGCATCAGCGGGCTCTTGCCGCTGTCGCAGCTCCCGGATGACGAGGCCAAGACCGTGTACAACCGATTCCGTCCCGGCACGCCCATCGAGGCGCGTGTTCTCGACGTAGATGCCGCACGCCGTCGCCTGACGCTGACCCGCCGCGAGGACTCCGAGTCCGACGGCAAGGCGGCATTCGCGCAGTACAAGGCGGCCAAGCCGGCCGAGGCGTCCACCACCATGGGCACCTTCGCGGACCTGCTCAAGAACCGCTAGACCGGACCTGGGCGGTCCTCCGAAGAGACTTCGGTAGGCGCGCCCAGAACCACACGAACGAAAAGACCGCGAGGGCCGATTGGCCGCTCGCGGTCTCTTCGTTTTGGCGGTGAATTCCGCCAGCGCGCGATGCCTACGGAACCGTCGACGGGTTCGAGTTGTCCGCCGGCACGATGATGGTCACCAGCTGGGTGTCGAGCACGGTCAGGTCGTCACCGATCACGTCGATGAACGCGCTGAACGCCTGCGGCTGGTCGGTCTCGAGCACGCAGCCGTTGTTCTCGGCGACGACGTCGAAGAACAGTTGGGTTCCCGGCGTCACGTTACGGAACGAGTCGTTGTTACCGTCCACCGGGCTGAGGTCAGCCGGAAACGGCGTGGTGGTGCAGCTGCCCGTGGTGCGGAAGTCCGCGGGGGTGACCGACTGGATGAAACATCCGCTGTCTACGCCGGTCCGGATGAACTCGTCGTTGTCGCGACGGATGCGCGTGGAGACGGTGAACGACGTGGTGTTCACGAGCGCGCGGATGGCCGTGACGATGGCGGTGCCGAGGCCGCCACCACCGGAGTCGATGTCGAACACGAGCGGACACATGCCGCCGGAGGAGCCACGGCCGCTGCCGTTGATACCGGTGCAGCACTGCGACGAGCCGCAGGATGCGGGACGGGCGCCGTCCCACGCGCAGGTCGGAACGACGCCGCCGGTGGCGTTGGCGACCGATTCCAGCTGACCGCGCGGCGAGCTGCCCGACGCGACGCCGATGAAGCGCGCCTTGATGCTGTTGAGCGCGGCGACCGCCTCAGCGCGGGTCGCGGCGAACGAGCCGTACGTGGTGCCCTCGTGTGAGGGCGCGTCGGTCACGTGCACGAGGATGGGGAACGAGTTGTCGCGGAAGCCGACGCCGCCGATGGTACCGTCCGCCACGCCGGCGACGCGGCCCGACGCCGGGTTGAACGCGGGCACGCTGGTGCTGCAACCGTTGACGCCCGCACCGGTCGCGACCTGGTACATCGACTCGTAGCCGGACTCGTTAACGTCGGCGCCGGAGTGCAGCGGGATGGCGTTCATGACGGCCTGGGCGCGCGCGGTATTGGTGGTCACGCGTTGGCGCAGGATGAAGGGGCGGTCCTGTCCGGAGCCGTGTCCGCCGCAGAGGAAGTCGTCGAAGGTCGAGACGGCGAAGCCGATGTTCTCGAACTGCGCGTTCATCGCGGTGAAGATCGAGGAGAACGACGAGCGCAGGTTGTTGATCTCGCCGCCCATGGAGCCGGTGGTGTCCATCGCGATCGCGACGTCGGCCTGCTGGATGTCGGAGGAGAACTCGAGCGGCGCTTCTTGCGCCGGGTCGAACGCGGGCAGGATGAAGAAGAAGTCCGTGAACTCGCGGAACTGGACCGGGTTGGTGAAGGTGCAGGGGTTGGAGCCCACGAGCACCTCGGCCAGGTCGCTGTAGCCGTCGTTGTCGGAGTCCGGGTCGAGGCGGTCGGAGCCGGTCGGGCAGCCGAGTTCGAAGGTGTCGGGGAGCCCGTCGCCGTCGGAGTCGGTGTCGATGTAGTCGGGGAGTCCGTCGCCGTCGGTGTCGATCGGGTAGGTCTCCGGGTCGCTGTCGCCCGCCTCTACGGAGTCCGGCGATCCGTCGTTGTCGGAGTCGTAATCGAGGCGGTTGGGGATGCCGTCGAGGTCGGAGTCCGCGAACAGTTCGTGGGCGTCGAGGATCCCATCATTGTCGGAGTCGGTGTCGATGTAGTCGGGCCACAGGTCGGCGTCGGTGTTGCGCGTTCCCTCGACCGAGTCGGGCACGAAGTCGCCGTCGGAGTCGGTGTCCATGAAGTTGGGCAGGCCGTCGCCGTCGCCGTCACTGATGCCTTCGACGGAGTCCGGGATGCCGTCGCCGTCGGAGTCGCGGTCGCGGAAGTTGTAGACGCCGTCGCCGTCGGTGTCGGCGGGCTCGGTGAGCAGGTCGGCGTCTCCGGCCTCGACGGCGTCGGGGATACCGTCACCGTCGGAGTCGAGGTCGTTGTTGTCGCGGAAGCCGTCTCCGTCGGTGTCGACGGAGCCGTTTCCTTCGTCGAAGTCGGAGATGTTGTCGCCGTCGGTGTCGGTGGCGACGAAGACCTCTCGGACGCAGGCGCTGGAGCAGCCGTCGCCGACGGTCAGGTTTCCGTCGTCACATTGCTCGCCGACGTCGACGATGCCGTTTCCGCAGCCTTCTTCGACGCGGCAGATATCGTCGCAGCCGTCGCCGCGGTCGGTGTTTCCGTCGTCGCAGGATTCGCTGAGGTCGATGACTCCGTTACCGCAGATCTCGGTCGAGGAGCAGACGGCGTTGCAGCCGTCTCCGGAGAAGTTGTTTCCGTCGTCGCAGACTTCGCCCGCTTCGAGGAATCCGTTGCCGCACACGGGGCCGATATCGAAGCCTGTGGTGCCGTCCTCAGCGACATCGGCGCTGGCGTCTCCCTCGGTGGCGTCACCGGCGTCGTCGCCGTAGCCAGTGTCGTTGGAGACCACGTCGAAGCTGACGTTGACGTCCGTGTTCAAGCCGGGGCCACCGCCGGTGTCGCGTTCCGACGGCCGTGCGTCTGCCGAGCAACCGGCCAGGGCAGCGGCGGCGAGAATGAAGGCGAAACGGGAAAATTTAGGCATCGATTTCACGGGGTACAATGACGGCCAGAGACCTGCGCGTAGGGTATCAGCGCACATCATCTGGGTAAAGGTATGGAACGCAGGGACTTTCATTGCCAGCCGCCGCGCTTACCGTTGTCGGCCCGTGCCGCTCCGCCCCCCACGCGTTGCCGGATTCGCGGCAATCTATTAGTGTTGTTCTCCAACACGCGCGCCACCGGAAGCGAATGGGCGACCAGCCAACCACACCCGCAGACAACGACTCAGATCTCGACTCCGAACTCGTACTCGGGCCCGACGGATCGGACGAAGAGGACGACGACTTTCCGGAGGTCCTCGGCCCCGAGGACGACGACGATCTAGAGGACGACGACGAAGTCGAACTCAAGGTCCCGCTCCCCAAAGACAAGGTCAAACGCGAGCTCCCACGCAACGCGTACACCCTCCCGAACATTGCCGGCGACTCCCTCGTCGCCTCCGATCCGCTCACGACATACCTGTCGCAGCTCCGCCACATGGAGCCCCTGCCGGCCGAAGATCAACAAGCGCTCGCCGAAGCCTACGTCGAAGACCACGACGTCGAGGCCGCCAAGCAGCTGATCATGTCGAACCTGCGGCTCGTCGTGAAGATCGCACGCGAATACCACCGACGACGCGTCTCCCTCATGGAGCTCGTGCAAGAAGGCAACGTGGGGCTCGCAGAGGCGATCCGGCGCTACGATCCCTACCGTGGCGTCAAATTCACCTCGTACGCCCAGTACTGGATCCGCGCGATGATCCTGAACTACCTCATGAACACGATGCAGCTCGTGAAGGTAGGCAACACCCGCGCGGGTCGGAAGCTCTTCTACAACCTGAACAAGGCGCGCGAAGAGCTCATCCAGCAAGGCTTCCTCACGCCGTCCACGCGCCAGATCGCCGACCACCTGAACGTCAGCGAGACCGACGTCGTCCAGGTCGCCCGCGTGCTCGATGGCCCCGCCCTCTCGCTCGACGCGCCCGCCCCCGGCTTCGAGAACAGCACCCTCTCCAGCGTCATCTCCGACTCCGAGGCCATCACGCCCGACCAAGAGGTGGAGAGCCGCGACCTCCGGAGCCGAATCCGAAGCGCGCTCGACGACTTCCGCGCCACCATCAAGGACGACCGCGAACGCGCCATCTGGGACAAGCGCGTGACCCCCGAAGACGGCATGTCCCTGCAAGAGCTCGGCGACGAGTTCGAGGTCTCGCGCGAGCGGATCCGCCAGGTCGAGAAGGCCCTCAAAGAACGGTTCAAGGCGTTCTGGATGGACCGCGTCGGCGCGGCCGAGCACGCCATTCTGTTCGACGACTAGGCGCATGCGCGCAACGCGTGAGATCGGCGCAAGCCGGCCGCGCTCCGGTTAGGAATCAGCCCGCCCCCTCACCCGAGGAGGCGGGCTGTTTCGCTTGAGCAAGCAAGTCGTGTGCCTACGTTACCGGCATCACAACTCGAACCTCAGGTACCGCCATGATTCGACAAGAAAAACTGACAGTAAAAGCCCGCGAGGCGCTCTTCGAGGCGTCTGGCCACGCCCAAACCAGCAACCACCCCACCGTCACCACCTTCCACGTCCTCCGCGCTCTGCTCGACCAGACGGACGGCGTCGTTCCTCGCTTGCTGGAGCGCCTCGGCGTGTCCGCGACCGGCCTGCTCGCAGACGTCGACACGCGCCTGGAGCGCCTCCCGCAAGTGACCGGCGGGAACAACCTCTCGATGGACCGCGACGCGGCGCGCATCTTCGACATCGCCCAGGGCGAAGCGGACACCATGCACGACGCCTTCGTGTCGACCGAGCACCTGCTGCTCGGCGTGCTCGAGGTGGGCGGCGAGGTCGCCTCGATGCTCAAGAACGCCGGTGTGAACCGCGACGATCTGCTGGCGACCCTCACCGAGGTGCGCGGCAACCGACGCATCACCGACCAGGACCCCGAGTCCAAGTACGAGGCGCTGACCAAATACGCCCGCGACCTGACCGAGGCCGCGCGGTTGGGCAAGCTCGATCCGGTGATCGGGCGCGACAGCGAGATTCGACGCGCGCTGCAGGTGCTGTCGCGACGGACCAAGAACAACCCCGTGCTGATCGGCGAGCCCGGTGTTGGCAAGACGGCGATCGCGGAAGGCATCGCGCTGCGCATCGCGGCCGGCGACGTGCCGGAGAGCCTGGCGGACAAGTCCGTGTTCGCGCTCGACTTGGGTTCGCTCGTCGCGGGCGCCAAGTTCCGGGGCGACTTCGAGGAGCGGCTCAAGGCGGTGCTGCAGGAGATCCACGACAGCGAGGGTCGCATCATCCTGTTCATCGATGAGCTGCACACGATCGTGGGCGCGGGCGCTGCCGAGGGGTCCATGGACGCCGGCAACCTGCTCAAGCCGGCGCTGGCCCGCGGCGAGCTGCGCACCATCGGCGCGACCACGCTGCGCGAGTACCGAAAGTACATCGAGAAGGACACGGCGCTGGAGCGTCGCTTCCAGCAGGTGATGGTCGGCGAGCCCACCGTGGACGACACCGTGACCATCCTGCGCGGCCTCAAGAACAAGTACGAGGTGCACCACGGCATTCGCATCTCGGACGCCTCGCTGATCGCCGCGGCGACGCTGTCCGACCGCTACATCGCGGACCGGTTTCTGCCGGACAAGGCCATCGACTTGATGGACGAGGCGGCGGCCGAGCTGAAGATGGAGACGGAGAGCTTGCCGAGCAATATTGAGTCGGCGGAGCGGCGCTCGGTGTCGCTGGAGATCGAGCGTGAGGCGCTCAAGAACGAGACGACGCCGGCGGCGAAGGTGCGGCTCGAAGAGGTGCAGCGCGAGCTGGCGGAGACGCGCGAGTCGGCGGACGGCATGAAGGCCGCGTGGCTGCGCGAGAAGGAGCTGCTGACCGCGATCACCACCGCCAAGGAGCGGCTGGAGTCGCTGCGGTTCGAGCAGGAGAAGGCCACCAAGGAGGGTCGCTACGACGACGCCGGTCGCCTGCAGTACGGCGAGATTCCCGAGATGGAACGCGAGGCGGCCAGCGCGACCGAGCGGCTGGAGGCGCTGCACGCCAGCCAGGGTACGTTCATTCGCCAAGAGGTGACGGAGGACGATATCGCGCGGATCGTGTCCAAGTGGACCGGCATCCCGGTGACCAAGATGCTGGAGTCGGAGCAGGCCAAGCTGCTCACGATGGAGGACCGCCTGCGCATGCGTGTGATCGGCCAGGACGAGGCGGTAGAAGCCGTCGCGGACGCGGTGCGCCGGTCGCGGTCCGGGCTGCAGGATCCGCAGCGGCCGATCGGCTCGTTCATCTTCTCCGGGCCGACTGGCGTGGGTAAGACCGAGCTGGCCAAGGCGCTGGCGGAGTTCCTGTTCGACGACGAGCAGAGCATCATCCGGCTCGATATGTCCGAGTATATGGAGAAGCACTCGGTGTCGCGGATGCTCGGAGCGCCTCCCGGTTACGTGGGGCATGACGAGGGCGGCTACCTGACCGAGGCGGTGCGCCGGCGACCGTACAGCGTGGTGCTGTTCGACGAGATCGAGAAGGCGCACCCGGACGTGTTCAACGTGCTGCTGCAGGTGCTCGACGACGGTCGGCTCACGGACAGCAAGGGCCGCACGGTCGACTTCAAGAACACGCTCGTGATCATGACGTCCAACGTGGGTTCGCAGGCCATCCAAGAGGCGGACGACACGGAGGAGATGCGCACCGCGGTGTGGGAGGCGCTGGAGGAGCACTTCCGGCCGGAGTTCCTGAACCGGATCGACGACACGATCATCTTCGAGCCGCTCACGCGCGAGAATATGGGTCGGATTGTCGACATCCAGATGCGGCACCTGCACGAGCGACTGGCGACACGCGGGCTCAAGCTGGAGCTCACGCCGGCGGCCAAGGAGCTGCTCGCCGAGTCCGGGTTCGACGCCACGTATGGCGCACGGCCGCTGGGTCGGGTCATCACCCGGCTGCTGCAGAACCCGCTGGCCAAGGCGTTGCTCGCGGGTGAGTACCCGCCGGGGACGACCATCCAGGCGGACAGCACCGACGGTGAGACCATCGTGTTCAGCTAAGCGACTCATGGCGATCATGTTCAGCTAAGCGACTGTCGACGGGTCGGGTATCGGTGGCAGCACCGTTGCTCGGCCCGTTCGTGCTTCGTGCAATCGCCAACCTGTGGCAGGTTGCCCTCGGCGCTCCCCGCGCCCTCCCCATTTTGAAGGAACCTTGTGGCCCGTTACAACCCGGGTGTGTTCACTGTTTCGCTCGATTTCGAGCTGCACTGGGGCATGCGTGACATCGCTCCGGCGGCGGAGCTCGCGCCGCGTTTTCTGACCACGCGGCAGACCATCCCGCGGACGCTTCGGATGTTCGAAGAGTTCGGCGTGCACGCGACGTGGGCCACCGTGGGGGTGTTGTTCTGCGAAGACGGCGATGAGGTCCGCGCGCTGGCGCCGCCAGAGCCTGCCTACAGGCGTCCGGAGCTGTCGCCGTGGCCGGAGTTTGAGACGCTGGGCGCCGACGACCCGTGTCGGCTCGCGCCCAGGCTGATCGACGCCATCGCGGCGACGCCGGGCCAAGAGGTCGGCACCCACACGTTCAGTCACTTTTACTGCCTGGAAGACGGGACCACGACCGCGGACTTCGAGCGGGACATCGACGCGGCGAACGCGGTGGCGGATCGACGCGGGCATCCAGTCCGCAGCATCGTGTTTCCGCGCAACCAATATGCGCAGGCGCACATCGACGCGGCCGCGGCGCGGGGCGTCGACGTGCACCGGGGCAACCCGACGGACTGGATGTACCGCCCGCGCGCCGGCTCTGAGCAGACCCCGTGGGTACGCGCGGCGCGCCTTGTGGACGCCTACGCTCCGCTGAGCGGCCGGCAGACCGTCCCGCTGGCGTCATTGCCGACGCAGGCCCCGTTCAACGTGCCGGCGACGCGATTTTTGCGACCGTATATGCCCGCGACCGCCCGCGCGGAGCGGCTGCGGATTCTGCGTATCACGGACGAGATTCTGTACGCCGCAAAGCACGGTCACCTGATGCATCTGTGGTGGCATCCGCACAACTTTGGCGCCCACGCGGACGAGAATTTTGCCGCGCTCCGGCAGGTGCTGTCGGCGTTTAGAACGGCGGAGCGCAAGTATGGGATGCGGGCGCTGAATATGGGTGAGGTGGCCGACGCGCTGGCCGCCGAATAGCCGTGGGTTGTTGAGAAGCTCGGGCGGCTGGGCGCGGGTTGAAACCTGTCCTTCGACTCCGCTCAGGAAGGGGGGATGGGGTGCACGGACCCAATGGGTTGGCTCCCCACCGTTTGACCCAGCGCTCCGGCGGGGCGCGGGTTGAAACCTGTCCTTCGACTCCGCTCAGGAAGGGAGGATGGGGTGCACGGACCCCAATGGGTTGGCTCCCTAGCGTTTGACCCAGCGCTGGACCCGGGACACCGCGG
>CBDUJZ010000134.1:0-14494 GCA_965367675.1 uncultured Myxococcales bacterium | reverse complement strand
CCAACCGATTGTTCGGGTCGTAACAACCGATTGTTCGGGTCGTAACAACCGATTGCTCGAGTCGTAACAACCGATTGTTCGGGTCGTTCACCCAGGAAAATCATCCCGAGCTTGTCGAGGGACAGGTTTCAATTCGCACCGCCCTCGATTGTCTCAAAAACGAAGACAATCGAGGGCAGCGTGCAACCGCCGCTCAGACCTCTAGCTCCGGCTAGCCTCGACAAGCGGAGCGCGTTCACACCACCGTTGTGTGACCGGGCTCCAAACGAGAACGGCGTCGGCCGGTCCAATGGAACCGAGCGACGCCGTATCTGCGTGACCGATGGCGCGGGGCTACAGCCCGGCGGGACCCTGCGTTCCGTCTGGAGCCGTCTGCGGCGCGGCGGGAAGTCCGGCCGGCGTGCCCGGTGCGGCCGTCGTCGTAGGAGCGCGCGGCGCTGTCGGGATCGTGTAGGTGGAGGCGGGCAGGGCGCGACCGTTGGTGGTCGCGCGGGCTGCACCACCAGAAATACCGAGCAGATTGCCGAGCGAAGCCGCCGCCGCCTGCGAGTCGCCGGCCTGGGCTGCGAACGCGGCGCGGTACACGTCAGCGGTTCCGATCGCGTCGGGCGCGTGTTGCTGAAGCTGGCCTTCGAATCGCGTGATTTCCGGCTCGGCGGTGTGCGCCGCGTTGCCCAATCGGGCGAGCGCGTTCAAGCGGCCCATATACGCTGGCAACAGGTCGGCCTTGAGATCAAACGCGCTACGGAAGCCTTCGGCCGCCTGCGCGTAGTTCTGATTCAAGTACTGCACCTGCGCATCCGCCAGGGCGATGTGCGCGCGCACGCGGGCCCGCTGATTCAGGCTCGACGCCACCGTCGGATCCATCGCCGAGGGCGGGATGCTGCCGTTCGGATTCGCGGTGTCGGGCATGAGCCCCAGCCACCACTGCAGGCGCGCGAGCTGCGTCTGCCACTGCGCGAGGGTGAGCACGGGCAGGGCGGCCGCGTGGTCGTCCACAACGCCGTTGGCTTCGGACATCAACGCGTTCGCGAGCGCGAGCCGCACGTCGACCAAATCCGGGTCGGCGTAGCCAGCACGGAGCATGCCCTCGTACATCGCCACTGCGCCGCCACCGGTGCTGGTCAGGATTGGGCCCTGCGCCACGCGCGCGTCAAACGCTGCGCGGGCTGCCACGACCGCCGGAGGAGCCGCCGCGACGGTCTCTGGGTTGGTGCGCGCCGCGTTGGCAGCGTCACGTTCGCCGCGCACGTTCGCCGGCAGGTCCGCTTCGCGCCGGTCCGGCATCGGGGTGTTGGCGAAGTCCACCAGGTACACGTTGTAATAGTACACCGCGCTGTCGAAGTGGCCGAGCCAGTACTCTGACCGCGCCAGTCCCAGGTAGTAGATGGGGACGTTCGGCTCTCGCTGGATCGCTTCGATGATGTACCGACGCGCCTCCGAGTAGTTGCCTTCGCCGTAGAACGTGCGGCCCTCTTCCCAGGGGTTCTGGGACTGCGGCCCCACCTGTGCGGACGCTGAGGCGCCGAGCATCAACAACGCCGAGAGCGCGAGAGACTTGAGTCTGCGTGGTGTCATCATAGCTCGTTCGGAGTGCCGGAGGTGTTGCTCGGCGGCGTCACAGGCGCCGGTGCCGACTGCCGTGTTGGCGGAGGCCGCACGAGGCCCAGCGGGTCGGGGAGGTTCAGCCCCAAGCCCACGGTCATTCCGACGCGCGTCCGCGTGTCCGTCTGGTTGAGCGCAACGCCCATGTCCAACTCGGCGAACGCGAAGAACGAAGCGGTCACGTGGTAGCGGGCCACGAGGTCCATCTCGAGCAACCAGTCCGTGCGGCGGAACCGACGGTCGGTGCTGCCGATGAGCGTGCCCTCTACCCGTTGGAACGTCACGCCAGGACCCACGCGGAACGCGGTCGACCAGTCGGAGTTCACCTGCCAGCGGATGCCCGGGGAGGGCAGCCGGAAGTGCAGCTCGCGCCCGGCGCGGCCGGTCATGCGGTCGTTCTGTCCTTCGACGCTGAACGTATCGTTGTCGCGAATGTTGATGCGGGAAACGCTGAGCCCGAACAGCTGCAAGTGAAGCCACTTGAGGTCGTACATCACGTCCAACCCGGCGCCCACGTAGCCGACGCGCGCGTCGTCGCCACACTCGGCGCCGCCGGGGCTGTCAGGACACGAGATGCGCTCGCGCTCGTCGTCGATGCGCAGCCGCGCGTCGTTCCAGGCGCTGCGCGTGCCGGCGCCCACGAATCCAAGCTGGAACGTGAACGGGCGCGAGCGGACGCGGTCGTACTTGCGCGCCGCGAGCGTCTCCACCGACTCCGCCAACGTAACGCGGTAGCTCCGCGTCTCGCCCGCGAGCAGATTCAGCGAACGCGTATCGTCGTTGTAGCCGGGGGCGCGAATCACGAGCTCGTGGTCGCCCGGGTTCACCCGGAACGGCTCGCCGGCCGGAACCGTGACGTCGCCGTCGACAACGATCTCCGCGTTTGGCGCGGTGCTCGTGATTACGATCTCGGCGTACAAGCGCTCCAACTCGACCGTCTCTTCGCGAATGTCGCCCGCGCGCAGCTCGAACTCGGTCCGCAGCGTGGCGTAACCGTCCAGCGTCAGCCGAACATCATACGCGCCGATCGCCAGCGTCCCTTCGTACGGCGTCGTGCCCACGAGCTGGTCGTCCAGGTACAGCGCCGCGCCGGTCGGCGTCGAGTCGACGATCAACATGGCGGACGCATCCGTCACCGCGGCGACGGCCTGGAACACGGTGTCCCGCATGTCCTGGCCGCGAATCTCCATCTCGGAGCGTTGGTTCAGCTGCACATCGAAGATCTCGAGGTGCAGCACGCGACCTTGCTCACGCGCGGACGCTTGAATCACCCGGTCTGCGCTCAGCGCGCGGGCAACAGCGGCCACGTGCGACGTGCAAACCGACCGGCCCTCGTAGCAGGACGGCAGCTCGAAGCCGCGCTCCGCGATCACACCCGCCATGCCTGCGGCACCCACGATGTGTGACGTGCCGTGCGTGCTGCCGAGCACTTCGGAGAACACTTGTTCTAGTGCACCTCGGTCGAGTGTCGTGAACTCATCCACCAGCGGGACCCAGAGGTCGCGCGAGGTTTGAGCAGAAACGCCGCTCCCGACGAGGAGAAGCATCGCGAAGACAAGCGTTCCCGCAGCCCACCGCTGACGAGACACCAACAAACCGAGGTATTTCATTGCTTTAGCGGCGACGTCGGTTGTTACGACGCTTCTCTTTCTTGTGGATCTTGCCCGTCAGGACGTCGTCCACAGGCACGTCGAACGTGATCGCAGCCTCGGCGATCTCGCGCAGCGCCGTGACCACTTCTTTGTTCGCGGTCTCGACCAACGGCTCAGCGTCTCGCTTGAGCTGAAGCGCGCGCTTCACAGCAAGGTGCACCAGCGCGAAGCGGTTCGGGATCTGCGCGAGAGAGTCTTCAACGGTAACGCGTGCCATGGAGGCAACCTTGGATCTTAGGAGGGCGTCCGCGCCCCGGAGAGACGCACCGGGACGATTCGGAAACGCCGGAACCTTAGAAATTTCGGTGGAATTGTCAAGCCGAGATCCGCGCCAGAAGCCGCGCCGATCGCCCGCTACGGGTTCCCCGCCGGCCCTCCGCTCGAGCCACCATCTCCACCGCTCGCTCCCGATGGTCGCGTCAACCCCGGGTTCTGGAAAATCCGAATCTCAGGGTCGTTGTAAATGTCGATCGGCGTCCCCGAGAACGTCACCAGACGGCGCCAGTCGCGACGCACGTCGCCGTAACACCCCAACGTGTCCGCGTGCTCCTCCGGATCCTCGGCGAACATCGCCTCCATGAACGAGCTCGTGATGACCACGTCGCAGCCCGTCCGCAGCAGCGCCTCGCCCCGCAGACACACCGAGGGCAGCTCGAACACACGGTGCGTCGCGGGCAGCGTGGGCCCGTAGTACTCCGTGCAAACACGCACCTGCGGCGGCACGTGCTCCAGCACCCAGTCGAACGCCTCCGTCCGCGTATCCTCGGCCACCAACTCTACGGTGTAGCGGGCCGAACGGACGCCGAGCGGCAGCGCGAGCAGCGTCACGAGAACGGGCGCGAGCCATACCGCGGGCGCGTCGTCATGCCGCGCCGCCCACGCCGCAGCGCACCCCCCGTAGACTCGCTCAGCGCCGATGCCGATCAACGCCCATAAGAACGGAAGCATGGGCACCAGGTTGCGGTCCGCATGCACGGTCATCGACGACAGCAGCGTAAAGTACAGTAGCGGGAACGCGAGCACCGCCGCCGCGCGCTGGCGATCGGACCGCACCAGCGACACCGCGCCGATGATCGCCACCGCCGCGCCGAGCAAGCCAGTGCCCCGGAGCACCAGGTACCGCCCCAGCACCCACGGCCCAAACCCGCTGCTAAAGCCGACCTGGCCTTCGCGATAGTGGTGCAGCTCGAACGTTAGATCCGCCCACCAAGCCGCCGGCTGCAGCACCACCCATGGCATGAGCGCGATGAACGCGGCGAGCGACGCGAAGCCGCAGCCGGCGATGGTCTGCAGCGCGCGTCGGGGCGCCAACGCGATGCCCAGGGCGACCGGCGCGATGACCACCACGCCGGCGTTGTACTTGGTCGCCGCGGCCATACCCGCGAAGGCCGCCGCTCCCCACAGCCAGCGCCGATCCTCGAGCGCGCGGGCGCACGCCCACAGTGTGGCGGCGGCGAAGAGCGACGCCGGGACGTCGGTCGTAATGAAGTGCGAGTGCTGCACGTGCAGCAGCGCGGTGGCGCCCGGCGCGAGCGCGAAGAGCCCCGCACGTTCGCCCGCCAGACGCACCGTCGCTCGCCACGTCAGCACCAGCGCGAGCAGGCCGAGGATCGCGGTCACCAGTCGGCCGAGCCACCGCGACACCCAGTCCTGCTCCCGTACGTGCGGGAACGTGACCGGCGCGTCTGACACGCCGCTCGTGATCGCCTGCACCGTCGCCTGCAGATAGATGGTCACGTCGGGGTAGCGATACCATCCGGGGTCCAGATCGCCGGACGCGACGATCTCCCGCGCCGGTTCCAGCACGTGCTCCTCGTCCGGGTGATAGCCATACGGGAGCCCGTACAGCGTGCCCGACAGCCGCAGCCCGAGTGCGACGATCAGGAGGGCGACCGGGAGCCAGAGGCTGCCCGACCGGGCGTGTGGAGGCGCGTCGGACATGCGGAGTGTTGAGCGGGATTCGATGCTCCTCGGTGTAGATCCTCAACGCCCGATTTTCTACCGATTCGTTTGACAGCCATATGCGGGTGCCTACTGTCCCGCCGCACGAGATTTTTAACACCAAAACGATGCCCCGACTCCGGTCCGGGGCACAGCCAAACTGAGGTCCCCATGGCCAAGAAAATTGTCTTCGACGCACCTGCTCGAAAGCGCCTCCTCGCGGGCGTTGATCTCCTCGCCGACGCCGTCGTCACCACGCTCGGTCCCAAGGGCCGCAACGTCGTGATCGCCAAGAGCTGGGGAGCCCCCACGATCACCAAGGACGGCGTCACCGTCGCCAAGGAAGTCGAGCTGGAAGACCCCATTGAGAACATGGGCGCCCAGATGATCCGTCAGGCCGCGAGCCAGACGTCCGACATCGCCGGCGACGGCACCACGACCGCGACCGTGCTCGCCCGCGCGATGTTCGCCGAGGGCCTCAAGTACGTCATCGCCGGCCACTCGCCGATCCAGCTCAAGCGCGGCATCGACGCCGCCGTCTTGGCCGTCCAAGCCGAACTCACCAAGCTCGGCCGCCCGGTCGAGTCCAGCAAGGAGATCGCGCAGGTCGGTAGCATCTCGGCCAACAACGACCCCACCATCGGTCAGTACATCGCCGACGCGATGGACAAGGTCGGTAAGGAAGGCGTCATCACCGTCGAAGAGGCCAAGGGTCTTGAGACGGAGCTTCAGGTCGTCGAGGGCATGCAGTTCGACCGCGGCTACCTGTCGCCGTACTTCGCCACCGACCAGGAGACGATGACGTGCGAGCTCGATGACGCGTACGTTCTGCTCTACGACAAGAAGATCACGAACCTGAAGGACGTGCTCCCCGTGCTCGAGGCGCTCGCCAAGGCCAAGGGAACGCTGCTCATCATCGCCGAGGACATCGACGGCGAGGCGCTCGCGACCCTGACGGTCAACAAGCTCCGCGGCGTGCTCAACGTGGCCGCCGTCAAGGCGCCCGGCTTCGGCGACCGTCGCAAGGCCATGCTTGAGGACATCGCGATCCTCACCGGCGCCAACCTCGTCACCGAGGACCGCGGCATGAAGCTTGAGAACGTGACGCTGTCCGACCTGGGCCGCGCCAAGAAGATCAAGATCAGCAAGGACGACACGACCATCATCGACGGCGCCGGCGCCGAGGATGCGATCACCGGCCGCGTCGGTCAGATCAAGGCGCAGATCGAGGACACCTCGAGCGACTACGACCGCGAGAAGCTCCAAGAGCGTCTGGCCAAGTTGGTCGGCGGCGTCGCGGTCATCCGCGTTGGCGCGGCGACCGAGGTCGAGATGAAGGAGAAGAAGGCCCGCGTGGAAGACGCGCTCAACGCGACCCGCGCGGCCGTCGAAGAGGGCATCGTGCCTGGAGGCGGCGTCGCGCTGCTTCGCGCCAGCAAGGTGCTCGACACGCTCAAGCTCGACATCCCCGAGCAGCAGTACGGCGTGAAGCTGGTCAAGGCCGCCTGTGAGGCGCCGATCCGCTACATCTCGCGCAACGCGGGCGTCGACGGCTCCATCGTCATCTCCAAGGTGCTCGAGGGCTCCGGAGCGTTTGGCTACAACGCCGCCACCGACGTGTACGGCGACCTCATCGCCGACGGCGTCATCGACCCGACCAAGGTCGAGCGCGTCGCGCTGCAGAACGCGGCCTCCGCGGCCGGTATGCTCCTGACCACCGAAGTCACCATCACCGAGATCCCCGACCCGAACGCTGGCGGCGCCGGTGGCGGAGACATGGGTGGCATGGGCGGCATGGGTGGAATGGGCGGCATGGGCGGCATGGGCGGCATGATGTAGCCCCTCCCAGTTCCCTCTGAACAACGCCCGACCTCCTGGTTGGGCGTTGCTCGTTTTTGGTCGCTCGCCCTCCGTGGCGCCGAGCGATCTTCCGTTGCCAACCCGGTTGGTAGAGGCTATGTGCTCGGCTTGCACACGCACGGTGCGCGCACGCGTCGGCCACGAGGGATGGGCCTGACGGCGCGCTCGGAATGTCCGCAGGCTCACCCGGTGACACGCCGGAATGGACGTGGTCGCTGTGATCCGCTCGAACCTCCTACAGGACGAACCCCATGAAAAAGGGGATGCACATCGAATCTAAGCCCAACCTCATGTTCGCGATGCTCGTGCTCGGCATGATCTTCGCGGCGTGTGGCGGCCCGCAAGCTCGGTCGCAATCCGACCTCGGGCGCGTCTCTGGAGAAAACTACCCCATGCTCGTCATGGCGGAGCCGGAGTTCACGTTCGACCACGCGCCTGCAGAGATCTACCTGCGCACGTTCCAACTCGTTCAGCGCCTGACCGAGTACGAGCACATCCCCGTCATCGCCCCCTGGGAGGTCGACGTCGCCGAAGGCGAGCGCTGGCCCCACGGCACCGCGCAGCTCGCCGCGCTCCTGGAGTCCAACGGCGTCGGCGGCCCCGGCGTGTACGTGTTGCGCTTCCGAATCGAAGAAACCGGTACCATGCGGACCGTCGATGCGCCCTCCAGCCTCGGCGGCGTCTCGGCCACCACCTGGGAGCCTGAGGTCAACGTTCAGCTGATCGTCGAGACCCTCGGCGGCGCCGAACTCGCCCGCGTCTGGTACGAGTACGACGAAGACGTCTACGCCGACGTCGTCATCGATGACGGCGAGCTCCGCCCCATGCTCCGCGACGCCATCACGCTCGTGGCGACTGAACTCGGCGACCAGTTCGAAGCCGCGTTTGAAGGCGGCCCGCGCGGCAGCCTCGCTCCACTCGATGCCGTCTACAACGCGCGCCAGGTGTTCACCTACGGCGGCGGCGCTGGCGTCCCGCTGAACACACAGTGGCAAGACCTGGACCCGCAGACCGCGACCGTCGAGCGCTTCCGCTGGCTGCGCATGTTCGCCCCCGGCCTGTCGCTCGGCCAGACCGAGTTCTTCGACAGCGCCGCGCCCGGCGTGCTGCTCACCCGCGCCGGCGGTGTCGTGCAAGACGCTGGCATTCGCTCCGGCGACTACGTTGTCGCTGTCGGTGACCAGCCGGCCCTCGGAGAGCACGTGCTGCACCGCCTGTTCCTCAGCGGACAGCGTGGCCGCTCGGTGCCGATCGATGTGCTGCGTGACGGCGTCGTGCGCCGCATCTATGTGGACCTCGGCCGCCCCTAGAGGCAGCCGGCCAGCAATTGACAGAAATCCGCTCCGCACTAGTGTCTGAACTGTGACCTCTCGCCACCAAAACCTGTGGGCCATCACGCCCCTCCTTGCCCTCGCGACCGCGTGCGCTCCCGAGTCAGGGACGGAGCCGCTGGAGCCGGAGCTGGAGATGGGTGAGCGATTTGGTCTGATCGAGGTCAGCGCGAACGCAGGCCGCACAGGCGCCACCGAGCAGCGGGTCCACACCGTGGTGCACTTTGTGGCGCATCGCGGAGTCGAGCGCGCCGCCGTGGACGCTGCCCTCGACGCCTGGACCCCGCCCACCGAGCTCGGCTGCACCGTGTTCGAGTCGCCCGCGCCCGCCAGCCCCTACGCGACGGTCGACCTGCTCAATGCAGGCGCGGTCGGCGTCTCCGGCAACGGCGGCGCGACCACGCTTTCCCCACGGTTTTTTGGCGGCGGACCCAACCTGTCCGGCTTCGCGTACGGTGGCTCCCAGGCGCAAGCGCCGATCTGGGCTCCCGGCGAGATCTTCACGGTCTGGGGTTCCGGAGACGAGGTCGGCCCGTTCGCCTTCGGTCTGCCCGCGCCAGAGCGTATCCAGTTCGTGCGCGTGTCCGGCCGCGAGGTCGGCTCGGCCGCCGAGCTCATGCTCAACCCGAGCGAAGACATCGAGGCGGAGTTCTTCACCGACGCCCGCGAAGTCTACATCACGCTCGAGACGCTCCAGCCCTTCGGCGGCCCGCGCGCCGAGTGCCGATTCGAAGCCATCGATGGCGTCACCTTCGACGCCGCTGAACTCACCGAGACCTTCGGCGACGAAGACATCGAGATGACGCTTCGTACCGCGACCATGACCGCGCTCCCCGCGTCCGCAAACCTAGAAGGGCAAGCGGTCGCGCAGGTCTACGATCGCCTGGTCATTCGCCGCTGAACCATCGGCCACGCACGGCCGATGAAATAGAGCGCGAACGCCAGAACGAAGATCGCTGCCGACGCTGCGACCCACGTAAAGTCAGCTTCGATGCTTCCGGAGATCAGGCGTTCTAACACGGACTTCCTGGCGTTGAGGGCTGCGCGGGGGGACCGCCGCCAGCCGATCGCTTTCGTGAACCGCAATCGGCCGGTCGGGCATCGCGGCATGATAGACTCTGCTCATGCGCTCTTTCGGCGTCAACTCTGGTTGACCGCGCAGCGCGGTCCACATAGAAACGCCAATCCCCTGACTAGAGCCTTCATGAAGTTCTCCCAGCTCTTCGTTCCGACGCTCAAGGAAGACCCCAAGGCCGCAGAAGTGGTGAGCCACAAGCTCCTGCTCCGTGCCGGGTACATCCGAAAGCTCGCCGCCGGCATCTACAACTACCTCCCGCTTGGAATTCGTACCGTCCGAAAGGTCGAGGCGATCGTTCGTGAGGAGATGGAACGCGCGGGCGCCCAAGAGGTGCTCATGCCGGCCGTGCAGCCTGCCAGCATCTGGCAGGAGTCAGGGCGGTGGGAGTTCTACGGCCGCGAACTGCTCCGGATGACCGACCGTAAGGGCGGTGAGTTCTGCCTCGGACCCACGCACGAAGAAGTCGTCACCGACCTCGTGCGCGGAGAGCTCCGTAGCTACCGCGACATGCCGCTCAACCTGTTCCAGGTGCAGACCAAGTTCCGCGACGAGCTCCGCCCCCGCGCTGGCCTCATGCGCGGTCGCGAGTTCATCATGAAGGACGGCTACTCCTTCGACGTCGACGAAGCCGCCTCCAAGGTGACGTACCAGACGATGTTCGACGCGTACTGCCGGATCTTCACCCGCTGCGGTTTGGACTTCCGCCCCGTCGAAGCCGACACCGGCGCGATCGGCGGCAACCTCTCCCACGAATTCCAGGTGCTGGCCGATAGCGGCGAGGACTCCATCGTCAGCTGTCCCGAGTGTGGCTACACCGCCAACATCGAGAAGGCGGAGCTCGGCGCCGACGACGTCGTCGCGGGCGGCGAGGCTGGACCGCTGACGCTCATCGATACTCCCGCGATGCGCACCATCGCCGAGCTTACGGCTGCGCTGGAGATCCCGGCGTCGGCGCTCGTGAAGACTGTCGTCTTCATCGCGGACGACAAGCCGGTGGTGGTCCTCATCCGTGGCGACCTCGACGTGAATGAGGTCAACCTCAAGATCGCCGTCGGAGCCGAGCAGGTGCATCCCGCGCGAGACGGTCAAGTGGTCAAGCTCACCGGCGCGCCCGTCGGTTTCGCTGGGCCGGTCGGTCTGGAGGGCGCAGACATCTGGGCAGACGAAAGCCTTCGCGGCGTCGTCGGTGCGGTGGTCGGCGCGAACCAGGAAGACAAGCACTACACCGGCTTTGACCTCGCGCGCGACGTGCCCGACGCCAAGTTCGGCAACTTCCGCGGCGCCGGCGCCGGCGACCTCTGCGGCCGATGCCACAAGGGACGCTTCGAGTTCTTTAGCGGCATCGAGGTCGGACAAGTCTTCCACCTCGGCACCAAGTACTCCGAGGCTATGAAGGCCACGTACCTCGGCGAAGACGGCGCGGAACACCCGATGGTGATGGGCTGCTACGGCATCGGCATCACCCGCGTGGTCGCCGCCGCCGTCGAGCAGCATCACGACGCCAACGGCATCATCTGGCCCCTCTCGCTCGCGCCGTTCCACGTCATGATCCTGCCCATGCGCGACGAGCCCGAGATTGTCGAAGTCGCCGAGCGACTGCACGACGAACTCAACGACGTGGGCGTGCAGACCCTGCTGGATGACCGCTACGACCTGCGGCCCGGCGTGAAGTTCAAGGACGCCGACCTGATCGGTATCCCCCTGCGCATCACCATCGGCCCCCGCTCCCTCAAGGAAGGGAAGGTCGAACTCAAGGATCGCGCGGGCTCAGAGACCGAGCTGGTCGCCGTGGATGAGATCGTCGCGCTGCTGTCCGCCCGCGTCAAAGAGGCGATCGGGCGATGACGGACGTTGGGCTTGATCGGATCTGCGTCGCGCTCGACCGCGCGACAGCGGCCGACAACATCGCGCTCGTAGAGCAGCTCGCCGGCCACGCAACGTGGTTCAAGGTCGGCCTGCGTCAATACTACCAGCCCGGTGGTCCCGACGTGATCGCGGCCGTCCGCGCGGCGAACGCCCGACTGTTCCTCGACCTTAAGCTGCACGACATCCCCAAGACGGTGGGAGATGCTGCAGCGGCACTCCTTCCACACGCACCGGACTTGGTGACCGTACACGGCACCGGCGGATCGGACATGGTCGCCGCGGCGGTCAACGCACTCGCGCCATCCGGCGGTGTCCTGGCCGTCACGATCCTCACGTCCCTCGACACGGCCGACCTGGCTGCAGTGTGGGGAGAGGGCCTCGACGCAACGCTGTCGACGACGGTTACGCGCATCGCCTCGCTATCCGTAGGTGCCGGCGCCCGAGGGATCGTCTGTAGCGCACTTGAAGTAGAGACGTTGCGAACAGCGCTCGGCCCCGCACCCCTGCTGGTGACTCCGGGGATCCGGCCGCGCGACGCCGCCGCTGGCGACCAGAAACGCGTCATGACCCCAGGCCGCGCGATCGCTGCGGGATCTTCGCTGCTCGTCGTCGGCCGCCCGATATATGAGGCCGCCGATCCTTTGGCCGCGCTTCAAGCGATCGCCGCGGAGGATGTGCAGTGACCTGGACCTACGGAATACACGCTGTCGAGGGCCTGCTCTCCGAGGCGACGAACGATGTCCAGGAGCTGTGGTTCGTAAAGAGCCGCAAGCCCGGACGCGCCCGCGAGCGGCTCCGAGAGACCGCAGAACGCGCAGGAGTACGTTTCCGCATGGTTGACGACCGAACGCTGTCCAGCGTCGTCGGTGACGTGAACCACCAGGGCGTGGCCGCGCGCGTGTCCGAATTCGTCTACGCCGACGCGGAAACGATCCTCGCGGTCGAAGGACCGGCCGTGATCGTCGTCCTCGACGAGGTCCAAGATCCTCATAATGTGGGTGCGGTGATCCGAACTGCAGCAGGTTTTGGTGCCGCTGGAGTGGTAATGCCGCGTCATCGATCCGCCTCCGTGACCGCTACAGTGCGAAAAGTTGCCGTCGGCGCCGAGCAACGTGTGCCGGTAGCACAGGTCACAAACCTGGCCCGTTTCCTCGAGGCATCGCGTGACGCCGGCTTCTGGTCCTACGGCCTAGCGGCGGACGCCGAGATGTCGCTAGAGTCCGCGCCGTTAGCGGACCGCACGGTCCTCGTGATGGGATCTGAGGGCAGCGGAGTGCGTCGAAATGTGATGGCAAAGTGCGACGCAGCGCTCGGAATTCCGATGGGTGAATTGGAGAGCTTGAACGTCTCAGTTGCGGCTGGAATCGCGATGTGGGAGTGGCGTCGATCACGATGTTCGGAATCACCCTGAAAATGAGTTGACACTCAACGCGATTCGAATAGGGTCCGTCGTCCCGAGCGCTTGGCGCTCAGGCGCAGGCCGAATAGGCTGGCGTAGCTCAATTGGTAGAGCAGCTGATTTGTAATCAGCAGGTTGCGGGTTCAAGTCCCTTCGCTAGCTCTTGAGAACATAGCCAACTTTGGTAACTCGGTATGAAAGCTGAGGAAGTTGGATCCCCATTATGGAGGGTTGCCCGAGTGGTTAAAGGGAGCGGACTGTAAATCCGCCGGCTACGCCTACGAAGGTTCAAATCCTTCACCCTCCACTACCCATTAAGGGGAAAAGAGCCCGCAATTCGCGGGAGTAGCTCAGTTGGTAGAGCGTCAGCCTTCCAAGCTGAATGTCGCGGGTTCGAATCCCGTCTCCCGCTCTTGTTCAACGCTCACGTAGCTCAGTGGTAGAGCACTTCCTTGGTAAGGAAGAGGTCATGGGTTCAAATCCCATCGTGAGCTCTCGCTGCTCCGCAGCAAACCGAGTCCATCCGACTCACCAACCACCCGCATTCTAAGCAATAGTCCCCACGCATCCGGTAGCCCCGGAACGGAGCAATCATGGGCAAGGAAAAGTTCGAGCGCAATAAGCCTCACGTCAACATCGGAACCATCGGTCACGTCGACCACGGCAAGACCACGCTTACGGCCGCGATCACCACGGTGATGGCGCAGGACCGTGGCTTGGGCCAGGTGATGAAGTTTGACGAGATCGACAACGCGCCCGAAGAGCGCGAGCGCGGTATCACCATCGCGACCGCCCACGTGGAGTACGAGACGGAGTCCCGTCACTACGCTCACGTCGACTGCCCGGGCCACGCGGACTACGTCAAGAACATGATCACGGGTGCCGCCCAGATGGACGGCGCAATCCTCGTGGTTTCCGCCGCTGACGGCCCGATGCCGCAAACGCGTGAGCACATCCTGCTCGCACGTCAGGTTGGTGTTCCGTACATCGTCGTGTTCCTCAACAAGGTCGACCTGGTCGACGACGAGGAGCTCCTCGAGCTCGTCGAGATGGAAGTTCGCGAGCTGCTCGACAAGTACGAGTTCCCTGGCGACGACACCCCGATCATCGGCGGCTCCGCGCTGTACGCGCTCGACGGCTCCAACGAGGAGCTCGGCGCTGGCAAGATCCGCGAGCTGATGGACGCGGTCGACTCGTACATCCCGACGCCCGAGCGCGACGTGGACCGTCCGTTCCTCATGCCCGTCGAGGACGTGTTCTCGATCTCCGGTCGTGGAACGGTTGTTACCGGTCGCATCGAGCGCGGCATCCTCAAGGTTGCCGACGAGATCGAGATCGTCGGTATGCAAGAGAAGGCCACCAAGACGACCTGCACCGGCGTTGAGATGTTCCGCAAGTTGCTCGACCGCGGCGAAGCGGGCGACAACATCGGCGCGCTCCTCCGCGGCGTGAAGAAGGACGACGTGCAGCGTGGACAGGTCCTGGCGAAGCCGGGCTCCATCACGCCCCACACCGAGTTCGAGGCTGAGATCTACGTCCTGTCGAAGGAAGAGGGCGGCCGCCACACGCCGTTCTTCGGTGGATACCGCCCGCAGTTCTACTTCCGCACCACGGACGTGACCGGCATCGTGACCCTCCAAGAAGGTACCGAGATGGTCATGCCTGGCGACAACGTCCAAGCGGTTGTCACCCTGATCACCCCCATCGCCATGGACGAAGGTCTGCGCTTCGCTATCCGCGAAGGCGGCCGTACCGTCGGCGC
>CBDUJZ010000133.1:0-14538 GCA_965367675.1 uncultured Myxococcales bacterium | reverse complement strand
GGTCCTGGCGACGAATGTGACGACGGGAACGACGTGGATACGGACGCTTGCACGAACGCGTGCACGGTGGCGGTGTGCGGCGACGCCATCGTGGGTCCTGGCGACGAATGTGACGACGGCGACACCGACGACGAGAACGTGTGTGCGAACGACTGCACGCTCAACACGATCACGAGCTGTGCTGCCTTGCTGGCGGAAGACCCGAGCGCCGTCACGGGCACCTACTTGGTCGACACCGACGGCAACGGGCCTAACCCCGCGTTCCAGGCGTATTGCGACATGACGACCAACGGTGGAGGCTGGACCAACTTGGACTTCACCAACAACCGCATTCTGCTCGAGAACAATATCTACGTGGAGTGCACCGGCGGGCTGACAAGCACAGCGACCAGCATCGGGTGTGCAGGTCAAATCCGGTTCAATGGCGACGCGGCTCTCCTGCTCTACCACTACACCTGTTACGGAGATGATGACTCGATGGGCTACGTCCGAGACAACATGGGGCCGTTGCTCGGGCATCAGAACGGCACCGGGCTAGGCTTCTCAACGGTGACACACCGCTACGTCTCGGATACCAGCCCGGCCGACAACGAGTACTGCTACGCGGACGGCCAGGTGTTCCTCTACTCCGACGCTCGCTGCGCGCCCTACAACGCGGAAGGAAACGGAAACTGCGTCCCCGGGCTCTTCGAGCTCTCTCTCTAGCGGGAGTGGCTGCTACGCCGCCGGATGCGGCGGCGTAGCAGGTCCAGGCATCCCCCCTTGAACGCGTGCTATCCTTGGCGCGACTTCACGACCAAGGTCGACACCGGAGAGCGGTCGATGACCTTGGCTGCGGTCGAGCCAAGGATCTTGCCCGCGAGCCCGGGCAGCGAGGTTCCGGCGATGACGAGGAGGTCGGACCCGTGCTCTTCGGCCAGCTTCGGCGCGACGCGGACGACCCAGTCGTCCTGGATCGACCAGACCCAGTTGTCCGCCGCGTCCCCCAGCAGCTCGACGACGCTCGCCTTGGTGCTCTTGAGGACCGCATCGTGGTGCGCCTTGATGGCCTCGCGCGCGTTCGGCAGCCGGCGCAGCGCGATGTCCGCCGGGAAGTCGACGCAGTGCAGGAGCTCCGGCTTGGCGCTCAGCTTGGTGCGCATCCACTCGCCGAGCTCGACCATTCCCGCGGAGACCGGGCTGAGGTCGACCAGGAACAGGGGGTTCTTGATACCGACAGCGGAGCCGGGCGCGACAACCCACAGGGTGCACGGTGACTCCCGGGACAGCGCCCGCGCCGTGGAGCCGTAGGTGAGCCGACCAATGAGGCCTTGTGAGTGCGCGCGGGGGCCGATCACAATGCACTCCGCGTTCCACGCTTCGGCGACCTTGAGCATCTCGGCGCGGGGCGAGCCGAACGCGACCGACGAGGTGGCGGTGACGCCGGCATCGGCGGCCTCTGCGATCAGGTCCTGCAGCCGCAGTTGCGCTTGCTCTTGAGAAGCCGCAGCGAGGTCGGGCGCGGCGGCGACCGTCGCGCTTCCCATCCAATCGATGGAGTGGTGCAGCCGCAGCTCCGCGCCGACGGTCTTGGCCAGCCAGAGCGCGTTGTTGAACGCGTGACGGTCGAGGTCCGTGACTTCGAGTTCGGTGGAGAGGTCAGCGCCGAGCGAGATGCCGACGAGAATGCGTTGAAGGTCGAGGTTCATGCTGCACTCGGGGAACGAGGGTTGTTGGGTACACCGGCTTACAAAGCAAACGACGTGCCAACCGCTCTCGGCCGTGGATAGCGCCGATCTGCGTGCGTGAGGCCGCTTTACCCACGTCGTTCGCCGCCGCTTGTTGTTGCGTGCTGTGCGATTTCACACAGTGCATGGTGCTGATCACTCGGTTTCATGGTGCCGGACGCCCGGTTTTGTGGTGCGGATCGCTCGACGTCATGGTGCTTCGCGCCCGATCGGGGGATTTCCCGCAGGGCGACCGCTTTGCGTGTTGGCGGCGTCGGATGCGCGCCGCAGCGGCTAGGGCGTGCGTCTGACACCTTGGAGGAGCCACGCTTCGACATTCGTCTCAGGGTCTTCACAGTGCAACACGCTGACGTCACCGGTGGACTCGAGCACGACCGCGCGGACTTGGCTCAACTGGAGGACGTTGGCTTCGCGGAGTTTTCCGCGGAGCTGAGACTCAGACATTCTTGCGAACTTGAGATTGTCGTAGAGTACCTGAGGGCCATCCATGACGAGGAGCGGCTGGTTCATCAGCACCTTCGCCGCGGCGGGTGACGCGCGGAGTACGGATGAGACGAGCGCCTGGAGCGCGACCAGCGCGGCGATGGCGACGAAGCCTTGTGTGACCGTCACGGAGTTTGCCGCTGTCGCGCCGAGCACGGAGCCCATCGCGACGGTGACCGCGAAGTCGATGCTCGTCATCTTGGAGAACGTCCGGAGTCCGGCCACCCGAACGACGGCCAGCAGCGCGACGAGGATGAGCGTGGACGCGACGACGCCTTGCCAGATGCTGTCCGCGTCTTTGAAAAAGAAGTCCATGTGGGTGAGTGGGTTGAGGGAGAGAGTTACGCTGCGTGTCGTGGTCCGGGTCATCCGCGTTGGTGTCCGGCGCCCGCGTCAGCCGACCGCGTTGGCGCCCTCCACCGGCACCACAACCCCGTCGCCGTGCGCGCGCACCAGAAAGCGTTCCCGGTACATCATCTCGGCGGTCTGCATCACTTGTGCGACGAACCAGCGGTTGAAGCCGCCGCCGATGAGTGAGCCGAACATGGGGACCACCTGCCCGATTTTGCCACGCGCCATGCGTGCGACGATCGACTCCATCACGCGTTCTACGAACTGGATGCTCAGGACGGTGGTCGCCGGCGACGTTCCGGAGACGAGGTCGACGGAGTGTTCCGTGAGGTCGACGATGGCTGATTGACGCCGCGAGGGCGTTGGAGCGGAGGCGGCGGCGACGACGTTCATGGCGAACACGCGCTCCTCGTCTGTCGCGGGGAAGTAGCCGTAGTAGGCCGCTGTCTCGGTGACGCCGCGCATGGCGATGGTGAGGATGAGCGGGATGTCGACGACCATTCCGGGGGCGCTGAATGACCCGGTGACCGAGCCTTCGACCGCGGCGATGGTGCGGTACTTACGGCCGAGGTGTCCGATGACTTCTTCGACCTGCTCTAGGGAGAGTTTTTGGATGTCGGAGAAGTCGTCGACGGCGTGTTTGCGGTCGGTGAAGGCTTCGAGGATCGCGTCCGTCCGTACGGACCAGGTCGCGAGGTCGTTCATTGCGCTCACGACGGACGACAGCACGGCCTCGACGGTCTCGCCAACTTTCGAATCGAACGCCCTCTTGCTGATCTTGTCGATCGGTTTCTGCAGCGCGTCGGAGGCGGCGCTGAGCCAGTTGGAGTCCGGGTTCTTGAAGTCGTAGATCTCGAGCCAGGCTTCTTGCTCGTAAGGGGATAGTGTTTGGGGGACTTGCGGTTTCATTGGGCATCTCCGGGGGCGTCAGCAGAACGACCCAAGCCAGGGCGGCTTGGGTCGTTGGTGGGGCGGGACGGGCCGAGCGCGGGGAGCGCCGGCCGACACGGCTACTTGGTGAGCATGTGTCGGACCGTGGACAGGACCAGCAGCGCGATGAAGATGAAGAAGAGGATCTGGGCGATTCCCGCCGAGGCTTCCGAGATTCCGCCGAATCCGAAGAGGCCGGCGACGATAGCGAGAATGAAGAAGGTAATGGCGTAGCGTAACATAGGGGCTCCTGTGTTGTGGTTGTGGTGGTTGCGAATGGGGGAAGTGTTTAGGTCGCGGGTGCGGTGTTCCGCCCGACGGGCCAGCCTTCGCGTTGCTGGGTTCGGTCGCCGTCGGCGTCTTCCGTTTGGTTGTGAACGAGCTGGACGCAGGTCTCGTAGGGCATGTCGATGCCGGCCTCGTCCAACGCATGTTTGATGCGGTGGATGACGTGCGCGCGGGCAGCCACGACGCTGGAGCGCGTCGGGTCGGTCCACCAGCGGACGCGTAGGGTGACCCAGCTGGCGGCGAGGTCCCACGGCAACACCTCGGTCTCGCGTTCGGTCGTGAGCTCGGGGACATCGCTGAGCGCTTCCTTGAGAATGCGCACGGCTTCGTCGACGTCGTCTCCGTAACCAATGCCGACGTCGTATTGGCTTCGGCGCAGGTCGTGTGCGGTTTTGACGACCACAGCGGTGGTGTAAATCTCGCTGTTCGGCACCACGACCTTTTTGCCGTCGTAGCTGCGGATGACGGTCGCCCGGGTTTCGATGTGCTCCACGGTTCCTTCGAAGCCGTTGACCTCGATCTGGTCGCCGATCTCGAACGGCTGTCGCAACAGGATGAGCATGCCCGCGAGCCAGTTCTGCAGGATGTCCTTGAACGCGAAACCGATGGCGACCGAGCTCACACCGAGTCCGGCGATCAGGTCACCGGGCTTCAGCGAGGGCATGACGACGGTCGCGCCGATCAAGAAGCCGGCGATGATGGCGGTCGCGCGGGCGAAACCGCCGAGCATCTCACCCAGGTTGGCGCGCCCAGCCTTATTAAAGCTCCGGACGACCGCCTTGCGAATCAGGTTTCCGATCAGAAACGCGAGCGCAACAACAACAATTCCGACGGCGATGTTTGGAAGCAAACGTACAAACCCGTCGACCCATGTGTCGACACGCTCGAGAATCGCCGCCGGGTTCACGTCAATCTCGGCGGGCACGTCCGCCGCGGTGCCGGCGGCGTCTGTTGTTTGTTCAGTTGCGGATGTGGACGGCTCTGGCATTCGTTCTCTCCGTGGCATGGCTGATGGCGGGGCACAGGGGCGCTCACCGAACTCTCGGTCGCGCTCGCCTGCGCCCTCACGCAGCGTTGCATTGACTACACTCCCTTCACATTGCACACGCCGTGCCACTCTTGGTGATCGCGCTGTAAGTTGCCGTGGTTGCTGGGGATTCTCTGTATTGGTGCCTTGGCGTACACCACCGCGGCAACGCAGTACATCACCGGTGTGTAGCAAAACGCCACATGGGGGAGGGCTGTATGTCCAAAACGCCACACGGCCGCTCCGGGAGGGGCGCGGCCGTGTGGCGAGCGTGTCCGTTGGGGCGCTCTAGACCGGCGTCTCTTCGTCGTCGGAATGCGCGAACGGAACGTTGATCGACATCACCGTGCCTTCGCCGAGCGCAGACACCACGCCGAGTTCACCGCCGAGCTCTTCCAGAATCTGGGCGCAGATGGCCATGCCGAGCCCGGTGCCCTGGCCTTCGGGTTTGGTGGTGTAGAAGGGCTCCGTAATGCGCGCGAGTTGCTCCTCGCTCATGCCGGCGCCGCCGTCGGTGATGCGCACGAGCAACCAGTCGGCGCCGTCTCGTTGGGTGTTGGACCACTCCAGTTGTACGCTGCCGCCGGCTTGCGATGCGTACACCGCGTTGGCCCCGATGTTGGTGATCAGCTGGAGCATCTTGCCGCGATCGAGCGCGGCCTCGAGCTCGGCGGGGCCGGTGGTCTCAATCTTCACGTCGCGGTCGTCGGCCTCGAACTGCAGCAGCGTCGCGGCGGACTGGACGACGTCAGCGACGCGATGGGTTTGTAGCGCCGCGGCCGGGCCTCGGCGGCGCGTGTAGGAGAGCATGGACTCGATAATCTCCTGCAGGCGTGCGGTTTGTTCGACGATCACTTGCGAGAGCGTGGTCACCTCGGCGGCGTCTTCAGGGTCCATGAGGATGAGCTGCGCGTTGCCGCTGATGACCATAAGTGGCGTGCCCATTTCGTGGGCCATGGAGGACGCCATCTTGCCGACGGAGGCGAGGCGGTCGGCGTGTCGCAGTCGTTCGAGGACTTGGTGGGGGTTCTCGGGGTCGGGCGCGGTGGCCGGCTGACTCGGCGCCGGAGCGGCTGCGCTTGTGTCGTCGTCGGTGTGGGCGGCGGATGTCGCCGCTGGCGCGGGCTCTGGCGCGGCTTCCTCTGACGTCGCCTGAGCGCTGGTTCCGGGGTCGATCGCCGAGGCAAACTCTCCAAACGCCGACGTGCTGTTGGCGGAGGGGGCCGGAGCGCTGATCACGCGCCGTAGCGGGCGGGTTTGGCCGCGGCCCATCCAGTACCCGACGGCCGCTGCGCCGATCACGAGCACGACCACGGCGGGTCCGTACACGCCGGTGCTGGGGGTGGCCTGCGCAGCGTCCACCTGGGCCATGGCGGCGGAGGCGTGCGCGGTGATCGCGGCGACCGTCGACAGTCCCAGCGCGGTCCCGCGCGCGGGGGACCTCACGTGACGAGCGTGAGCACGAGGTCCCGGAACACGCTGAGGTCGAACGGTTTGGGGAGCAGCCCAACGGCGCCAGCGGCCATGGCGCGCTGCTTGAGTTGTTCGGACGCAAACGCAGACATGAGGAGGACCGGCAGGGTGGGGTATTCGCGCTTGAGGGTCTCGGTGAGCTCCAGGCCGTTCTTTCCAGCCATGTACACATCGCTGACGACGAGGGCTGGCAGCACGCCTTTTTCGCGCTCGGTTTGTGCGACGAGCGCCTCGGTTTCGTCGGCGCTCAGCGCGGTCTCGATGGTCACGGGGGCGGTGCGGAGAGCCTTGCTGAGCGCGCGCACCAGGTGCGGGCTGTCATCTCCAATGATAACAACTTTAGGCGCGTCTTCTTGCTGTTTCTGCTCTGCAGTTGTGTTGTTGTTTGCTTTAGGCGTCTTCATATCGTTCGAGTTTTCGGTAGAGCGTGCGGCGGTCAATCCCTAGGATCCGCGCAGACTCCGCCTTGTTTTCCTGGGTGTGGCTCATGACCTTCCTGATGTAGCGTCGCTCAAGCTCCTCGAGCGTCAGGAACAGTCCGGACTCGCCGACCTCGTCGACGTCTTCGCTTTCGAATGTTTGCACACGCGGCGGCAGGTCTTCGACGGCGATGGTGGGCCAGCGGGTGAGCGCCACGCCACGCTCCATCGCGTTCCGCAACTCTCGGACGTTGCCTGGCCAGTCGTAGGCGAGCAACTTTCGGGCGGCGTTCTCGTCGATTCCGGACACCTTGCGGCCCAAGCGTTCGGCGGCTTCGCGGACGAAGTAGCGCGCGATGAGCAGCGCGTCGGTCCCTCGCTCCCGCAGCGGCGGGATGCGGATCTCGACCACGTTGATTCGGTAGTACAGGTCTTCGCGGAACCGCCCCTCGTCGACCTCTCGCCGAAGGTCTCGGTTGGTGGCACATACGACGCGAACGTCGACGTCGCGTTCGCGATCACCGCCCACGGGTCGGACGCGGCCTTCTTGGAGCGCGCGCAGCAAGCGGACCTGCATCTCGGGCGGCATCTCGCCGACCTCGTCCAGAAACAGCGTCCCTTGGTGCGCTTCGACGAACAGGCCGGGCCGCGCTCGGGCGGCCCCGGTGAAGGCGCCTTTCTCGTGTCCGAACAGTTCACTGCCGAGCAACTCAGGGGGCAGCGCGCCGCAGTTCACGGGGATGAAGGGCATGTTTGCGCGGTCGCTCTGGTCGTGAATCGCGGACGCGACCAGCTCTTTGCCGGTGCCGCTTTCGCCGCTGACGAGCACTGTGACGTCGGTCTTGGCGACGCGCTCTACCAGGCTCGCGACCTCGCGGATCTGCTCGCTGGCGCCGATGAGGTCGGAGATGGCGCGCGGCGCGGTGTGTTGTTTGAGCGTCGCCAACTCGCGGACGAGCTCGGTGTGTCGCGTGGCGCGCTCGACGAGCAGCCGCAAGGCGAGCAGGTCGAACGGTTTGGTCACGAAGTCGTAAGCGCCGGCGCGAATGGCGCTGATGGCGTTGTCGACGGTGCCGAACGCGGTCATGACGATGACGCTGAGTCCGGGGACCATCTCGACGGCCTTCTGCGCGAGCTCGATGCCGCTCTCGCCGTCGAGGTTGATGTCGACGAGCAGGACGTCCCACGCGGAGCCGGCGAGGTACTGCAAGGCGCGGTCAACGTTCGAGGCGCCGACGGCCTTGATGTCCGCCTTGGAGAGCGCCTTTAGCGCCAGCGCAACGAGCTGCTCCTCGTCGTCGACGATGAGGACTCTGGCTTCGCGTTCAGGCATGGATACGGGGTTGGGTCGGCATGCACTGGCGTCGCTTGCGGTGTTTCGAAGTCGGTCGGCGCTTGGAGCTCCGGTGGCCCGGTCGCGCGTCGTTGCCACACGTTCGGCACCAGCGCGCCGAGCGGCTAAGGTATCAGCCACCGGAGCCCTTGGGCAATGGTGCGCGCGCTGTGTTTGCTCGGCCGCGCACTCACTCGGACCCTGACGGAGCGATACGCATCCAGGCGCCGTTGTCGGCCTCGAAGCCGGTGGAGACGTCGAAATCGCGTTCCGCGAAATGTGCGGCGACGGCGTCGCGGACCTCTTCACGCGGGGAGACCAGGTAGTCGGGGAGGCGGCCGGGCGCGCCCTGCGCTTCTACGATGGTGTCGATCTGGGTGCAGAGTGCGGTCACGCGCTCGCTGTGGTCGGCGGTGCGGATGTCGATCGGGTCAGTAGGGCGGTCGTTGGTCGTCGGGGTGTTCATCGGAGGCCTGTCTTTGGGGCCGCGCGTCGGAGCGGCGGCGAGTCTCGTTGCGCTCGCGCCTTGGTCAGGCCGTGAATCGCAACACGATAGACAACTGCGAAAGCCGTGCCATCCACAGCCATCGCCGACGGGGACTCGCGACGTTGGTGTGATTGTGTAATTATTACAGTGGGTTAGCGAATCGTGTTTGCGCCGTTTGGCTCCCCGTCGTCCGCTCGGAATTCCGTGCTGGGGCTGCCCCGCGTACCGTCTGTGACACACGTGGGGCAATTTGCCACGGTGCCTTTCTGCCATCGTTGTGGCAGCATCATTTGCCCGCCAACCCACGGCCGAAATGTCCGAAACAACCGCAGAACTCGTCGCCAGGCTGAGCCTAAACTCGGACTGGGAGCAGCTCGGCGCTGGGCGCGTGGACCCGACGGACGCGCGGCTCTGGTACCGCACCGGGCACACCTGCCAGGCGCTTCACTTTGAGCTGCTGCGCGACGGTCAGACGGTCGCGAAAGTCACGACGGCGCACCATGGAGACGCTCGCGCGGATGGCACCGCGACGGTCCAGGCGTCGGAGCTCTTCGGGGTCGCGCTGGAGCCGGACACGACGTATCGGGTGCAGCTTCATCGTGGGCTGAACGCCGAACAGTTGGTCGGGCAAGCGGAGTTTCGAACGGCGCCGCTCGCCAGCAGCCAAATGCCGATTTGCATTGCGTGGTGGAGCTGCAACCAGCCGCTCGATGACAACGCTCGGGTTCGGTCGGGGACGGGCGCGTTCATCGAAGCGCTCATCGCGGAGTTCTCGCGGCGCGGGGTGCGGGCGGTGTTTCCGCTCGGCGACCAGATGTACACCGACCAGCCCGAGGTGATGAGCTTGTTCAACGCCGAGTTCTTCGAGGCGATTGCGCCGCCGAACCGGGCGAGCGTGCTCGAGTGCACCCGCGAGGAGGTCCGCGCGCTATGGCATCAGCGCTATCGGGAGTGGTGGAAGCCGCGCGAGCTTCGGGCGCTGACGAGCCTGTTTGCGACGTGCCCGATGCACGACGATCACGAGTTTATCGACAACTTTGGCTCCCACCCCGCGCACTCCGGCTTGGCGTGGACGAACCTGCGGCTCGGCGCGCTCGATGCGTTCTGGGACTACCAGGCCACGCGGGTTCACGGCGCCGACGGGCGGTCGGGGACGGCCGACTTTGCGTTGCGGCTCGGCGCGCTCTCGATCTGCGTGCCCGACTTGCGCAGCGACCGCGTCCACGACGGCGAGGAGCTGCACCTGATCTCGTCTGAGCAGTTGCGGTGGATCGCTTCTGTTGCCGCGGCGAACGAGGACGCGACGAGCTTTGTGTTGGGGCTCACGATTCCGCTGCTGCCGCTGTCGGACTCAGCGAGCGACGCGGCTGACGCGCTCACGGAACCCGGCTCTGACTTTGATGACCGGTGGTCGCATCCGGCAGCGCGGCACTGCCGGACCGCGCTGCTCGAGCTGCTTCGCGACATCGCGCTCCGTGCGCCGCATCGCAAGCTGGTGCTGCTGGGGGGCGACATTCACGCGGCGTCGCTGTGCGAGGTCGACTTGGGCGGTGGAGCGTGCGCGCTGTCGCTCACGGCGAGCCCGTTGAGTCATCCGCAGTCTGAGATCGCGCGGGCGTTGCGCTTCCCGTTTGAGCTGGAGGTGGAGCTGCCGTTCGGGGAGCACACGGCGCGAATTACGCTGCCGCAAGACTGCGGCGACACAAACCCGTTTGGTGGTGTGAACGCCGGGATTCTGTCGGTTGATCCGGTGCAGGGGACTGTGCGCAGCGAGATCCTGACGTTCGACGGGGAGTCGGTCTCGACGGTCCTCGACACGGGCTGGCGATAGGCGGCCTGGCGGGGTGAGCCGTCGGCTGCGTGCTCGGGCTGCGTGCTGTCAGTTGCATCTTTCGGCGGGCGTCCGCATCCACAGGGGGCCTTCTTCCCGGTCCGACCATGCTTCGCTTCATCGCCGTCCTCCCGCTTTCGCTTGCGCTCGCGTGCAGTCAATCGCAGCCCGCCGCGCCGCCGCCGGCCTCGCCGTCCGTTGATATCGCGCTGCTGCCGGGCGCTCAGGCTGTGGACGAGTTTACGGCGGCGCACCCGGCCTTCGACCAGTATTGGTACCAGGGCGTGGCCGAGCTGAGCCGTTATGAATTGTCGCAGGCGCGGTACGGCGAGCAGTTTCCGGGCGAGGCGGTGCTTGTTTACGTGACCGAGGACTTTCTGACCGACGTGCAAACCAAACATGAATTTGGGGATGCGACGAACGCGGTCCCGGTGCTGAAGCTCAACGCGTATCGGCGGTTCTACACGGGCATTTATCCGTACTCGATCCTGACTTCTGTGTTCTCGCCGGTGTCATCGGTGAACGCGGCGGCGCTCAAGCTCAGCGTGAGTGTGCAGGAGTGGTGCGGGATGACGTACCAGCAGTTCAACCGCCGAGACGATGCCTATGCGGTGCAGTTGCACTCGTACTTCCAGGCGGAGGCGGACCAGGAGTTTGCGGTCGATGGCCTGCTGGAGGATGAGCTGTGGACGCGCATTCGCCGTGCGCCCGAAGCGCTCCCGGTGGGTGAGCAGCGGGTGGTTCCGGCGGGGCACGCGCTGCGGCTGATGCACAGCGAGACGGCGGCCGAGCGCGCGGTGCTGTCGTTAGCGCCGGTCGCGGAGTCGACGTACGCGGCGGTGGCGGCCCAGCGCTACACGGTCGACTATCCGGAATTTGGCCGCACGGTGGTGATCGAGTTCGAGGCGGCCTTCCCGCATGCGATTCTCGGTTGGACGGAGACGCAGCGCGGGCGGGGCACGACGACGGCGCGGCGCACGGACGCGGTGATGCTCGACTACTGGAGTCGCCATGGCTTGGGCGACGCGCCGTACCGCGCGCTGTTGGGGCTTGAGTACTGAGCTTGAACGCCGCGCCCAAGGGCCGAGCGGCCTACAGGAATTCGTAGACCGCGTTCATGCTGTCGAGGTTCAGGCGAACCGCGCCGGCGTCGGTGGCGAACTGCTCGCGGTACGCGTCCGCGATGTCCGTGATGGGCACTCGCAGCGCCTCGGTTGGGTAGGCCAAGCACGCGTCGCCGTTGCTCTTGTGTCGGAGCTCGAGCGTGGCCTCGACGGGGACCACCGCTGCGTCGGAGAAGTCGCCGCTCCAGCAGAGGCGGAACTCGTGGGTTGCGCAGCCGCCGCTGTAGGCGACCGACAGGTTCAGCATGTCGCCGTCGACGTCGAGGTCGAGCAGTTCGTAGCTGTCGCCGGCGTCTCCGCAGGCGCCGATGGTGAGCGGGAGTTCGGGGCCGGCGGCCCACTCGGCGTCGGCGGGCAGGGCGCACATTCCGTCGATGCAGGTGGTCTCAACGCCGCCGCCTTCACAGTCCGTATCGGACGCGCAGGTGCGGCCCTCGCAGGACTCGATGAAGCACGCGTCGGTGGCGTAGCAGGCCCACTGGCCGTCGGAGCAGTCGCACACGGTGGCCGGGGAGCACGAGCCGCAGCAGCACTCAACGCCCCAGCTGCACGAGAGGCCTTCGGCGCCGCACGACTCACCGATGGGCTCGGTGGTGGGGCACAGGTCCGGGTCACCCTCGGGCACGCAGGCGTAGCTGGGGTTGCAGTCCTCGGTGCAGCCCCAAACGCCGCCGTCGCAGAAGCACGCGCTCGGGCGGCAGGCGGTGTCGTCGGAGACGACGCACTCGTATCCATCGTCGCAGCCGGAGTCGAGGCACGTCGCGCTCGGGTCCGGGGTGTCGCACTCCGAGGGGTCGGGCTCGGCGGCGCATACGTACGCTTGTCCGCAGTCGGCGGTGCAGTCCCAGGTTCCGTCGCTACAGCTGCAGCCGGAGGGGACGCAGCCGTCGGTGTCGGCGGGCACGCAGGTGTATCCAACGGCGCATCCGGTGTCCTGACAGGTTTCGCTGGGGTCGGGGCCGCACAGGCCGACATCCACGGTCGCGTCGGTGGTCACGTCGGCCGTCGTGTCGGTACTCGCGTCGGTACTCGCGTCTGTGGTCGCGTCGGTACTTACGTCGCTACTTGTGTCGGAGCCCGCATCTGAAGTCGCGTCCGGGAGCGTTTCGTCGACCGTTCCGCATGCGGCGATCATCAGAAATGTGAGGGCGAGTCCTAGGAATTTGGGTGTCATGGCGGGCTCCAAGTGCTGAGGAGAGGGCGAACGCAGCGCATCCGTGCGATGGAAGGGCGCGTGGAGGGAATACAGTGCAGGACCTGTGCCACCAGCGCTGCGTCGGTTCGGGCAGGTGCCCGGCGTGGTCGTCCGCAGGACTTGGCGGACGCTCAGGTCCTTAGATTCGTCGGGGCCGCGGAGCTCGGACATGGCGTGAAACACCCGGAAAACACCTACAAAGCGGCACAATTCCTACATTGGTTGATTTCTGGAGTGCGCTGTGGCTGTTGTCCGCCGACAGTAAACGTTCTGGCGACGGGTTTCGCCATCACACCAACCTGCGGGGGGCCGCCAGGTGCCCCGCTGGAGTCCTTATGACTTTCACCACGTCCGCTACATTTACAGGCTGTATTGCCACAGCCACGGTGATCGCGCTTTTGCTCGTTATCCCAAGCTCAGCGGACGCGCAGCCTGTGCCTGAGCCCGACACGGAGATGGAGATCGTTCCGTGGAACCCGGTGAACGAACCCTCCGGGTTCTTCATGTTCTCGACCGACTTCGGCGTGCGTTACGAGTGCCAGATCGACATGGGTGGCTGGATTCCGTGCACCGAGCGCTGGAACACGCCGCCGCTGGCCGACGGGCCGCACTTCATCCAGGTGCGCGCGGTCAACGTGAACGGCGTCGCCGACACCACCCCGAAGGAATACACCTGGGTCATCGACACCGATCCGCCGGATACGCTGTTCGACGAGGTCCCGACCAACCCGAGCACCGTCGCGATCGCGCATTTCGACTTCGACTCCGACGAGTCCCCGGTCACGTACGAGTGCCGCCTCGACGAGGGCGTTTGGGCCGCCTGCCCGGAGTCCTACGACACGCCCCCGCTGAACGATGGCGAGCACACGCTTGAGGTCCGCGCGACGGACGACGCGCTCAACACGGACCCCACGCCGGCGAGCCACACCTGGACGGTGATCGCCGGCGCGCCCGACACGTTTATCGACTTCGCGCCGTCGAGCCCGAGCAACGACCCCACGGGCGACTTCTTGTTCTCGACCGACACCGGCGTCACCTACGAGTGTCAGCTCGACGCCGGTGGTTGGGGCGTATGCCTCTCCGCCTTCACGACGCTGCCGCTGACCGACGGCGAGCACACGCTCGAGGTGCGCGCGATCAACATCGTGGGCACCGTGGACCCGACGCCGGCGAGCCACACGTGGACGACGGACACGGGCGCTCCGGATACGTTCATCGACGTTGCGCCGGAGTCGCCGAGCAACGACCCGACGCCTGACTTTGAGTTCTCGACGGACGATGGCGTTCGCTACGAGTGTCGCATCGACGACGGCGCTTGGTTGGACTGCCCGGAAGACTACACGACGCCGCCGGTCGAGGATGGCGAGCACACGCTTGAAGTGCGCGCGTACGACGAGGCGGGCAACGTGGACCCGACGCCGGCGACGCACACGTGGACGAGCGACACCGGCGGTCCGGATACGTTCATCGACGTCGCGCCGGAGGACCCCACGTCCGAGCCGATCGCTGACTTTGAGTTCTCGACGGACGACGGCGTGCGCTTTGAGTGCATGCTCGACGCCGGCGAGTGGTTCGACTGCGACGAGACGCTGACCACGGACCCGCTCCCGGAAGGCGAGCACACGCTGCAGGTGCGCGCGTATGACGGCGCCGACGTGGTGGACCCGACGCCGGCCGAGCACACGTGGACGATCGACACGAGCGGCCCTGTGCCGACGGTCGACCGGCTCGTGACCGAGGACGTTCAGCCCACGGTGACCGGCACGTACCAAGCGGATGACCTGGGCGAAGCGCCGACCGATTTCTGCGTGACGATTGTCTCGCAGACGTTCTGCCGCGACTCGGACGCGCTGACGCTTGAGGACGGCGT
>CBDUJZ010000132.1:0-14749 GCA_965367675.1 uncultured Myxococcales bacterium | reverse complement strand
TCAGTCCTTCGACTTCGCTCGACCTTCGACCGCGCTCAGTCCTTCGACTTCGCTCGACCTTCGACCGCGCTCAGTCCTTCGACTTCGCTCAGGAAGGGATTGGGTTGGGTGCAGAGACCTCAAACAGGTCAGCGCGGTAGAGGCTTGCGTTGGCTCTGGCTCTAGCGCGCTACTCGGCCAGGATCTCGAGCGCGCGCTCAGTCCTTCGACTTCGCTCAGGAAGGGATTGGGTGCAGAGACCTCAAACCGGTCAGCGCCGTAGAGGCTTGCGTTGGCTCAGGCTCTAGCGCGCTACTCGGCCAGGATCTCGAGCGCGCGCTCGACCTTGATATTGCCTTCGGTGACCAGCTGTCGGGCGACGCGTTCGACGTCTTCGCCGGTGGCGCCAGCGGTGGCGGCGACGGAGCGGGCGTGCAGCGCCATGTGGCCCTTCTGGATGCCCGTGGAGGCGAGCGCTTTGATGGCCGAGAGGTTCTGCGCGAGGCCGACCGCGCCGAGCACACAGGCGAGCTCCTTGGCGCCGCTGACATCGAGCACCGACAGCAGGAGCGCGACGGTGGGGTGCAGGCGAATCGGGCCGCCGACGGTGCCGACCGCCATGGGGATGTCGATTTCGCCGTGGAGGGCGCCGTCTTGGGTCCACCAGCGGGCGAGCGGGCCGTACTGGCCGCTGTGGGCGGCGAACGCGTGTGCGCCTGCCTCGATGGCGCGCCAGTCTTGTCCGGTGGCGATCGCGACGGCGTCGATGCCGTTCATGATGCCCTTGTTGTGGGTGGCCGCGCGGTAGGGGTCGGCCTCGGCGAACTCGCTCGCGCGGGCGACACCTTCGGCGATGGTCGCGCCGTCGAAGCCTTGCCAGGCGAGGTTGTCGAACGGGATTCGGCAGCTCGCGCGCACGCGTCGGCGGTCGGTCAGGTTCGACAGAATGCGCAGGTAGACGCGGCCGCCGGTGAGCAGCTCGATCTCGGGGGCCAGCCCCTCGCACATGGTGTTGGTCAGGTTGGCGCCCATGGCGTCGCAGGCGTCGACGTACAGGTGCACCACCAACATTTGGGAGTACTTGCCGGGGTCGCCGAGCAGGCGCACGTCGAGGTCGAGCGCGCCGCCGCCGCGCTGTTGCATGCCGGGCTCGATGGCGTTCGCAGCGGCCACGAGGGCTTCGCGGCGCTCCATGATTCGGGCGATCGCGGCGTCGGGATCGGGGCAGCCGACGACCTGAATTTGGCCGGTCATCACGCTGCGGTCCGCCTCGGCGGTGAAGCCGCCGGACGCGCGGACGATGCGCGCGGAGTGGCTTACGGCGGCCACGATGGAGGGCTCTTCGACGACCATCGGCACCACGTAGTCGCGGCCGTTGATCACAAAGTTGAGCCCGAGTCCGATGGGCAGCTCGAAGCAGCCGACCACGTTCTCGATCATCTTGTCGGCGACCTCGAACGGCAGCGCCGCGCCGCTGTGGGCCAAGGTGTCGGCTTGTTCAGCGGTCAGAAACCCGCGCTCGACCAGCAGGCCGAGGCGCTGGCCTCGCGTCATGCGGTAGAAGCCGGGAAAGCGGGAGCTGCGGTCTGCGTCTGTCATCAGGCGTTCGTCCGAACGGGGTTAGCGCGAAGGGTGTAGGACGCCGCGAGGCGCGAGTGCAAGCGCCACCCGTTCGACGCCGGCGGCGTCGGCGGCGGCGTCGAGGCGTTGCGGGTCGCCGTCGGGGCCAGCGAAGGCGATTACAACGTCGCCTCCGCCCGCGCCCGAGGGTTTGGCTGCCCAGCCGGCGGACTCGGCGGCGGCGACGCATCGCTCGACCGGGTCGGTCATCACGCCGACGCCTGCCGCGGTGAGGGCGCGCTCGTGCTCAGCGTACGCGCGCACGGCGTCGAGCCATGCGGCGATGCGCCCTGCGTTGAGGTCGTCGATCGCTTGGTGGGCGGTGCGGGCCATGGCGTCCACTCGGGCGGTCGCGCTCGCGCCGTCGCGCTGTTGCCAGGCGCGGAACGCTTGCACCAGAACGCGCGTGCTGGCCGAGGTGCCGGTGTAGAGCACCGCGAACTGCAGGTCGTTGGGAATCGTGATGGGCGTGGGCTCGGTGCCGGGTTGCACGCGTGTGAGCCCGCCGAGACACGACGCGATCACGTCGGCGCCGGAACCTTGGCCGTTCTGAAAGTCGCGGTGCGCTTGGATGGCCATCGCGAGCGCTTCGGGGGCCGGCAGATCGGGGAGCAGGGCGGCGACGAGGCCCGCGGCGACGGCACCGCTGGAGCCGAGGCCGAGCTTGGTGTCGGCGCTCATGGCGCTGCTGTCGCAGTGCAGGCGGCAGGGGGCTGGCGGTCCGGAGTGGGCGTGCACAGCGCGGGCGACGGCGGCGACGAGCTCCGCGCCTTCGGGCACCCCATCGGGCAGCAGCGTGCCGTCGGGCGTCCACAGTGGGTAGGGCGCCTCGTTGAGGCAGAACAGCACGCCGGACTCGGCTGGCAGGAACTCGGTGAGGGCGTATCGGTCCACCGCCGCGACGAGCGCGGGGCCGCCGTCGAGCACCGCGTACTCACCAATCCAGAACAGCTTACCGGGCGCGCGGAACGTGAGCATCAGAGGAACTCAACCCGGGGACCGGACGCGGGCAGCGTGCGCAGGACGCGGGCGACGCCGGGCAGCGCCTCGAGCATCTCCGCGACCTTGGCCGCCTCGGACGCCAGCGTGCACACCTTCACGTGCGGGCCCGCGTCGATGGTGAAGAACACCGGGATGCCCTCGGCCCGCCAAGCGCGGACGGCGTGGACCACGTCGACGGTGGCGCCGCGCCAGTAGAGCACGCCGGGCACCGACGCGATCGCGCTCGCGTGCATCTGCAGGGCGCTCGCCTCGGCGATGCCGGCCAGCCGCTCAAAGTCGCGGGCGTCGATGGCGTCCATGGCCTGCAGCACCGCGGGCTCGACCGTCGCGACCCAGGCGTCAAAGTACGGCGAGGTCTCTTGGGTCAGGTTCATGCCGTCGCGCGAGCTCACCTTCTTGGGGCCTTCGACGGTGACGGCGAGGAGCATGGCGAGGTCCCAGTGGTCGGGGCCAAACACCTGCTCGGCGTGGGCGTCGGTACCGTCGGCGCGCTCGCCGCCGTGCATGCGAACCACCCCGCCGAACACGCTGCGCGCGGCGGATCCAGACCCGCGTCGCGCCAGCACCGAGAGCGCCGGGTCGTCGATTTCAATGCCGGCGGCGGCCGTCGCGGCAACGGCCAGCGCAGCGAAACCGCTGGAGCTGGAGGCCAAGCCGGCGGCGGTTGGAAAGTCGTTGTCCGACGTCACGATCGCGCCGCCGAGCTCCGGCCGCTCACCGCGCACCAGGTCCAAGAACTGCCCGATCTTGGCGGTCTCTTTTGGCCCCTGCGGCACGCCGTCGAGCGTAAAGGAGTCGGCCTCTGCGCCCCACTGCAGCGTGGTCTCGGTGCGCACGGGGCCGAGCGTGAGGCTCAGGCTTCCGGCGGCGGGCAGGTTGAGCGCGTGGTCGCGCTTGCCCCAGTATTTGACCAGCGCGATGTTGGGGTGCGCGGTCACGCGGACGGCGCCGGTGGTGGGGTTGCCGTTCGAGTGGGTGTCTTCCGTCGTCATTGTGGCGTCATCCGCGGGCGTCGTCGTGAATTCCTACGGACGCGGCGTACACGCCCAGGCACGTCCGGTCGAGTGCGGCTGTGACCGCCGCGCGTGTGTCCGCGGTCACGAGCGCGATCATGCAGCCTCCGCCGCCCGCGCCGGTGAGTTTGGCGCCCAGTGCGCCGGCCTCGCGCGCGGCGTGGCAGGCGGCGTCGAGCGCGGGCGTGGAGACGCCGATCGCGCCGAGTAGCGCGTGGTCGATGTCCATCAGCTCGCCGAGGCGCTCGAGGTCGCCGGCTTCGATGGCGCCGATGGCGTCGAGTACCACCGCGCCGATTTGAGCGTGGAGCCCATCCGCTGTGGCGCCGAGACGCGCGCGCTGCTCCGCGACGTTACCCACCAACCGCGAGGTGTCGGCGCCCGGCGCGACCTGCGCGATGACGAGCTCCAGCGGCTGTGCGGCGCGCAGCCGAGCGACCTTCGGCGGCGTGCCGCGCTCAAAGCGAAGCAGCCCGCCTTGGATGGCGACGGTGTGGTCGAGCCCGCTCGGGTTGCCGTGAAACACGCGCTCGGAGGCCATCGCGGCGGCGCCGAGTTTGGCGTCGGTGAGCACGCGGCCCACGTTGCCGGCCAGCGCGCGCGCACACGCGACGGCCATCGCTGCCGAGCTGCCCAAGCCTGCGCCGGCCGGGACGGTGGCGGTGAGCTCGAGCCGGGCCGGCGGCAAATCGAGGGCGTCCGCCAAGGCTTCGAGCGCGCGCCCCACCGAACTGCCGTCGCCAGCGGTGGCGTCCAAGTCCCACGCCGCGCACTGAATGCCGGCGGGGCCGTCGATCACCTGCGCTTCCACGCCGATCTGCAGCCCGGCCGCGATCGCGGGGTATCCGTAGACCACCGAATGCTCGCCGAGGAGCAGAATCTTGCCGTGCGCGAACGCCATGGAAAACCGACGGGGAGCCCGAGTCGCCGTGACTGCGGGGGACAGGAAGTGTGGCCAGGGGCGCTATACCACGCCGAGGGGGTGCCGTTCGATAACCGTGGCACGCGGCTCGGAGCGCGCCGGAGCGTCGTCTGCGGCCTGTCACGGCGGCTTACGGTTCCACACCTACATGTGTTTGTGGAGTCGTTTATATAAGCAAGGCTCGATCCAAGTGTCCGAAATGTTGACGCTTTTAGCGCGCAAATTTCGAAACCTGAGTTTTTGGATTCGCGAGATCACGTGCTTACACAGCAGGTTAGCTGCAGATCACTGGCGCGTGATCGAGTCTCCGATCCAGGTGATCTCTTGGCGGCGCCCGCGGTCAATGCTGCGCGGGTCGCACCAAAAGATCTTCGCGACTACTCGGTGGCGCCCATCTCCATCTCGAACACCAGCGTGTACTCGGCGTCGGTGTCCGACTGCACGGAGTACGCGGCGCCTTCGACGGTGTGCGCGCGGTACGGTGGCGGCACGGCGGTGTCGGTGAGCACGGCGCGGGCGCAGGCTTCGAGCGAGCCCGTGAGCGCCGCGCTGGAGATCGAGTCCACGCGGATGACGCCGTTGCCCGGCGCATCCATGTCGTCGCCGACGGTCATCTCGATGTAGACGGTGTCGGTGGTCTCGGGCGGCAGCGAGGCGGCGCAGTCGGCGATGCCGTCCATGGCGCTCGCGTAGGCGGCGTCCACGTTCTCGAAGAACCGCTGCTCTGGCGCCGGGTCCGGTCCGCCGGGGATGTCGTTCTCGCCGTACGGGTTCTCGCCGTCGACTTCGGCCGGGTCGGCGAAGCGGTTGGGCAGGTTGGTCGGGTGCGCGACCCGAAGCGTCTCGCCCTCGGCGGCTACGGGACGGCGCATGCGGGGGCGGGTGGCCGGCGCTGCGCTCGGCGCTCCGGTGCCTTCGGCGGCCTCTTCGGAGCCGGTACCCTCGGCCGGCGCCGCTGGGGGTGGCGTTCGCGCGGGTCGCAGGTCGACGACCGGGTCGGACGGGTCGAGCGGCGGCACGGTGGCGGGCTCGAAGTTCTCCGCGGGCGCAACGGCGGCTGCGGGAACCGGGAGGCGGTCTTCCACCTTAGAGTTCTGGTTCATCACCATGGCGATGGCGCCGCCGAGAGCGGCGACGGAAACGAATCCAATCGCTAGACGGGTTGTCGACACGGGCCTGCTCGTACGCTCAAGAACTCAACATCGAACCGCCGCCACGTTGGCGCCGATTCAGCTCGGCACGACCGGGAGATCGCGCTGCGTCACTTCGAAGCACCGATCCGGCCCGAATTCCAGCCATTCATTGACGTCTGACACGGGTACCGGACGGGAGAACAAATACCCTTGTCCCACATCGCAGCCCAGCGCGGCCAATTGGTCCCGCGCATAGACCGTCTCAATGCCCTCGGCGACGACCTCGAGATTCAACGATTGCGAGAGCGCTACGATACTGCGCGCGAGCGTGTCGTTGTGGATCGGCGCGTCGAGCTCGATGACGAACGCGCGGTCGATCTTGAGGATGTCGATCGGGAACCGGTTCAGCTGCGCCAATGACGAGTAGCCGGTGCCGAAGTCGTCCATACAGATGCGTACGCCGAGCGCCTTGATCGCCGTGAGGACGGCGATGGCTTCGTCGGGCTCCGACATCAACGCCGACTCGGTGATCTCGAGTTTGAGACGCGAGCCGTGCAGGCCGTATCGCTCCAGCGTGCGCTGCACTCGCGCCGGCAACGTGGCCTGGGCGAAGTGCGCGCTGCTGAGGTTCAAGTTGACCGCGAAGGAATCCGGCAAGCCCAGGCGCTCCCACGTCGCGATCTGCTCGCAGACCGTGTCGAGCGTCCACTCGCCGAGCTCCACAGCGAGGTCGGATTGCTCGGCGATGGGGATGAACCGCGCGGGCGAGATGAAGCCGCGTTCGTGGTGGTTCCAGCGCATGAGCGCTTCGAGCCCGACCAGGTTGCCGGACCGCAGATCGATGAGCGGTTGGTAGTAGAACATGAGCTCGCCACGGCGGGCGGCGACGCGCAGATCCGACTCCAGCCGGACCACATCGAACGCATCCTCTCGGCCGGCCGAGGTGTAGTACGCGCAGCGCGACCGCCCCTCGCCTTTGGCGCGGTACATGGCGGATTGGGCGTTCTCGACCACGCGCGCGCCGTCGGTCTCGCCGTCGAACGTGGTCGCGACGCCGACGCTGGCGGTCACCACGACGGGCTGTCCGTCCACGTGCACGGGCGTGGCGATGAGGTTCAGAATCTGGCGGGCCAAACTCTCGAGTTCTTCGCCGTTCTCGACGCCAGCGAACAGCACGGCGAACTCGTCGCCGCCGAGGCGGGCCACCGAGCCGCCGTCCACACGCTGCTGGAACGTCTCCGACTGATTGAGCCACTTCTTGAGCCGTCCGGCGAACTCGCGCAGCACGGCGTTGGCAGAAGACTGGCCGAGCCCGTCGTTGATCTTCTTGAACTGGTCCAGGCCCACGTAGAGCACGGCGTTGCGGGGCGCCGCTCCGCTGGAACGGTCGCTCGACTGGTCGAAGCGGCGGAGGAAGCCGTCGCGGTTGACCAGCCCGGTGAGCGCGTCGTGCGTGGCGGCGTGGATCATCTCCGCTTCCGACTCCTTGCGCTCCGTGACCTCTTCGAACGTGCCGATCAGACGTCGCGGGTTTCCGCCGCCGTCTCGCTTGGCGACGCCCATGACGCGCACCCAGAGGTAGCCGTTGTCGGTGCGCAGCCGGTGCTCGTCCTCGAACTCATCCTGCACGCCGCGGATGTAGAGCGTGAACTTGGTGGCGACCCGTGACGCGCAGTCCGGGTGGATGCGCGAGAACCACGCCTCGGGCTCGTAGACGCCTTCGGCCGGCAGCCCGAGCAGCGCCGCCGTTCGCTCCGAGAAGAACACCTGCTCGTCGCCGAGATCCCAGTCGAACAGCCCGAGCTGCGCGGCGCGAATCGCGTAGCCGTTGCGCTCGTCGTTCAGGCGGGTCGAGAGCCGACGCTCCGTGACCTCGCTCACGTCGCGCGCCGTGCCGTCGAGCCAAATGTCGTCGCCTTCTTCGCGGCGTCGGAACGACAACTGCAGCCACACCGGCGGACCCTCGCGTCGGGCGAACCGCGCCGTCACAACACCGCTCGTGTCGCCCGACAGAATGCGCCGCACCTTGGCACGGTCGCTCGGAACACAGCGGGAGAAGAACAGCGTGCCGTCGCGAAGCAGCTCGGCTTGCGAGACGCCGAGCACATCCTCTACCGCTCGGTTCACGTAGCGACACGCGACCCGATCTTGGCGGAAGCGGAACTGGAAGACGATGTCCGGGCACAGGTCGAGCACAGCCTCGGGCGACGACTTGCTCGCGGTGGTGCGCGCTGGAGCCACAGGCGTGTTCGCACGGGGAGTGTCGACTCCCGTGTGTGTGTGCGCTGGTGCTGCAGTCGTCTCTGGGTCCATTCGAAGCGGTTCCTTTCCGGGCTCTTTGCTCACGCGCGCTGTACCGGTCTCGTCCAGTCGTTCTTCGGGCACCGTCGGAGTTACACCTGTGTAGCCACTCGTCCAAGCGCGAAGACGCGAGAGGCGCCACGGCTGTCGGTCTCCCGTGGGAGGTGGATTCTTAGACTGGCTCATCAGGGAACGGGCGGCGCTGCAGAATAGTGCAAAATTGAGACGCGCTGTACCGACTCTATCGAACGGGCGCGATCTTACCAGAAGTTTCTTATATTCAGGTAGTTACGTGTCTAGCATTCACGCAGAATGTTGCACATGTACGTCCCTGTAGTTCCCCCGCTGAGTGCTACCTCGATGCGGTCGTTGGCGCGGTCGGCAACGTGAACCAAAATACGCTCCCCGAGGCCCCTAAGGCGTGGGCGCCTACCGAACCACCTTGTAGCTCGATCAACCGCCGCGCAACCTCTAAACCGGAGCGCAGCCGACCCGGTGCGCGGGTCATCGCCGACACGGGCTGCGTGGTGTAGCCCTCCGCGCGCTCGCCGAATGGGCCGTCGTCCGTCACTTCGAACAGCGCGGCGCCGTCCTTCTCCGACACCCGAATGGTGACGCGCTCGGACACCGCGTGGCGCACCGCGTTGCACACGAGCTCGGTCAACGCCTGGATGATGCGACGCTCGTCGCCGAGCACCTTGGTCACCAGGTCTTCCTTGACCTCGATACGCGTGGATTCGACTTCGCCGATCAGGCAGGTCTGCTCGACGGTGCGCTCGACCACGTGCTGCGTGCACACGCTGCGCGCCGCCAACTGGATGTGTCCGTCGACCACCGCTTCGCCGTCGATCAGCTCGTCGACGATGCGGGCGAGCCGCTCGCTGTTGCGCAGCGCCAGCGCCAAGAGCTCGTTCCGCTCGGTCGTCGCGCCCTCGTGATTGGCGTCGGCGGCGGCGATTCGCAGCGCGGCGACAACCGACGACAGCGGCGCCTGGACCTCGTGGGAGATCGTCGACAAGAACTCACGATGCAGGTGCTCGCGCTCCCGCCGTTCGGTGATGTCCTGAAACGCGCCGCGCAGCTGGATGATCTTGCCGTCCGCGTCGCGCACGCCTTCGCCGGTGGTGCGGACCCACTTCTCGCGGCCGCGCGCGCTCACGAAGCGGCACTCGATGTCCCAGCCCGTGCCGGTCGCCGTCGTGTGCTGCACGGCGGCCTGGATGAGCATCCGCGACAGCGGCGGATAGAAATTGAGCGAGTCGTCGAGGCTACGGGGCATGTAGCCCGCCGGCGTCTCGTGAATGCGGTACACCTGCTCGGACCACGTGGTCTTGCCGGTGCGCAGGTCGAACTCCCAGCCGCCGAGCAGGGCGTTGTGCGCGGCGTGGTGGAGCACGCGCTGCGACCGGGCGAGGTCCGCCTTGATGTCGCACAGCTCGGTCACGTCGTTCGCGGTGGCGTACACGAGGTTGCCGTCTTCGCTCGGCGTCGCGGACCAGCGCAGTCGGCGGTAGCTGCCGTCGGCGTGACGGAAGCGGTTCTCAAACCCCAGCGTCTCTTTGCCGCTGCGCAGGCTACCGAGCTCTTGGACGGTGGACTCGCGGTCGTCGTCGTGGATCAGGTCGAGGAACGACTCTGATTGTAGCTCTTCGGCGCTCCGACCCAGAACGACCGAGAACGCCGGGTTCACGTGCAGGAACCTGCCGTCCGTCCCCGCAATGCAGAGCATCGCCGGTGCAAGTTCGAAGAGTCGTCGCAACCCTTCGTTTTCAGGTCCTGTGTGCATGGAGTTCTTCATGGCGATTCAAGGGCATGCACCCGTCCGAATCTGTGTGTCGAGAATCTCCCGCGCGCACGGCAGATCATTTCGACGGACACTTCCATACACGAAACGGAGGCGGAGCAATACTGTCCCCGCGGTCGGAATTCCTCCGCTACCGTCGCCACAATCTGGCACCCACGATCTTCGGCCGTACCCCGTCCGACAGTTCCTCCGCGCGGCGAATCCGCGACCGAACGCGGTTAGGGCGCGACAGGAGCCGGCTCGGGGGCGGTCGGCTCAGCCGTTTCGGCAGGGGCGTCCGCTGCGGGTGCCACGACGGCCGGTCGCTCGTCCGTGCCGCAGCCCATCGCGCCGCCGATCAAACCCGGGATCGCCGCCACGACGGCCAGCACCGCCTGCAGCAAGAACGCCATGAACCCGAGCATCAGGCCGGTCCACGCAGCGTGCACGCGGCCGGGCTCTCCGCGGCGCCGCATCACCACGTGCGACGCGATGAAGAAGCCGATCGTGAGCGGTCCGGTGATCACCACGATCAGCGGCACCCACGACGCGATGCCACACATGAGCGTGAGGAACGCAAACGAGTTGCCGGTCCGTTCGCGCCGGTTTCGGCGCGCCCCTGTCACGCAGTCCCCTTGGCCGCACACAAGGCCTCGAGCTCTTGGATCAGGGCGGCGTGTTTGGGCGTTCCCAGCCGGTCCGACAGCGTCGCCGGCCGCGTCCACGGCCGCAGGTAGTCCTTCTCCAGCTTGCGGATGCGGCCCGCTGCGATCTCGATCAGCTCGCGGTCGTGCGCGCTCGACTCGGCCATCTTGATCAGCACCTCGTACGCCTCTTCCCACTTCTCGCGGGTGTGACACACCAAGTACAAGTCCACACCCGCGCGGACGCCCAGATGCATCATCTCCTCGATGGAGTAACGGTCGGCGACGGCCTTCATCTCAAGGTCGTCGGACACGACCACGCCGCCAAAGTGCAGCTTCTGCCGCAGCAGCTGGGCGATGCCCTGATTGGACAGCGTGATCGGATGCGTGGTGTCGATGGCCGGCATCACGATGTGCGCGGTCATGATCATCGGGATGCGCCCAGCGATGAGTCGCTCGAACGGCTTGAACTCGATCGCGCGCAGCCGGTTGAGGTCGTGCTCCACACGCGGGAGGTCAAAGTGGCTGTCGAGCAGCGTGTCGCCGTGTCCCGGAAAGTGCTTTGCGCACGGGATGATACCGGCGGTGGTCAGTCCGACCGAGTACGCACCGGCCATCTTCGCGACGGTGTCGGGGTCGGTGCCAAACGCGCGGTCGCCGATGACGGTGTTCTCGGGGTTGGTGAACACATCGGCGCAGGGCGCGAAGTCCAAGTTGAACCCCATCGCCTCGAGCTCGTCGCCCATCATCTCGCCGATGCGTGCGGCCAGATCGGCGTCGCCGGTTGTGCCTACGTTGGCCATCGGGGGCACCCGCGTCGCGGGCTCTTTGATGCGCTGAACGCGGCCGCCTTCTTGGTCTACAGAAACAAACGGAAGCCAGCCGTCGCACGCCGCGTAGACCGTCTCGTTGAGGTCTGCGACCTGGTCGGGTGTGTGCACATTTCGTGCAAACAAAATGACACCGCCCAGACGGGATTCGGCCAGCGCAGAGCGCACGAAAGACGGCAGCGTAGGGCCGTCGAAGCCGGCCACCAGCATACGACCGGCGGCCGCTTTCACGTCCGAACTCAACATCAGAACCTCGGGGGAGGGCGTACTTTAATACTCTTGGGGGCCGTCGGGCACGCCGACCGGCACATGCCGCAGCCAATGCAGTGGCGCGGGTCCACGTACACGCGGCCGAGCTCGTCCAGCACCATGGCGGTGTCGGGGTAAGGGCACGCGCCCGAGCACGCCGTGCACGGGGTCCCGGTCCACGACAAACACAACTCGCGGTCGACCTCGGCGGTGCCCATCACAGCCTCGACCAAGTCGATGAGCCGGAGCGCGCCCGTCTCGCACGCGCGCATGCACGGAGCATCGGAGCAAGCCACGCACGGGCGGTTCTCGTTCACGTCCAAGAACGGCGTGCCGGCGGCGATGCCAGCGCGGTCGTCCAGCACTTGAATCGCGCCGACGGGGCACGCGCGCGAGCACTCGTTGCAGCGGGTGCAGGCGAGCAGGAACGACATCTCGGTCAACGCGCCGGGCGGGCGGGCGACCAATGGCGTGAACCGGTCGGCCATGCTCTCGATGGCCATCTCCGCGGCGTACGCGCCCGCGGTACTCAGGCGTTTGGCGCCGAGCCGGAGGAGGTCACGTTTGCTGAGAGGTTCGTCGGACATGGGTGGGGGTGAATAGGGCCTGGAGCGAATTTTCGCCAGTACGGAACGCCGACGCGGGGACGAAGCCAGAACGCTTGGCGCTCACGGCGTCGAACTGTAGGAACCGCCGATGATGACTCTGCACACCTATGACCCCGTGGCGCGCTCCGCATCGCCTTGTCGCCCGCCTACCGCACCCGCGCGGGGCTGCGGCTTCGCTGCGTTGGCGATCGCGCTGATCCTGCCGGTGTTCGCCGCGGCTTCCGAGAGCGCAGAGGCGGTTGCTCCAGCCAGCGTCGAGGTTGCGCCCACGGTAGGCGTTGAGGTTGCGCCCACGGTAGGCGTTGAGGTTGCGCCGGCGATGGCGAACCTGGCTGGGGTGGGCCGCGACGCCAGTGACCAGGGCGGTATGTGGATGACGGCGGCGCTCAACGTGCGCCTGCTCGCGGAGTCCGAGCAGCTGCGGTTGCTCGAGGGAGAGACGCCTGAGGTCGAGGCGGTGGCGGCGTTGATCTGCGATGTGCATGAGAGCCGCCCGCGGTGTGGTTCGCAGTGCACGTCCACGCGTCGCGACCGGCGCCATGTGCCGGATTACTCGGATTTTGTGGTGGAGCCGGTCATTTGTTGGGACGTGGCGCGCGTGCTGGTGGCGGCGGCGCATGACTACGAGGTGCCGCTCGACGAGCTGCTGGCGACGGCCTACCAGGAGTCGCGATTCCGGCCGGTCGCGCTCGGGAGCGGCTCGGAGTGCGGGCTGTTTCAGCAGGCCACGCATCACATTCGATACGCATCGGCGAACGTGGAGCACATGGGGCGCGTGCCGCACGGCGACCGCATCGATGTGTGCACGTATTTGCTGCGTCCGGAGAACGCGGCGTGGCACTTCGCGCTCAAGTACCACCACGAGGTGGCGCAGAGCGGGCGGAACTGGTCGGCGTACTACAACGGCGGCCACGACATGTGGGGATATCAGGACCGTCACGAGTCGTATCGGGCCCGGTTTGGCGCGTTCTTGGAGGACTACCAAGAGACGCACGGGGCCACGTTCACGGTCGAATAGCGCGGTCCACGCTCGGCGATGTGGGGCGTTCGGTGGGCGCGGAGCCGTCATGGAATCACCGGGAATCGTTGGTAGCGCCATCGCCGTGGTGGTAAGGTTTCGGCTCCTCCGGTGGACCGAGCGATAGGCGTATGGCGAAGAAAATTAAGAAGAAAAAGACCCGCGTTCTCGAAGGCGCGGTGCCTCGAACGCCGCTCGCGACCGCGTTCCGCGACGTAGCGAATCCGGTGCTCGACGTGGTGGGCTCCGACCCCGTTCCGGCGACGATGACGTGGGCGATGGGCCTGGTGGCCACCGCTTGGAACGCGTCGAGAAACATGAATGAACTCGAAGGGTTGGCGCAACTGAACCGCGCGATCGACGGGCTCAAAACGCCTGGGTTCTCGGACGGCGAGCAGATCGGCACGTTGCTCGAAGAGGTGTTCCATCTGGCGCGCGTGCGGCACCCGCGCGACCCGCGTCACGCCATCAAGCTGTTCGTCGAAAAACGCGGCGCCGGCGACTTTCACGTCGAGGTTGTCGGCGGCATCCCCAAGAAGTCTGTATGAGTGCCAAAGCGCAGAAATCCGCGGCTGAGCGTCGATCGCCCGAGAGCCGGCTCAAGGGCACGCGCGTGCTGCTGACCGGCGCCACCGGGTTCATCGCCCGCGAGCTCGCTCCGCACTTGGCCGCCTGGGGCGCCACCGTTGTGGGCACCACCCGCCGCCCCGGCGTGCAAATCGACGGCGTGCACGAGTGGCGCACCATGGAGCTCGGCGGCTCCGAAGAGCACATGCGTGAGGCCTGCGAGGGCATCGATATTGTGCTGCACGCGGCCGCTCTGCGCGGCGAACGCGGCCTGCCGCCCAACGCGGTCATGGCGGCCAACCTGGAAGCGACGCAGCGCCTGTACCGCGCCGCCGCTGCGGCCGGCGTGCCCACCTTCGCGTTCTTCTCCACCGTGGGCGTCTGCGGGTTCGCCGAGAACGTGGACGAGAACACGCCGTACGCGTGGGACGACAGCGACTATCACACCAGCAAGGCCAAGGCCGAGGTGTGGCTCAAGGAGCAGACCGCCATCCCGCGCCTGCTGCTGCTGCGCCCGTGCGTGGTGTACGGCGAGGGGCGCGACGACGGCTTTGTGTACAACCTCGCCAAGCTGGTCCGGAAGGGCGCGTTTGTGCCGATCGGTTGGGGCCGCCGCACGCAGCTCGAGATGGTGCACATCGACAACCTGATCGAGGCCGTGCGCTTGGTGCTCGAGAAGGGCGAAGACGGCGGCACTTACGTGATGACCGACGGCGTCGCGCTGACGGTCGATGAGATCGCGCAGGCCGTCGCGCGCGCCTTTGGGCGTCGCATCCCGCGCCGGGTTCGGCTGCCCGAGCTCCCGGTCCGCCTGGCGTCCCACGTGATCGACAAGGCCATGCGCGCGGTGGGCAAAGCGCCGCCGGTGACCCCCCACAAGCTCGACCTGTTCACCCGCCCGCAGACGTTCCGCATCGGCAAGCTGCGCGCGCTCGGTTACACGCCGACCGTGGACCCGAGCACCGCCGTCGAAGCGGTCGCGCGGGCCTGGGCGTCGAAGCGCTAGCGGCGCCAGACCAAGCGCCAGCAGATCGCCAGACTAGGGCGCCAGCAGATCGCCAGACTAGGGCGCCAGCAGAT
>CBDUJZ010000131.1:0-14798 GCA_965367675.1 uncultured Myxococcales bacterium | reverse complement strand
CGAAGAAGGCCCCGTTCGGTTTGAACTCGAACTCCACATCGCGCAGCTTGTGTCCAGCGACGGTGATGGCCCCCGACCCCGAAACGAGCACCCCGCCGTTCACGTGGTGGAGGAATTCCAACTCGACGGGGCCGAGGACAAGCGCGTCACCGATCCCGAGCTCGCCGGCGCCGGTCAGGTGTACGTGGCCGTCCGCACGGATTGAGCCGGCGACTTCGACCTCGGTCACATACGGGATGTTCAGCATGCTGCTCATGGACACGCCCGACGGTCGGACCTCGAAGCGGACCTCCCGCAGCGTGGTTCCTTCGAATTCGAGCGTCCGCACACCCGTGAACAAGAAGCCGACGCCCGGCTGGATGTACCCGTACGTCTCCACCGTCCCCAACTCCAAGGGCAGCTGAAGGACGGTGTGGAGTTCGAGGCCCGCATGAGAGAGCGTTCCCCGGGTGTTGTACAACTCGAATCCGCCCACCGTCAGCTCTCCGGAGACTTCAAACAGGAAGCTCCCATCGCCGCGGACCGTGCCGATCGCATCGAGCGACCCGAGCCCGAAAGGCAGCTCCAGCGTGCCGGTGATCTCCACTCCGGCGTTGTTCACCATGAACATTGCGCCCACCAGCGGGAAGCCGGGGATGAACTCCGGGTCGACAGAGAACTCACCCGAGAACTCGAACCTTCCATCGCACCAGACGGCGCCGCTGCCGGTCACGGTGATGGTTTCCTCGATGATGTCGCTGAGCGCGTCGAGGAACGGCACGCGTACGGGCTTCAACTGGAACTGGGATTGGATGCCACACCGTTCGGCGTCGCGCTCGCCCGTTTCGGGGTCGATGGGCAAGACAATCCGCGTGGCCGTATCCATGACCACCGGACTGAGCGGGAAGTGCAACTCGGCCTCCGTGCAGAACTCGTACCGCTCGTGGTCGTATCCCAGCACCGTGCTCGAGCCCCCCAGTCGGATGGACCCGCCGGGCCCAATTCCGAGCCCGCCGTTTGTCGTAATCGTGGCGTAGGAGACCTCGTCGTCGGCATTGAAGCCGACCTCCATCGTAGTCTCGCCCAGGTTGCCTACCGGCATGCCCATAAGGCTCAACGCCAACTCGCCGTTGACGCCGATGAAGCGCGGGTCGTTGTCCTCGCCATGGAGGTCGACGACCATGTCTCCTCGGAATCCCGCCTCGACCTTTCCAAGGTACGGCATCGAGAACCCTCCCGCGATGCCCAATTGTCCGTTGACGTAGTGCCGTTCAGAGACGCCGACGACCGGACACGACTCCAAGTCAATGAGCCCCGCGTCGACTTCGCGGCACGAGGCTTCACCGTTGATGGTGGTGATGACGTCGAGCTCCACCTGCAGGTCATTCGCCTCGATGGTCACGCGCGGCGCGGCTGTGCGGAAGTTCGACCAAGCCCGGAAGGGCAGCCCGCTCTCGCACGTTTCGTGACAGTCACCTCCAATGGTCGAACAGCTCGCGCCGACGTCCGCGAGACACCCCACACAGAGGGTGGAGTCCTCGACGAAGCATGCCACCCCGCAGTTCTCACGCGCACAGTTTCTATACAGCCGGTCGCACTGTTCGCCGCACTGCGCCGAACTGATCAACCGGAGCTCTTCTTGCAGAAGTCGGACCATTTCGCGGTCACTTCTGAGGCCGTTCTGGCCGACCGTGACGCGCTCGTCGAACTCGCGAACCAAGCGCGCCTCGGTCGGATCGTTGCGGTCGCAGCTGTTCGAGCCGTCCCGACACTCATATTCCGAGCCGACGAGCCGGACCTCCACAACATCACCCGCGTTGGCTTCGTCTGCGAAGTACACGTCGTAGCGGGCCTTGAGCGGCGGCTCGAGAGCTTGCGGGACGCAACCGACGCAATACTTCTCCGTGGCGCCCGGCTGCGCAACACATGCCTGTCCGAACAGACAATCCTCACTCGTATCGCATTCCAACCGCGGCCGTTCGGCAACCGGTTTGAACTCGACCTGGCCTGCACCGTCGAACTCGACCTGCCCCACCATCGTGTACTCCGGTGCGCCCACCTCGCCGCCGACTCCGACCTCTACCTGTGCGCGCAGCAAATAGCGTTGCCGCGATGCGTCGAGGAGTACGATGACCTCGTTGAGGCCGGTTGAGCCCTGTCCTGGCGCTCCCAACGACGCGAGCATTCGCTCCGTCACCGAAGGGATCTTCAGCCGCGCCATGAACTCGAAGATGTACGACTCGGGGTCGATCGTGAAGTCGATGCACGCGAGGCAGCCCGTCCGTTGCTCGCCGACGCGCGGCGAGAACGAGGTGAGCCGCTGCATGAACTCAGGCAGTGGCAACGAGGCCCGCCCGCTCATGTAGAGCGTCGTGAGGTTCACCTCGAGTTCAGCCTGTGCCAGCGACAGATCGGTCCCGCCGGCGCCGACATTCAGCGCGCCGCGCATACCGAGTCCCAGAGCGCGTGGACGGACCCACGCCTGCCCCTCAAGCTCAAGGCCGGCGCCAGAGCCAAGGGAGACCGTACCCATGCCGCCGAGCTTGCCGTCGCAAATGTCGAAGAACGACGTGCCTGCGGCGAAGTCGATCGCAGCCTCAGCGGAAACGGAGACCCACGAGAGCGGAGGCACCATGCCGACCGGCCGCGCCAGCGCTGCGTTGGACGCCTGCGTCGCACCATCTTCACCGATGGCCAACCCTTCAAACACCGTCTCTCCAACCCACGCCGTCCTGAACGCGCCGCCGATTTCGGCGTACTCGAAGACCGGCGCTTCGCCATCGACACCGACCAAGCGCACCGTTTGGCTGCCATCCGGTGAACGGCGGATCTCCATCACGCCGGTGGCTCGGGCGCTGATCTCTCGGCCGGGACAGCTCAGCAAGGTGGTCGAAGCCTGAACCTCGCCCCCTTCCTCAACCTCTCCGACGCGAATCACCGTATCGCCCCCGGCGTCGGTCTCGATCGTGAACGTGCCCGGATCCGCTGGAATCGTCAGGCCGCCCGCGTCATCGAAGCTCTGGGGAACACTCGCTGGATCGGTCGGGTCCGTTCCGCCGCGAATCTCTTCGCCATCTCTAAAGCCATCGCCATCGGTATCCAGACGCGTGGGGTCCGAGCCCGGGATGTCGAGCGTCCCGTTGCCGTTCACGTCCTCGTTCTCATCCAGCGCTCCGTTCAGGTTGGTGTCTTCGCCGAACATCTCGTACCGGTCGTCGATGCCGTCCCTATCGCTGTCCGCCTCCGACGGGCTCGTGAACACGCGCTCACCGCTCGCGAGGACGAATCCATCCACCTCTTGTCGGTCCGTCAGGCCGTCGCCGTCCGTGTCGACGGCGAGCGGATTGCTGCCGTGAGCGTCCACCTCTTCGCCGTCGCTCAGCCCGTCGCCATCCGTGTCGGCGCGCAGCGGGTCAGAGACCGAAATGCCTCGGACGGGGTCCGCTTCGCGCGCGTCGATCAGGCCGTCGCCGTCCGTATCGACGACGAGGGGGTTGGTCAGCAGGCGCCGCACCTCCAGGTAGTCGCTCAACCCGTCGCCATCCGTGTCGGGGTTGTTCGGGTCGGTACAGAACACCGTGAGTTCATCCGCATCGGAGAGCAGGTCGCCGTCCGAGTCGGCGGATGCAGGGTTGGTCTCGCTGCGGTCCGCGCCAGGCGCCTCATACACCAGAACCTCGCTGGTTTGAGGGTGCGTCACCCGACGCGCCGTGCAGCCCTCGAACCACCGTGTTTCGGAAGCATCGATGGCTCCGTTCTGACTGAAGTCCTCGACTCCATCCAAGATGCCGTCGCCGTCCGTGTCCGGGTTGGTCGGGCTGGTCGTCGTGCCTGGGTCCGCGTCACCGACGAACGTGCCCCAGCGACCCGCCGCGGCGAATTGCTGCGAACGCGGAGCCGCCAAACCAAGCTCCATGCCGTCAGGGAGCCCATCGCCGTCCGAGTCCGGGTTACTGGCGTTCGTCTCGCCCGGTTCGGTCACGCCGTTTCGGGTCCGGTCCTCGGCGCCGTCGGGCAGGCCGTCGTTGTCACGGTCGTCGTCCTGCCAGAACAGCGGCCCGTCCTCGACGTCGTCAGGCGAAGGGTCTGGACACGAGGCCGCTCCCGCGAGGCACGCATCGTACAGTTCCTGCTCAAGTTCGTTGCTCACCCCGTCGAGGTCATCGTCCGAGCTTACGGGCCACAGGTCGTGCGCATCGTCGTACCGCACGAACAACTCCGACTCGAACAGGTCGAAGATACCGTCCGCGCGGAACATGTCTCCGACCTGCGGATACAGGTCCGCGTCGTGGTCGGTATCGACGTTGAACGCGTTCGTTCCGATGCGCTCTTCGGCACCGTCCGTCAGCCAGCCGATGCTCCCCGGGACCACGCCGTCCGGACACGCGGCAACGTCCACTTCACACCGCGCAGCCTCCGGCCGGTAACCGTCGCCATCCGTGTCCGTCTCCATAGGGTCCGACAGCCCGAACACACTGTGGGCGTCCAAGAGCATGTACGTCCCATCGACCACACCCTCGATCCGCCGCTCGACGTCCACCGCCGTTGCCTCGAGCCGAGCGTCGTTGACCGGCTCAAACGCGAGCGGCGCGATCACGACGCGGTCGAGCTCCCATGGCATCGTGGGATTTCCGAGTTCCTGCACGGACACCGCGAACCGGTCGCCGGGCGTGTAGGTCCCTGCGTACTGCCATTCCCAACGGTTGCTGAGCCCAACGCGTGCCGAGCACACTTGGTCGCCGCAATCCTCAGCCGCCGAGTCGCCGCGGTCGACGGTGACCCACATGAGGTAAGGACACGTCTCGGGGGCGGCGCCACAATCACGCACCGACACCTCGTCCGGGTCGTCTGAGGGAACGCGAGCGCGGACCCAGATCGAGTACGTCATGCCGGGCGTGTACCCCCAGGCTCCGGCGCCCGTCGCGAACGCCAGACCGAACGGCGTACCGCGGACGGCGGAACCATTCGAGGCATCCGCGTGTTCCAAACGCGGCAGCGCGGCGGCGGCGGAGTGCTCGGCCTCAAGCCAGTAGGCGACACCAAACTCCCCCGCGTCGCGCTCCGAGTCCCCGTCCAGGTCTTGCCACATCCCGCGTTCGTACTCGCGCCCTTCGCCGTCTTCGACATCGAGCCATGCCCCCACGCCGGCCTCGTCGCCGTCGCTCAATCCGTCGGCGTCGGAGTCTGCTGAGTCCGCGAACGTGTTGAGTGACGGCACGGCCACGCCCAGCGCTGGTTCACCGAGCGCTTCCAGCCACATCGCCTGCACCTGGCCGTCGCCGGCAAGCTGCACCTGTACCTCGTCATCAGCCGTGCGGAACGGCGCCGACCGAATCACGCGAGGTCCGCGCCAGCGCAGCGCGTGCGATGTCGGCGCTCGTGCGTCGACGGTCAACGTCACAGTGCCGGGCGAGCCCGAACGTGTTTCGTCGGGCGTCGGCGGCCCCACCTGGGCAGCCACGCGATACCACCCGCTCGGGAGTGCGCCCACGTCGACGGTCGAAGACACCGGCAGCGCGCCCGGCAAGCCGGTCACCAACACCGCGTTGTAGCCGTCCGCCAGCTCCGCCGCGTCCGGGATGCCATCGCCGTCCGCGTCGAGCGACGTCGGCGACGGGTCGATTCCGTCGGGAATGCCGTCACCCTCCGAATCTTCGTTCATCGGGTCAGTTACGTACTCCAGCACTTCCACACCGTCCGACACACCATCGCCGTCGGAGTCCACGAGCGTCGGGTCCGTGCCAAGCGCAACCTCCACGCCGTCGTCCAGGCCGTCACCATCGGTGTCCGCCACCACGGGGTCCGTGAATCGCTGAATGGTATCTTCCGTGCCGTAGACGACGACGTTGACCCCGGAGATGGCCTCGATCGGGTCGGAGAGACCGTCGCCGTCCGTGTCCACCAACGCGATGGCGGTGCCGAGCTCGCGCTCTCTGCTGTCGCTGAGGCCGTCGCCGTCGGTATCTTCGCGTCCTTGCGCTCCGCCGACTGCGAGCTGGTCGAGGTCGTTGATTCCATCGCCATCGCTGTCAGCGACCGCGGGGTTGGAACCGTGAATATAGACCTCGTCGCCGTCCGAGAGACCGTCGCCATCGGCGTCTCGGTTCGCAGGCGCGGCGTCGAGCGAGTCGGCGATGCCGTCGCCATCGCTATCGCTGTTGCGCGCGTTCGTCGCGTTGCTCGGCAGGCACGTCGTTTCGCCGGCCAGGATTGGGCACACCTCGTCAATGTTGAGAATGCCGTCACCGTCGAAGTCACTGAACGCGTCCTCACGATCGCGCGGGTCGAGACCCGCCAGAAGCTCCATCGCGTCGTTCAACCCGTCGCCGTCGGTGTCGGCGTCGTTCGGGTCGGTGCGGCGGAAGTGCTCTTGGCTGTTGGTCAGGCCGTCGCCATCCGGGTCCAGCGTCGCGTCGAACGGGTCCAACGGGTCCAGCCCCCACGCCACCTCGACCCCGTCAGGGATCAGATCCTGGTCCGAGTCAGCGGACAGCGGGTCGGTGCCGAGGACGAGCTCTTCGCCATCCTCCACATCGTCGCCATCGGAGTCGCGGTCGGCGGCGTTGGGCACGCCATCCCCGTCGGTATCTGTGAGCGGACCGCCCGGCTCGTCGCCGTCGATGATGCCATCGCTATCGCTGTCCATCAGCGTCGGGTTGATGAACAACACCCCGCTCGGATACACCCCCGCCTGAACCTCAACACCGTCGGGAACACCGTCTTCATCACTGTCACTCGACAGCGGGTTGGTGAAGTACACGTTGACCTCATCGCCGTCGGACAGGTTGTCCTGGTCAGAGTCCGCCTGAGTCGGGTCCGTGCCGAGATCGAGCTCCGTCCTGTTCGACAACCCATCGTCGTCGAGGTCCCCATCGGCCGCGCCGAGCGTGGGGTCGAGCGGATCGAAAAAGGCTCCGGCTCCGATCGGGCTTCGCAACAGCTCCTCGGCATCCGTCACCCCGTCGTCGTCGGTGTCCGCTTTGTTGGGGTCGGTCAGGTGCTGCTGCACCTCAAGGAAGTCGCTGATCGCGTCGCCATCGCTGTCGCGCAGGAGCGGGTTCGACGTGTACACGGCCGTGGTGTCGTCTTCGAATGTCACTTCGACGCCATGGACTTCTTCGCCATCGTCGAGCCCGTCCGCGTCGGTATCGCGCGTGCGCGGGTTGGTCCCCGCCTCGATCTCGTCGCTGTCGTCCAGACCATCGTTGTAGGTGTCGGACGCCGCGGGATTGGTGCCAAAATCGAACACCTCCACGCCGTCGGACAGCCCGTCGGAGTCGGTGTCCGCCACCAGCGGATGACTCCCGTGGACCAGCTCGGCGCCGTCCTGCAGCCCGTCGCCATCGGTGTCGGAGTCCAGCGGGTCGGTCGCGCCGAAGCCGGCAAGCTCATTCTCACCCGACAACTCGGTCGCGTCATCCAGGCCGTCGCTGTCCGTGTCGTTGAGCAGCGGGTTGGTCCCCGACTCGTTCACCTCGAACGCGTCCGAGAGCCCGTCTGAGTCAGTGTCCGCCATGCGCGGGTTGTTGCCGGCCTCGAACTCTTGGGCGTCGGTGAGCCCGTCGTCGTCCGAATCTTCATCGTTGGGCGACCCACCTACCGCGTGGATATCTCGGCCGTCCGAAAGACCATCGTCGTCGCTGTCCGCGTCCAGCGGGTCCGACTCGTACAGCTTGATCTCGAGCCCGTCGCTCAGCCCGTCCAAGTCGGTATCTGCGCGCAGCGGGTCCGTTCCGTAGTCGTTGATCTCCTCGGCGTCGGTGAGTCCGTCGCCGTCCGTGTCCGCCTGCGCCGGATTCGTCCCGCGCTCCACCTCGTCGCCATCGGACAAACCGTCTTCGTCGGAGTCCGCACTGTTCGGGTCCGACCCGTAGCGCCGTACTTCGTCAAAATCGTCGACGCCGTCATCATCGGAGTCCGCGTCCAGCGGGTCCGTGCCCAGCGCTTCTTCCTCGGCGTCGTTGAGCCCGTCTCCGTCGGAATCAAAGTCGTCGGCGGGGTTGTTCGGGTCGGTGCCCGCGGCGACCTCATCACCATCGGACACGCCGCCACGATCGGTGTCAGCATGGAGCGGGTCCGTGCCCTGCTCAATCTCGGCGCCGTCGTTGAGGCCGTCGTCATCGGAGTCCGCGTTCAGCGGGTCCGTGCCCAACGTGCCCTCTTGGCCGTCGTCCAAGCCATCGTCGTCAGAGTCCGCGTCGAGTGGGTCCGTACCCAACGCCTCCTCTTCGATGGAGCTCAAGCCATCGCCATCGTCATCGTGCGACGAAGGCTCAAGTTCCTCGCCGCCGCAGCCCGCGAGACCGAGACACAGCAAAACGATAACAAACACGGGACAACAACCAAACTTGGCGTGCATCCTGGACCTCTCCATATCGCCCACGCACACCGTAGCCCCGCGTCGGCTCAATTGTTTCGAATACCGTTATGTTATCAGCGCCCCACCTACATTGTCACCAGCCTCATATTCCGGCGCAAATTCAACACCTTGAACACTTTCCCGCTCCAAGGCAGCCACAAACGATCTTCGCTGGAATGATGCGCGAACTTTCGCTTTCCCGGCAGTGTTGCGCGGCGGCTCTCTACCTACACGCGCTACACACAGGCTGCGCGAAGCTCACCGAAGCGGCGGTTCCACAGCAGTGGCAACGACTCCCAGCTTGTCCCGTGTCGCGCCCGCTCTCCTTCCACCTCCGCCAACACGCCATGCACAACGGCCGATGGGGATTCCGCTCAATCGCAGAAGCGCAGGCGATGCAGCTCCCTTCCCACGTGCTCCTGGTTCCTGGCACGTAAAGCTCCCCGAGCGCCTGGTATTCGCGGACGGCTTCAAGCACGTCCTCGTACAGAACCGTCTTGCCTGCGATGGCGATGCCCATCTCCAAGTTTTGGGACGAGAAGTCGTACAGGTTCAGTGACGCAACAATGGCACGGTCCTGGTTAATATACGCCTTCGCGTGCAGGTGAGGCACGCGGTAGATCTGGCTAAACAGCGTGTTCGCATCGTCGAGCACATCCGTTCCAGGCCCGTTGTCGGCGCGACAAATCAACGTCGATCGGACTCCTCGGTCTTTGGCTGCCTGGACCTGAACCCGGAGCGCTGTAGCCAGCTTCACGTAAGGGCTCACGACGATCAACAGCGCGTTGGCCTGCTTGAAGACATCGGAGATTCTCGCTTCAAGTTCGCGCTCCCTCAGCAGCCGTGCAGGCTCCTTCACCTGGCGTTCCAAGGCCAACAACATGGCGGAGCGTTCCAACGCCTTGTTCCGCTTCGTCAGCGCCTCAAACTCTTGCAAGCACCGTTGGTTCCGCGGGCCACATGCGCGCAGCTTCGCGACTTCCCGTTCAAAGTTCTTGTTCTGCATCCGAAGCGAGACGAGTTCGAGCGCTTCGCGCTTCCTAGATTGCAGGGCGGCGGTGAGGCGTTCGTTCTCCTTCCGCAGCTTCGCCTGCAGCGCAGCGGCCTGTGTGCGAAGCGCGGCGGCTTCGTCCAACTGAACCTTCGCCTGCCGTGCCTCTGCTCGAAGCTGATCGTTCTCCTGGCGTAACCGTCCCAGACTCGACGGCTTCGCCTTCAGCTTCTCGCGCGACTCTCGCAAGCGTGCGTTCTCGCGTTCCAAACGCCCGACCTTGTCAATATCCCGCTGCTTGCTCTTGGCCTGCTCCACGGTCGCCTCAATTCCACGGGCCGCGAGGCTAAGCAGGCTCGACTTGGGCTTCTTCGCACTCATTGCTCCGCTCCACGCATCACGTACTCCTCCACCAATCCAGCAACCCGCTTCCACCGCTCCTGCAACACCGCCGCAGCCTTCGCCGCGTCGTAGCTCCGCACTACCACCGCCTCGCTCGCTCGCGCCAGCGGCAACAATCCTGCAGACTTGAGGTCGCGGACCAGGCGGTCGTCTTCCTCGATCGTCTTCCTCGATCACAACGCGCGAACGACCCGTCCGCCCGCCACATCGCGAGCGCTTCTACGAACGCGTGGGCGAGCACTCGGTTTGCGTTCTGCCCCGCAAAGGTCCAGGCGACAAGGTGGTCCGACATCACGTCGACCGTAACACCGTCCTCGGACAAGAACGCGTGCGCGAGCCCGCTCAAACGTAGCGCTTCTGAATACCGCACAGAGTCGTACGTCCAATCGACCCAATCAACGGACAACGGCGCGTTCACAGCCGCCACGTGTCTTACCATCGAGATTTTCATGAATCGACTCGCCATCATCACTATCTTCGCTTGCTCACTCGTCGCGTCGGCGAGCTCCTACGGACAGTCGCGAACGGCCGACCGGGAGGCCACAGTCGTTAACGATTCAGAACGCGATTCCGATGGCCGTCCTGATACCCCTTCGGTTGCGCCCGACGTACGGACCGGAACCGGCGCAGAAGGGTCCGGAGCCGAGGAGTGTGCGTGTCGCGGGGAGAACCACAGCGGCGACGCCGAAGAGCGTCGTTCCGCCCTCTGTTGTGTGTCCGACTAGCTTCGGAGACCGACATCGGGGGAATCCAGTGCCAGCTGATGGAACTGCGGCGCAGTCTCGAGCACGTTCGAGCGCTTCCAATACCGAATCTGCCGTTCCCGGCCACGACGTCGATGCCAGCTGAGGGCTGCCCGTTCGGAAGTGGCCTCTGGCAGCCGTGGGCCGCGTTCTTCCAGTAATCGAGGTGCCCGGCTGAATCCCACAACGAAAAGGCTAGAGCAACTTGTAACTCCCTCACGCGACGTCAGCGCATCCGAGTGAGAACACCCGCCGACGTGGACTCCGAAGCTCGTGCTGCGGTATGCACCTCGCATCCATCCAATGAAGGGAACCCCATGACCCATGTGTCGACTCGTCCAATTCTCGCGCTCTTGGCACTCCTACTGTCCAGCAGCTTTTCACTCGCTGCATACGGGCAAGACGGGGACCCCTTCCGCTTCCTCCCCGCGCAGCCGGAATTCATCGGTGGCGTGTCGATTGAGCGGATGCGAGATTCCGGCGACACCGCTATTCTCGCCCATCTGAACACGGGACTCGCCGCCGAACTCCAGCAGGTGCGTTTAGACATCGTGGCCGACATCGACTCGATTGTGGTTGGTGCAACTGGGGACGGTTCCAATGCTGCTTCGAGCGTTCTCGTGGTTACCGGTCGGTTCAACGTGGCGGCGATCGAGCAAACGATTGAGACGAGTGAAGGCATCGAGGCCACCCAACAGGGCCTGTACCGCTACCTGACCTGGACACAGGATGGAGGGACTATCGTTCATGTACTCGTTGGCAACACGGAGATCGTCGTCTGCGAGCCACTTTACTCGGCGAACATCCTAAACGTCGCAAACGGGCTCGCTGGGATTCCAATGCGGGGCGCCATCGCAGACCAGTGGGCTTCCGTCCGCGCAGACGCACAAATCGCGTTCGCGACTTCAGGACAGTTCTTATCTGACCCCAGCATGTCGTTCGTTCGTGGAAGCGGCTCTTTTGCTGAAGGGTTCCGTGCCGACGTCGTCATGGGCACGTCTTCGCCGCAAGCTGCCGCGGACGCATCAAACGAGTTGTTGATCGCGTGGCGGACGTTCATGGCGGAGCCCAACATGGCACAGTTCGGCGGGACCCAACTGGCAGCCGGTTTGAGCGCCGTTCCCAACGGAAACGACGTCTACACTACGCTGGTCGTCTCCGAGGAAACCGTGGAGCTTATCCAAGCGTTCATCGGCGCAATGTCGTCGGAACTGGACCTCTAAGTTCGTCGCCTGGGCCGGCAGTTGGCGCACCAGCCACGCCCCTTGCATACACTCGTTCGCGGTGCCCTGGCGTCGCTCTGCGCCCTCGTGCACGTCGATTGTGGCCTGTTTCCTGCGCGATTGTCCAACTCAAGGCGGGGACGCAGCGTCACGTAAACGCGCTTCCACGTATCGGCTCACGCCGTCTCGTGGCGCCTGAGCGCAGTCGCAACACGAGGAAGCGCGACGAAGAGCGGCGGGCGCAGCACGGGCCTGACGAGGACGGCTCGGCCGATTCGTAGCCGGCCCGTTCGACGACCACGCGGGTCTGGCCCTACGCGGCGTCGTCGGCCATGGGCCCCCGACGCCACCGCCCCGCTCGACTTCCCGTGCCCGCTCCGTATACTCCCGCCACGCAGCACTCCATCGCTGCCGCACAGACGGCATGAGCCGCACCCGCGCCCGCACAGATCTCGGCTGATCGCGCGGCTGGCTCGGGCGGAGGGGAGCGCTTCGAACTGGTTCGAGACGAACACACACGCCATGCACGATACCGAATCTAACGCCTCGCCCACCGCCGACGCTCCTGCGCGACGGCGTGGGCCCACGCCCAAGTCGACGCTCGACGCGATTCTCGCCATGCAGATCGTGGTGGCGTGGGCCGGCGAACGTGGCGACGACCCCCGGAGAATGGGGTGGTGGCGCAGCGACCTGGTCTCCGAGTTCGGCGGCGGAGACCTCATGGCGCAGCTGCTACCGCACACCCAGCCGTGGGCCATGCTGCAATCCGTCCGCGAGGTCGCCCGACGCGTCGACGCCACCCGTCGCGGCGAAGCCGACAACCCCGACGCGGTGCGCTCCATCTTCGCGCTCGGCTTTGACCTCGACGAACGCCTGGATGAGACGCTGCAAGCCCACAAACGGGCCGGCACCCCTCCCCTGCAAGCCCTACCCGGCCTGCGCGACGCCATGCCCGACGACTGGCAAACCGCCACCACGTGGGACCGCGACGCGTTCGAACTCTGGCTCTCCGCGCAACACGATCTGCTCTCCGCCGACGGCAAAAACAGCAGCGCTAACGCGACACCCGAGCACAAGCCGGCTCCCATCGGTCGCCTGATTCCCGGCACGCCGCCCGCCGACCCGGAACGCACCATCCGCCGCCTCGTCGCCGCGTTGCTGCCCCTGGCCGATGACTATCCGCTCCCCCACTTCCGAACCAAATCGTGACGGTGGTTTCGCAGCAAACAGCCCCCTCCGCGCAACGCGCAGCCGTGCGCCCGGCGGAGACCACCGAGGTGCACACGCGTATCATGCGGTGTGCGCTCGAGGTCCCCGCCTCCCGCGCGTTCTGGCAGCACGGACTCGAGGACGATGTCTCGGCCGACCGCGCGTTCACCGAGTATTGGTTCGGCGCCAAGAGCTTGGCCCGCTGCCGCGTGCTCGTGTCCAACTTCCGCGCCCGCTACGCCGCCTTCCCGCAAGCGCTCATCGTGCTCGCCGGATGGACCGACATGGCCCCCGGAACACGGGCGCTCATCGCGCACTGGCACCTGCAGCTCACCGACCCGTTTTACCGCATTTTCACCGGCGAATGGCTCGTGGAACGACGCAGCGATGGCCGAGATGTCACGCGCGACATCGTCGTCGACTGGGTCGGCGACCACGGCCGGTCGAACTGGACCATGGCGAGTCGTATTCAGGTGGCCAGCAAGCTGCTCTCCGCCGCGTATTCTGCCGGACTCGTCAGCAGAAACCGCGATCCACGCCCCGTGGTCGCACCACGCGTGCGCGACGACGCCATCACCTACCTGATGTACCTGCTGCGCGGCGTCGAATTCGAGGGCACGCTGCTCGACAATCCTTACACGCGCTCCGTCGGGCTCGACCCCGACTGGCTCGTCGAACGCCTCACCGACGCGCCCGCCGTTCGTGTGCGTCGCCAGGGCGACCTGGTCGACTTCACATGGGAACACGATTCGCTCAGCGAATGGGGAGAAGCCCGATGACACAAGCTTCACTCTTCCCCGATCGCACGCCGCTCGACGCCGCGTTCGCCTCGCTCGCCGAAGACCTCACCGGAGCCGGCGGGCCCCAGATCAGCACCATGCGCAACCACCGTTTTGCGCTGCTGCAGTACGACCCACGCGAAGAGTTCAAGCTGCGCGAGCGCACCCAACGCCTGACCCGCGAGCTCACAGCCAACGGCTGGGCCGTGCTCACGCTGAGCCTCCAGAGCCTGCTGCTCGACCGCATCCGCGCGCAAGGCGACGATTGGCTCGGCAAGGTGTCCCGCATGGAAGCGAACCTCGCCAACTCCACCGCCCACGCCAACGGCCCCGAACGCGCGCTCAACTACCTCAAGACTCGGCTCGCGCCGCTGGTCGAAGGCCCCGACGGCATCGCCGGCGACGTGGCGGCACGCATTCGGGCATTCCTGGACGAGCAACCCGAGAAGGCCGACCGAACCCTCGCGCTCATCGGGCGGGCCGGCGCGCTCTACCCGTTCTTCCGCTCCTCCGCCCTGCTCAAGCACATCGACGGCCGCACCGACAACGTGCCCGTCGTACTGCTGTATCCCGGCAAACGCCACGACCTGACCGGGCTGTCCTTCATGGGCGTGCACGAAGCCGACCACGACTACCGCCCGCGTATCTACTCGTAGCGCTCCGACATTCCGCGCGCTCCGACGCTTCGACGCTCCAACGCTTCGACGCTTCGACGCTCCGACGCTTCGACCCTCCAACGCTTCGACGCTCCGCGCACCCCTCAGCCGGCCTTACCACGCCGCCCATCCAACACCTCGATGACCGACGCCTCCACACCCATTCGCGACCTGTTCGTCTCCGACGTCACCCGGGACATCCCGCCCGTGGTGTATTTCCACGAGCAGGACCCCGCGAAGGTGGCCGCCGAGGTGGACGAGTACATCATCACAGGCGGCCGGGCCGACGGGTTGACCACCCGCGACAACCCCGGCGACGGCATCCACGAGCAGTACGTGCGGCTGCTCAACGCCATCGCCGACGAGCTCGAGTGCGAGGGTGGGCCGTCCCTACCTACCGCCTGGATCTCCGGCGTCTACGGCTCCGGTCAGTCGAGCTTCGCCAAGCTGCTCGGCT
>CBDUJZ010000130.1:0-14824 GCA_965367675.1 uncultured Myxococcales bacterium | reverse complement strand
TACGTCGGCGCAGCGGGCTGGCCGTACGTCGGAGCGGCGGGCTGGCCGTACGTCGGCGCAGCGGGCTGGCCGTACGTCGGAGCGGCGGGCTGGCCGTACGTCGGAGCGGCGGGCTGGCCGTACGTTGGAGCGGCGGGCTGGCCGTACGTTGGAGCGGCGGGCTGACCATACGTCGGAGCGGCGGGCTGGCCGTACGTCGGAGCGGCGGGCTGGCCGTACGTCGGAGCGGCAGGCTGGGCATAGGTGGGCGCAGCCGGCGGAGTGTAGGTCGGCGCTGCCGGGGCCGCCGGTGGCACGTACGTGGGCGCGGCAGGAGCGGCCGGAGCGGCCGGCGGCGTGTAGGTCGGCGCCGCAGGAGCCGCCGGAGCGACAGGCGCAACAGCGACCGGGGTCGGAGCAGGTGTCGGACGCACCGGAGCGGCCGGAACCTCAATCTCAAACATCGTCGGGCCCGAGGGCGCCGCCGCAGCAACCGGAGCAGCCGTCTCCACCACCGGAGTATCGATCACGATCGGCGCGCCGGTCACCAAGTCGTCCGCCGGGAAGTTCTGCACCGCACGCGCGATGTTCGTCGCCACCTGGTAGCTGTTGACCGTGACGCTCGAGAGCGAAGAGTCGAACGACACCGGGTTCACGTTCGCGAACAAGCCGTCCGACGCGCGGTAAATGAACGGGAGCGCAGCGTATGCGCCGTCTCGGGACACCACCACGCCGACGACGACGTACTGCACGCCCTGACGGGTCGCGAGCTCGCGAAGGTAGGGGATCAGCGACGCGTTGACCGTCCCGCGCTCAATCTCGGAGCGCAGCGAGCGCAGGTATCGGGGCTCGCCACCACTGCCGCCCGTCAACGCGGACACAGCGCGCGCCAAGTCCAAGTTCACAGCCGCTTCTCGGCCGCGCACCACGCTCACCGCCTCACCGGCGCCAATACCGTCGGCATTCTGAACGCGCACGAAGTGCTCGCCCACGCCCACATCCGAAACCGTCACCGGCGAAACACCCACGTCCTCGCCGTCGAACATCACGGTGAGGCCGCTCGGCGTCGTCGTGACCGTCACCGAACCGGCGCCGTTACGACCGAGCGTCTCAAGGATCGAAGCGTAGAACTGGCCGTAGGCCTGCCCTGCCGAGTCGTTGACGACCTGCTCAGGACGCAGCGCCAGAGCACGCTGGAGCATCACGCGCGCCATCTCCTCGTTCCCCGAAAGGAAGTAGGATTCCGACAGCTTAAAGAGCGCGTCCGGGATGGGGTTGAAGTCCGTCACATCCGACGCGTGCGTGCGGAAGATGCCCAAAGCGGCCTCGAAGGCCGTCGCCGCACCCGCATAGTCGTTCACAACGTACAGGCCGATGCCCCGTTGGTACTCCATATGCGCCTGCGAAACCGATGCGTTCGTACCTCCGCCAGCCGACTCCGCGCCAACCTCGGACACGTAGTCGAGCCGCAGCGTCGTCATCTGGTCTTGAACGTTCGTGTTGATCCGGCTCGTCACCGTCGACGTCACGTCGGGACCGTAAGCGGCGAGATCTACATAGAAAACTTCGGCGGCGGACAAGGAGGCCGGCGCCGCGGCCGAAAAGGCGAGAGCCACACTGAGGAGGCCGATGCTGCGTAGAGTTTGCGTCATGAACCGTTGAATCTGTGCCTTTCAGCTTGTATCTGGGCGTGCGCGAGCTGACCGCCAAAACGCGCCGTCTCTAACAGAAGGCCCGCGTGTAGGTCAATGCGGCACCAACTTACGCCGCTCGCACGTACCCGAGACGACTGGAGTTTCTTGAAAGGACCGCTCGACATCCCTGGCAAAGCGTTCGGAGATGCCCTCCGGTTCTCACCGCCAACAGCGGAAAACGTGGCCGCTCTGCTCGTCGCTGGCGACCTGCATAACGCCGCGGCGGTAGCCCACGAACTCGCGTCCACGGACCCCGAGCCGCTGCTCGCCGTCGCCGTCGCAACGCTCCAGATCGACGGTGGTTTCGCCGCCAAGCGCTGCCTTGAGGTGGTCCAGCAGGTCCTCTCCAATACGGAACTCCATCCTGTCGTCGCCAACGCCACCATGGCGCTGACCTCGTTCATCAACGCGCCAGCCGCTGAATCGGCCTACGATTCCTCGCAGCCCGTCGTTCACATCGCCGCGACATCGCGGCCGCTGACCCTCGAGGTCGTCACCAACCTCGACAACGCGCTGCCGACCCTCGCCGCCTGGGCGATCTCTCGAACCGCCGATCCGATCGCGCACCTCCGGAACAACGAGGCGTTCAGCGGCCGCGTCCGCGCTGTCGCCGAGCTCTTCCACTCCGGGCGCCCCGAGCTCGCGTTGCTCGGCGTGGCCAGCGCGCCCACCGATGCTCTCGAGGTGTGCATGTGGTGGCTCGCCGCCCTGCAGTGTGGCGTGCTTGAGCGCGATCTTCCCGTCATCGAGCATGTCGCCAACGCGATCGACGCCACGCTCACCGACGCGCTCATCGCCGACGCCGAGTCCTGCCTGGGCTTCCGCTCCGAGCCCGACGTGGCGGACCTGCCCGCCGCCTACCGGACGCGCATCCACCAACGCCGCGGCCCCGACGCCGCGCTCGCCTATACAATCTGGAAGTCGGCAGCGACCGTCGCCGACGGGTTGGCGGAGCGGCCCGTCGCGGGCGCCCTCGACATCGCGCGCGCAGCCCTACAACGGAGCGACGTCGACGACGCCATCGCCGCGCTCATCGATGTGGTCGAGATCATCTCCTCCCCCGCCGAGCGCGCCGAGTTCCTTGTCCTCGCCGGCAGCATCGCGCGCGCCGGCCGATCCGACGACGCGGCCGCTCACACGACGGCGCTGTTCGAAGAGGCCGTCGCGGCCGATCCCACGTCGGTGTCCGCCATGGCCGCCCTCACCGATTGGTACCACGCGACGCAGCATCCCCAGATGCGCGAAAGCGAGCAAGCGCTGCGCGCACTGCTACAGAGCACACCGCAGACCGCCGAGACCGTGGAGCATGTCGAACGCGCGGCGGACGTGATCGCGCGAATCGCCGGACGCAACCAAGCCGGAACAGCGGCGCTTGAGCAGGCCACCGAGCGCCATCCCAAGTGCACACACCGCTGGATCGCCCTCGCCAACTTTCACGCGCGACTACAGCAGTGGCCACAGAGCGCGGCGTCGCTCGAAGAAGCGGCGCGCAGTGAATACGACGCACGCGAACGGGCCGGGCTCTATCGCCAAGTCGGTGACGTCTACCGCGACCTGCTCAACGAGCGGCAACCCGCGCTGGAGCACTACATGGTCAGCTTCGTCTGCTGGCCTGGCAGCGAACATACGCTCGATCGCCTTGAGACCCTCTACGCCGACCTAAATCGGAAGGCGGAGCTCGCCAGCCTGTACGAACTCGCGATCGCGCACGCGGAAGACTATCCGCATGACGCTGAGTTCACTGTCCCCACCCTGCGAGCGCGTTGCGCCGAGCACAGCCGAAGCTGAGCACGGCACGAGCCGCTACTCGGAAAGCTTCGAGAGCTTGTCCAGGATCCGCCCCTTCAGGTCGGTGTCGACCACAGAGCTGCGCGTGGGCGCTGCCATCTCGGCCAGCTCGGCGACCAATGATGCTTCGATAAGCGCCAGCTGCGCGCTGAGTTCCGGGTGCCCTGCACCTCGAAACTCAAGCTCATGTGCCGGGCCCTCGCTCAGTCCACGGGTCATTCGCACCACCAGCTCCTCGTCACGCGTGAGCGTACGAGTAATGCGCTTGGTGAGCGTTCGCGTCTGAACTGTCGTTGTTGTGCTCTTCTTCGCGTCCAACGCGTCCTCCAAAGTCAGCGTCATGAAGACAGAGCCCTCTTATCTCAGCGAGAGAAGATGGGCGCAAATTTTGGGCGTCAAATTCGTGTGACCCACACGGGCGCCGAGGTACAGTGACCTACATGCCGGTACAATAGCGCCGGATGTGCGAGACAGCAAATTCACGCCTGACGCGCTCATTGCCCTATTCCCGCACACTTACTAGCCATTCTCGCCTCAAACGCCACTCCAAGGATCTTTCGAATGCACGATATCATCGACCAATACTGCGAATTCGACCGAACCGACGAAGACGGCCGGCGCTACCAAACCCGCACCCGCTTCGTCCGGGTCGAAAAAGGCGTCCAGGCCAGCGCTGGGCGGCTGTTGGCGCCGTATCTGGGCTCCGGACGCGTGGCGCTCTTCCAAGACGTGAACACGCAAAAGGTGGCGGGAGATGAGGTCGTTCGATCCCTCAGAGACGCCGGTGTCGAAGTAGACGCTTTCGTCGTCGTTCCTGCCCACAAAGATCACGATGTGGTGTGTGACGACGCGCAGATTGCCGCCGCGCGCGCCATTCTGACCGCCTCCCCCTACTCCCACGCCATCGCCGTAGGCGCTGGGACGATCAACGACATCGTCAAAATGGCCTCGTTTCAGGCCGAGATCGACTACTCGGTCGTCGGAACGGCCCCCAGCATGAACGGCTACACCTCCGCGATCGCGGCGATCCTCAGCGACGGCGTCAAAACAACCCAGCCCTGCAACGCGCCCATCGCGGCGCTCGCCGATCCCGACACCATGGCCGCCGCCCCCTATCGGATGATCGCATCCGGCCTCGGCGATCTCTACTCCAAGCCCGTCAGCAACGCCGACTGGCGTCTCAGCCACCGACTGCTCGGCACGTTCCACTCCGACATCGTCATGGAGATCGTCGATGCCGCCGGAGAGATCCTCCTCGGAGTCGCCCCCAAACTCCCCGCGCGCGATGTAGAAGCTGTCGCCCAACTCACCGGTGCCATCATGCTCTCCGGGCTGGCTATGCAGGCAGCTGGCACCAGCGGCCCAGCCTCCGGCGGCGAACACCTCGTCAGCCACTACATCGACATGACCGCGATCGCGTTCGGCCAGCCGCACGACTTCCACGGCTGCCAAGTCGCCGTCGGCACGTGCGCCACCATCTCGCTGTACGAAGAGGTCCGAAACCTCGACCCCTCGACCATCGACATCGAAGCCTGCGTGCAGGCACACCCCGAGTGGGAACAGCACGAGCCGACCATCCGCGAGCGCTTCGGCGTACTCGCAGACGCGGTCCTCCCGCACGCCGTCAAAATGTACCCCACCCGCGACGAGGTCCGCGCCCGACTCCACAAGCTCGTCGCCGAGTGGGACGGCCTCATGGAAGACGTCGGAACCACGCTCCGCGCCCCAGACGATCTCCGCGACGAGCTGCGGTCCGCGCAGTGCCCCACCTGGTTTGGCGAGATCAACGTGGTGCCCGATCGCGCGCACGCGGCGCTCGCGTGGTCCAAGGACATCCGCGCTCGCTACACCGTCCTGCACCTTGCGTCCGAGCTCGGTCTGCTCGACGACTTCGTCGCCCGCTACGTGGCGCGGTCGGTCGACAACGCCTGAACCGCGGCCGCGCCGAGCGGCGTGCGAGCGACCACCGTGAGGGTTCGCTCGTCGCCGTCCCCGCGCGCGATCGTCACCTCGATATCTGCGCTCGCGTGAACGCTCGGAATCCGGGCGCTCCACTCCACGATCCGGTGCCCGTCGTCCAGCTCGTAGTACCCGATGCCCTCCAGGTCATCGGCGTCTTCAAGGCGGTACAGGTCGAGATGATGCACCGGCGGCGCGCACGGATACGTGTTGCAGATCGCGTACGTCGGCGACGACACCCACTCGGCGAACGCCGGGTCGATACCGCGAACGAAACCGCGCGCCCACTGGGTCTTCCCAGCACCGAGTGGACCGTCTAGCGCCACGATCAGCAGGTCGGTGGCCGCCGACGCTAGACGCATGCCCCACCGCTCCGTCTCTTCCGACGAGCGCGTGACTGCAGTCCACCTCACGGCGCCGAACGTCCGACAAAGACCGCGATGATATCGTCGCGGTTCCACACTACGCGCCCCTCTCGGTCCGTGCGGCCAACATCGAAGCCACCACCGCGAAGCAGCGCGAACACCGGCTCGTCCTGACGCGCGGCGCCTGAGTTCTCATCGATCGCGAACACCACCACCGGGGCGCTGTGCGGCGCGCTCCCATCAAGAACCCGTAGCGCCTGCGGATCATCCTCGCGAAGCTGAACGCTGTGCGGTTCCTCCTGCGCACCCGCCTCGCCCTGCGACTCGGACGGCGCGGACAACGTCGCGTACAACGCAGCGCGCTCCACGCGGCTCGTCGACGCCAACGCACGAAACGCACGCTCCGTCGGAGACAACGGACCCGCGGTTCCAACGAGCAGCCAAGCCGCCGACCGGACCCAATCGTCGCGGTCACCAAACAGCGTCAGCGCCAGCGGCTGTGCCGTCTCAGGCGCGCGCTCGCCGAGCGCCGCCAGCGCCGCCACTCGGACGTAGGTGCCGCGCGACGTATCCCGCGCGATCGCGACCAAGGCGTCCACCTCCAGCGTGCCGTATACGCTGCGTTCGGCGACCGGATCGGCGCCAGCCACAGCGACCGACGCCGGACACGCCAGCGCGTAGGTCGCCGCCGCTCTGCGAAGCCAGAAATCCTCCGACGCCGCGGCGCGCGTCAACGCATCAGACTCCGCGCCGCACGCATCAGCGAGCAGCGAAATCGCCTCAGCCCGCTCCGCCGGCGTCCCCGAGCGTGCCAGACGACGTGCCAAAGCGCGCGCCTCCGCGTCGGCCGCCATCGCAGGGCGCAGCAAGCGAATCCAGGAGACATCACGCGTCGCATCGTCAAACACAGCGCTGCGGAGCTCGGGCGACGCGTTCACGCCACCCAACTCCGCCAACACGTAAGCCGTCTCCCGACGAACACGCGCATCCTCGGCGTAGAGCAACCGGACCAACGTCCCGACCGCGGGCGCACCAACATGGCCGAGCGTCTGCACGACACCCGCCCACTCTTCCCAGCCGCCGGCGTCCATATCCAGGTACCGCTCGGCAACGTAGGCCGTCAGCTCGGGCGCAGCGGTGCCAAACTCGGTGAGCAACGACATCGCGCCCTCGTGGCTCCACATTCGGGTGCGCACCGCTCCTTCGACGCACTGCGCCGCATCGCTCGCCACACCCCAGCGGACCCAGTGGATCGCCTCGGCCTCATCCAACGCCTCGAACGCCACACGCTCCGTCGCGGTGCAGACCGCGTCAGGCGTCCGACTCACGCGCAGCAGCTCGTCCGTGTCCTCGCCGCCGGCACCACTGAGCGCAGCTACCGCTGCCGGATCCCCCGAGCGAAGCCACACCCGCAGCAGGCCGCGCTGCTCGTTCAAGTTTGTCCGGCTCGCCTCGCGGCGCAGCGTGGGCCAAGCCTCGACACCCATCGCCTCGTAGTAGTCCGCAACGTCCGACGGGGCGGTATGCAACAGCGTCGCGAGCGGACCGAGCGCCACGGGCGACGCGATCTCCGACAGCGCCGCGACCGCCGCCGTGCGACCGCCCGACAACCGCGGCGACACCGCCTCGGCAACCAGAACCGGCACCCCACCTTCGGCGCCCAGCGCCCCCAAACCCTCGATCGCCGCCAACGCGACGGCCGGGCGGCCTGCGCCGACGAGCTCCACCAGCGCGCCCTCGGCTTCGCCAGCGCGCATGGCAACCAGCGCTTCGATCGCCGCCAACGAGACCGCCTCCGACGGGTCGTTGGCCTTCTCCAAAATCGCGTACACCGAACCCGGCTGGCCAAGCCGCCCCAGCGAGTAGATCGCCGCGACAACCACATCCGTGGACCGGTCGCGCAACACACCGGAGAGCGCGATCACAGCCTCCGCGCTCCCGAGCATACCGAGCGCCTCAACCGCCGCGACACGGACGGGCACATTGGAGTCCGCGAGTAATCGCGACACGGGGGCCACCGAATCGTAGCTCCCCAGCTTGCCCAGCGCGGTCGCCGCGGCCGCACGCACATCCGCCTGCCGGTCTGCCAAGCGTCCGGTCAGCAGCGACTGCAGCGAGACCACGCCCAGGTCGCCCGCCAACATCGCCGCCTCGACGCGAACCTCAGGCTCCGCATCGCCCAACCCGTCGGCGAGCACGGCGGCGCCGGCCGTGGCGTCCAGCAGGGAAGCCCGACGCAATGCCTCGGTTCGCTGTTCGACCGTGCGCCCGCGATCGAACGCCGACTGCACCGCCTCCGCGTGACCAGGCCAGTCGAGCGCCGAGGCACTTCCGGGCGCCAACAACGCCACGACGAGCGCTACGAGAGGGGCGCGGGTCACTGCAAGCGGAAGGGAATCGTGATGTTCATCGGCACGTCGTTGAACTCCGGGAACCGCATGCGGCGGAACGCGCGGCGTAAGCACGACGTCGCGTCATCCGTCACCGGCCCGTGCGGCTCGATACGAATGCTCGTGGTGCGACCGTCCGGAACGATCGACCAGTTTACGGTCACGCCGGCGAATCGCGGGTTCGCCCGCAGCTCCCCTTGGAAGCACCGCTGAATCGACGACTGGTTCGCAGCCACCGTCTGGTTGATCTCGTCGTTCGAGAGCTTCCGCGACGGCCGACTTCCGTCGAAGCTGACCACGTAATCGTCCAGCGACGGCTCTGCCCCGTCGTCCTCTTCACCACCGCCGGATCGAGACCGGCGCGACGAACGACCCGAGTTCTCCTCAGGCTCCGGAACGGGGTCGCTGAAGTCGAACAGGCTCGCGATCAGCGCGTCGTCCGCGGCGATCTCTACATAGGTGGGCTCGTCGAGCACGAACGTGTGCGCGAAAGGTCGCACGATGTCGCCAAACGGAACCGGCGGCGAATCGACCTGCATCGCGATCAGCGCGGCCGCTCCAGCGACCACCGCCAGCACCGCTGCGACGATGGTCGTGGCGCCGGTGCGCTTGGCTTGCTTCACCACCTCGTCGCGGCGCTCTGCCCGCTCGATGCGCAGCTTCGCCCGCTGCGGTAGGAAGTCGATCACAAAGTCGGTGAACTCGGGGACGTCGATCAGCAGCGCGCCCTGCTGCGTGAACATGTCCACGACGCGGGTGTTCTCCGTGATCTCGTCGCTCTGCAGCATCTCCCGAATCTTGGCGGCCGTAAAAGGCCCCCGGTCGCGACCATCGATCGACGCGATCCAACGCTCGGCGTCCGTATCCGCCGTGATCGCGGGGCGCAGCTTGGGAACCGACGGCATCTCGATGCGGTCCAGCACATCGCCCATCTCCGAGTCCGCCGGCACAGACTGAGCCGCGAGCGCGGACGACGACGCCAGGTCGGCGCGCTGGCGCAGCAACGCGCGCACTTCGCCAACCGACTGAATCCGCATCATCTGCTCTTCAGCCACGCACCCCTGCACGGCGTCTGCGACCTCGGGGTGGCGCTCGCACACCGCCGCGATCAACGCCGGAAGCGTCTCCATCGTGGGCTCGCGCCCCGAAAGCAGCGCCACGAGCAGCACGCCCAAACTGTAAATATCGCTCACCTCGGAGGCGTTCCACGGGTCGTCCCGCACTTCCGGAGCGATGTACGGCGAGCTGCCGTAAGCGTTTGCGTCACGAGACGCCTGCATCGCGAGCCGCGCATAGCCCACGTTGACGACCACGATGCGGCCGTCCCGACGCAAGAAAATGTTGTCGCTGGTCAGCACGCCGTGCGCGTCGACCGTATGCAGCACCTCAAGCCCTTGAGAGACTTGGCCGACCAGCTGCAGCGCCATGTCGACGTCCACCCCGCCGTCCGCGTCCGCCACCTGCTCCAGCGTCGCGCGCAGGCTCTGCCCGTGCACGTACTCATAAACAAGGTAGTGACGCGGCCCGTACTGCCCGCGCGCCACCACCGACTGCAGGTTGTGATGCCGAACACCGAACATGCAGCCGATCGCGTCATCGTGCGCAGCGAGCGCTTCATCCAACTGCGGCGCGAGCACTTTGACGACCACGCGGCCAAACTCCGGGTGCTCCCCGTAAAAGTTCAGCGCGGCCTCCGACCGACCGATGTAGTCGCCTACGGTGGTCCCGTCCTCAAGCTGCGTTCCGGGTTGAATGGGCGCGTCACTCATCAGTGCCTCCGGTCGGGTCGGCGCGGTCCAGGTCCAGCTCGATTCGCCAGCCGGTGTCACTGCGCAGCAACGTTACGTCGGACGTGTTGCCCAACACCGTGGTCACGCGCAGCACCGCTTCAGCGTCGTCCATGGAGACCCGCTCGATGGTGTCGATCTCCGCCGCGCTCGGCACCCACGCGGGAACCAACAGGTCCACCGGGGTCACCGCGCCGCCACCGGCCGCCTCGAACGCCTGCGCGTCCGCCTCCAGTCGCGCCTGCGTCTCCGGCCCCAAGAACCGCCACAACACGTCGCCATTGCGCTGCCCCAACGCCGCCCGGAAATCGCGAAACGCGAACTCAGGGGCAGCATGCTCATTGGGAGAGTCCGGAGCACAGCCCCAAACCAACGCCACGAAAACGACCCAAACCAACGGTCTAAACGGTGCCAACATCGACTCCTCTAAAGGAGGAAACACCTAGCCCGCTCACCGGACGCCAGTCAAGACGAGCCGCTGCCGCGTCGCCACAAATCCCACCGCCGCCAACGCCGCCCGCGACCGGTCCCGCGTGCCGCCAGCCCCCCGAACCAGCCCCTCCGCACACCCGTGCCTACGCGCGCTTCGCGTCGCTGCTTGACACCGCCGACGACTCTCACAACTCTGGCGACATGAGACTTCCCGTACTGCTCGCTTTCGTCGTCCTGTCTCTCTCCGTCGCCTGCGGTGGAGAGGACCCCTCCGATCCTCGAGACACCCGTATCGAGGACGAGACCGACATCAGCGTCATCTCGCCCGACGGCGTGATTCGGCCCGACGCGCCGGACGTGCCAGACGTGGAGCCCGTCGACGCCGCCGACACCGCCGAGCCTGACACCGGCGACGACATCGTCGAGGCCGACGCCCCGTCCGACGCGGACGTCGAGACCTGCGACGGCGCCTACGGATGCCCCTGCGAGGTCGGCCAGCAGTGCGACAGCGGCTGGTGCATCGCCGTCCCAGGCGAGCCCTCCATGTGCACCCAAACCTGCGACGAAACCGCCTGCCCCGACGGACTGCGCTGCGCCTGGCAATCCACACCGGACGGCACCCGCGCGCAGATCTGCGTGGCCACCCCGCGACTGTTCTGCCTGCCCTGCACCCGGAACGCCGACTGCGGCGTAGGCGGCGCCTGTGTCGAGAAGGCCGACGGTACTTTCTGCGCGCCCGCATGTGGGCCCAGCGACACCTGCTCCGCCGGCAGCCGCTGCGGGCCCGTCTCCGACATCAACCCCCAACGCGTCTGCGTGACCCCCGGAAACAACTGCATCGGCTGCACCGACCTCGACGGCGACGGGTACATCGAACGCACCCGCTGCTTCGGAACCGATTGCGCCGACAACGACGCCACCGTCCACCCGGGCACCGACGAGATGTGCAACCGAATCGACGAAGACTGCGACAACATCGTCGACGAAGGCTGGGACCTCCAGGTCACCACCGAACACTGCGGTGCCTGCGGCCAAGCCTGCCCCCAAACACGCGGCATCGTCGCCTGCGAAGACGCCGCCTGCGTCGTCAGCGCCTGCGACCCCGGCTACAGCGACTGCAACAACTCCGGCGATGACGGCTGCGAATTCCGACTCACCGGCGGCACCAGCTGCGGCGTGTGCCCGGGCCCCGACAACATCGCCCACGGAAACCCCTGCGGCACCTGCGGCTCCGGAACCTGGCAATGCTCCAACGGCTCCCGAGAGTGTGTCGGAGACCTCGGCGAAGACGCCTACAACTCCTGCGGAGGCTGCGCCCCCCTCGAAGCCGAGCCCGGCGGAAAGTGCGGCACCTGCGAGTCCGGAGACGCCTACTGCAACGGCCCCGACGCAATCACCTGCATCGGCGACCTCGAAGACGGCGCGCTGAACGCCTGCGGCGGTTGCTCCGAGCTCGACACCTTCCCCGGCTTCGAGTGCGGCACCTGCGGCTCCGGCACGCTCGTGTGCGACGCGGCCGGCGAACTGGAGTGCGTCGGCGACGCCGGCGAAGACGCCTACAACGCCTGCGGAGGCTGCACCATCTTCAGCGGAACCATCGGCGGCGCCTGCGGCGGATGCGACACCGGCGTGCTCACGTGCGATGGCCCCGAAGAGGCCGTCTGCGTCGGCGAAGACCCCTCCGCCGTCAACGCGTGCGGCGGCTGCAGCGAGCTGCCCTTCACCGTCGGCGCCCCGTGCGGCGCCTGCAATGACGGAACCTTCGCCTGCACCGACACCGAGTCCGTCGTCTGCGCCGACGCCACCATCCTCGGCCCCGGCGACGAGTGCCCCGACCCCACCTGCGAAGGCCGGATCGAGGGCCGCCTCGGCGAAGCCTGTGATGACGACAACGGCTGCTGCAACGGCAACTGCGGAGAGTTCCCGCCCAGCAACGGCGTCTGCACACAAAGCTGCTCCCGATTCACCAGCTGCAGCACCGCGACCCAAAGCATGTTCTGCGGACTGTCCGCGCCCCGTGAATGCACGCCCAACGACTACGGAGCCCCCTGCGCCGACGCCTCGCAATGCGTCGACGGACTCTGCATCGAAGCCGGCCCGGAAGGCTCCGCCTGCACCTGGCGGTGCGAGCTGCAATCCGACTGCGCTTCCAACATGGTCTGCGCCACCTACGGAAGCACCCGAGCGTGCTCCACCATGGGCGAGCCGTGCACCGACAACGGCGACTGCCGCACCGGGCTCTGCCTCAACGGCGACACCGGAGCCGGCTACTGCAGCGCGCCTTGCCGCAACGGAGGCACCGTCGCCACCTGCCCCGCCGGATACGCCTGCGGAGCCATCGAGATCGGCGTGTTCGTCTGCCAGCGCCCATAGCTCCCCCGCGCACAACCCGCCGACGGCGTCAGATCCGCCGCGGCGGCGCGTCAGAGAGTAGACGCCGCCCGCAGGCGGGACGCACACGCACAGGTCATCGCCATGTCCGAACGACTCTCGACGCTCATCGCGCGACACCTTCAAGCACCCGATGCCGCCGCCGCAGTCGCCGCCATCATCGGCACCGAAGGCGCGACTACGCACCTGGACGAAGAGCACATCGCCGCCGGTCTCGATGGCGTGCTCGCTCCACGCGCCATCGCGCACCTGCTCGGCTGCGATAGCTGCGCCGCCCAGTTCTCGCTGCACCTCGACGTCAACGCCGTCATCCCGTTCGGCGCCCGCCGCGCGGCGCCAAGCCTCCTGACGGCCGCACGACCGCGGGTGCTGTTCGCTTCCGTCCGCACGCTGCCGTCCGGCGCGTTGGAAGTCCGCCAAGCCTCGGGAATCACCCGCGTGCAGCCCGCGCTGACCGTCCGCGCCGACCGCGCCCTCGAGGCGCTAAGCTTTCGCGACCACGAGACGGACCCGCGAATCGAGCTCGCCATCGTGACCGAGCCCAACCCCGACCGCTTCTCCATCCTCGTGCGGTGGCTCGGCGCCCCAACCACCAAGCTCGTCGCCCGCGCGGTCGCCCGAGGAAGGACGCTCGCCGAGATCGATATCGAACAGGGTAGCGCCCTCCTCTCAAACCTGCGAAAGTCCGAACTCCGCGTCGACATTCGACGCATGGGAGATGTCCTCGCAATCGGCTGGCTTCACGTCGAAGCCGCTTAAGCCGCACAGCGCCCCGTGTCGGTGAACTCAATCACGCTCGCATATCTGGTTTTTGGAGACACGCTGCACGTACTCGGTGCGCCCAGCGACTCCTTGCGCGATCTGCGGCCACTCGGCGTGTTCACCCCCGACTGGAACGCCCTCGACGACGTCCGCGATCGCATCCGCGCGCAGATGCACCACGCCGCCGACAGTGGCGAAATCGCCGCCGCCGCCCTCGACGAAGTACGACGACTCGCCGCCTTTCTGTTCGACGAGCTCGTGCCGCTCGACGCCAAACGCTGGCTCCGACAAGGCGAAGGCTCCCTCGCCCTCTCCCTCCCCACCGAGCTGCTCGGCGTCCCGTGGGAGCTGCTGCACACCGGCGACGATTTCCTGAGCCTGCGCTGGGCCATGGGACGCATCGTGCAACTCCCCGATGGCACCGAGCCCAACCGCGTGCTCGACACAACCACCCGAAGCGCGCTCATCATCGCCGACCCCGACGGTGAACTCGACGAAGCATACGACGAAGGCACCGCGCTCAACCAACAGCTGCGCGCCGAAGAACACCTCAGCGTCGCCTTCCGAGCCGGCGACGTCGACGCCGCCTACATCCGCCGGCACGCCCGAGACTTCGACATCCTGCACTACGCCGGACACATCGACGCCGAAGGCTGGCGCATGAGCGAGTCCCGCTTCGAACGCGCCGCCATCGAACGGCTCACCGGCGGCGCATCGCTCCCCTCGCTCGTGTTCGCCAACGGCTGCGCAGGCGCGTTCGTCGACGACCTCGATAACGCCATGCTCCCCGCCTGGCTCGCCGGCGGCGTGCGCCACGTGATCGGCCCGATCTTCGACCTCCCCGACCGGCTCGGCCACCTCTTCGCCATCGCCTTCTACGAGCACCTGCTCGCCGGCGCGTCCGTCGGTGCGGCCATCCGAGACGCCCGACGCGCCCTGGCCGCAGAGCTCGGCGAAGGAACCACCCCGTGGGGCGCCTACGTCCTCTACGGCGACCCGAACACCACGTACTTCCCGGACCGTGTCCCGGCCGAACGTGCGCAAACCGTACGCCCCGGCCCCACACGTCTGCGCCCATCCGAGCCACCCGGCGCCGAGGCGGTCCGTCGAAGCGCCGTCATCCCGACCATCAACCAGCCGTCGCTGCGCGTCCCGCGATTCGACCCGCTGTTCAGCGCAGTCGTCGTCATGATGGTCCTGCTGACCGTGATCTCGGTGTGGCTCATCAGCAACTCGCACCGCGCGCCCACGTTCGAGCAAGCTCCCCAATCGGAGCC
>CBDUJZ010000129.1:0-14860 GCA_965367675.1 uncultured Myxococcales bacterium | reverse complement strand
ACGTTCACGCCGTTCACAAACTGGAACGGCAGGTTGTCGCCCGTCGCCGGGTCCAAAGCACCAAAGTACTGGCCCTCGGATACGTACACCGACGTCACAAACGCCTCCGCCGCGGCCACCTCCATGCCCCGCGTCAACGTGCGGAAAGGCGCCTCTCGCGTGCCCGCAGCCGTGTCGTTGCCCGTCGGAGAAACGAACACCGCGTACGTCGCGTCGCCGTCCAAACCGTCGCAGTTCGTGTCACGGTACAGCGGGTCCGGACGGTCCGGATTCGTGCCGTCGATCGCCTCCGGATCCTCGAACTCACAGAAGTACTCACAGCCGTCGCTCGGTCGACCGTTCAGGTCGTGGAAGAACGGGCGGCACGCCGTCACAAAGCACGCGCCAGCGTTGCACGAAGACTCCGCGTTCGGCAGCGCACATACGTTGTTACACGCGCCGCAATGCTGCGAGTTCGTGTCCAGGTCGAAGTCCTCGTCGACCGTGCTGTCGCAGTCGTTGTCACGAAGATCGCACAGCTCCGGAGAGAACGGGTGCACCGTGCCGTCCGTGTCGTCGCAGTCCAAGTCGATGCACGTGCGACCCTCGCCGTATCCGTCGTTGTCGCCGTCGATGCAGTCCGAGCACGTGTCGTTGTCCGGAGCGCACTGACCGCCGCCCTCGGGCATGCTCTTGCACACAAACAGGTCCGGACACTCCGCGTTCGACGAGCACTCGCGGCCGCAGAACTGGCCGTCGAACAGCGTCAAACACTGGTCCGCCAAGCCGCCGCACTGACGGTCCGCCGTGCAAGCGCGACAAAGATCGTCGTACCGCGGGTAGCAGATGCTCTGAAGATCGCCGCCCGAGCCCGCCAGCAGGCGGCACTCGTAGTTCTCGTACGGGCAGTCGTCGAAACAACGCTCCGAACAGATGCGACCGCCTTCAAATCCCTCGATGCAGAACCGGCTCACACACTCGTCATTCGACGTGCAAGCGTCGCCGAACAGGCCCACCCGCGCCGCGTCCGTTCCCGCGTCCTGAACCACCACAACATCGCCTTCCACGTCGCCCGCGTCGTCCCCAACGTCGTCCGCGTCGCCGTCGGTGGTCGTGTCCGTCACGTCGAAGCCGCCCAAGCCGATCGCCACGTCAGGCTCCGCCTCCGACGCCACGGAGCTCCCGCATGCGGCGATGAAAAACGCGCTCAAGAACAGGGATACGATTCGAATCGGAGTGGTCATTCGGCTCACGGGCGGTTCAAGCTGCGGACGCCGCCAAAGGCGGCGCTAAGGTGGACGTTTGGAGCGCGCCATGCGGCACAGTCCCGGTGTCGGTCACGCGTTCGCCACCGTGCGATCCACGCCCAGCCCAACCGGACTGCGGCATTTCGAGGATCGACCCACGGATGGAAGGTTGCACAGGACGCATACGGGCGTACCATACGAGGGTATCGCACTCTACAAAACACGCTGGCGCCGAATCGCGCAGCGTTCTTCGACGGCACGCAGAATGTCTGAACCAACCGACGGGAATGCCGAACAGGCAAACACCCGTTCTAAGCCTCACCCGACCGTCGACTTCACGACGCTGGTCCTCTCTATCCACGAAAGCGCACTCGAACTGCTCGGCGCCAAAGGTGACCTCCCCAAAGAGGAACTCACCGCGGCGCGATACCAGATCGACATGCTGGAACTCCTGCAAGTAAAGACCCGCGGCAACCTCACCGATGACGAAGACAGACTCCTCCGTACGGTGCTCTACGAGCTGCGAACCGCCTACGTCAGAACCAAGTCCGGTGACCCGAACGCCGCGGCAAAAGGCCCCGCACCCGACGCTGCACCCGACGCGAAAAAGTAAAGCGACGCGCGCCGCACCACGCGTGGCGACGCCCGTGGTCACGCACGTCGCATCACACCGCAGCGCAGCGAAGCCTGCGAAACCGCGCCGCGAAGAACACACGAGCGAGCTCGGCAACACCCGCCGAGTCTCCGCATTCGTGCGTCCAGCGTACGCCGCACGCGCCGCCGCGGGCATACTCGCCGTGCTCCTCGCGTTCGCCGCCAGCGCCTGCAACAAGTCCGCGCCCAGCCCCGACGATGCCCTCGGCGCGCAGAACGGCACCGCTCAAGATGGCACCCCGACCCGCGGCGTCGGCCTCGGCGAGTCCGGCGCCACACCAGGCCCCAGGACGCCCACACCTGGTGCCGTCGCCATCGTCCCCGTACCCAGCGCGCCCGCCTCGTTCGCCGACCTCGTCGAGCAGGTCCGCCGCGGCGTCGTCAACATCTACACCACCACCCGCACCCCCACCACGCGGCAGCCCCTGCAGCCCACGCTGCCCTACGGACGCATGCCCTCGCGGCCCAACGTAGAACGCTCGCTCGGCTCGGGCTTCGTCGTCGATAACGACGGCCACATCCTCACCAACGCCCACGTCATCGAAGGCGCCACCTCCATCCGCGTGGTGTTCCACGACGACGTTGAACTCGACGCCGAGATCGTCGGCGTAGACCCCGCTACCGATGTCGCCGTCATCCGCGTCAGCGGTGCCACCGACCTGCACCCGCTCCCGCTCGGCGACTCCGACTCCGTGCGCGTGGGAGACTGGACCGTCGCCGTGGGCAACCCGTTCGGACTCAGCTCGACCGTCACCGCCGGCATCCTCAGCGCGCGCAGCCGCCGCGACGTCCCGCTCGGCGGCCACGTCCGTTACGTCGACTTCCTGCAGACCGACGCCAGCATCAACCCCGGCAACTCCGGCGGGCCGCTGCTCGACATGGCCGGCAACGTCATCGGCATCAACACCGCTGTGAACCGAGAAGGGCAGGGCATCGCATTCGCCATCCCCGCCAATATGGTCCGCGAAATCCTCCCGCAGCTCGTCGATGGCGGCCGCGTGAGCCGCAGCTGGCTCGGCGTCTTCGTCGACAACGTCGACCCCGACGTAGCCCTCGCGATGATGCTCGACGACACCGCCGGCGCGCTCGTCACACAGACCGTCTCCGGTGGCCCCGCCGCCTTCGCAGGCCTGCGGCCCGGCGACGTGATCGTGCGCTTTGGACAAGTCGACGTCCGAACGCCAGACGACCTCAAATGGATCGCGAGCACCGCCGGCGTAGGCGCCACGGTCCCGATCGCTGTGATTCGAAGGGGCGCCGAGGTGGTGCTCGACGTTGTCATGGGTGAACTGCCGGAGTAGGTGTGCGGGCATGAAATTAGACCGATTTTCCGATCGAGCCCAACGGGCGCTCTCGTCTGCGGCTGAGTACGCCGCCAACCTCGGCCATGGCCGCGTCATGCCAGCCCACGTGCTGGTGTCGATGCTCGCCGATACCGACGGCATCGTGCGAAAACTCGTCGCCAACGCGGGCGCCGATCCCGCCGATATCGAAGAGAAGGTGCACCGCGGAATCGCGCGCGTCCGCCTGCCGATGCGCACCCCCGTCGTGTGGGACCGCTCGCTCACCGAGATCGCCGAACTCGCTGAGCAAAAGGCCAAGGCCGACAAGGACAAGCTGGTGCGTACGCACCACCTGCTGCTCGCGATCTCGGAGCGCGGACCCGGCGCCGGAAAAATCACCCTCGACCGCGCTGGCGTCACCGCTGGCGCCCTGTCGCGCGGCATCCGGGAGCTCGGTGACGGCGCCGGAGCGGAGCGTCCGGGCAAGGCAGGCGTGCAATCGCCCACGTCCGGCGAGGCGCCCAGCACCCGCGCTGGCCGCGCCGCCAAATTGAACGCGCGAGACGCCAAAGACGACACGTCCGGCGAGTCCATGCTCGACCAGTTCGGCCGCGACCTCACCGCGCTCGCGCGTGCCGGTGAACTCGACCCGATCGTCGGCCGAGACAACGAGATCCGCCGACTGATGCAGATCCTGGGGCGGCGCACCAAGAACAACCCGATCCTCATCGGCGAACCCGGCGTCGGTAAGACCGCCGTCGTCGAAGGCTTCGCCTACCGCCTCGTCTCCGAGGACATCCCGTTCGGCCTCCAGAACAAGCGCCTCGTTGAGATCGACCTCGGCGCGCTCGTCGCCGGCACCACCCTCCGCGGACAGTTCGAAGAGCGCGTCAAAATGCTCGTCGCCGAAGTCGCCGCCGCCAACGGCAGCGTCATCCTGTACATCGACGAGATCCACTCCCTCGTCGACGCCGGCGGACGCGGCGGCTCCGGAGGCGCGGCCGACATGCTCAAGCCCGCCCTGGCGCGCGGAGAGATCACCATCATCGGTACCACCACGCCCGGCGAGTTCCGCAAGCACATCGAGCCCGACAAAGCCCTCGAGCGTCGCTTCCAAGCGCTCATGATCGAGGAGCCCGAACTCGACGAGGCCATCGCCATCGTGCGCGGTGTCAAAGAGCGGTACGAGATTCACCACCGCGTGCGCATCCTCGACGAAGCTGTGCAGGCCGCCGTGCGTTTGTCCGAGCGCTACGTCACCGATCGCAAGCTGCCGGACAAGGCGATCGACCTCATCGACGAGGCCGCCTCCCGCCTCCGCATGCAGGTCGATTCGCAGCCCACCGAGGTCTACGAACTCAAGCGCCGCGTCAGCAACCTCGAGCGCCAGAAAGCTGCGCTCAGCGGGGAGGGCGCGACCGCCGCGCCCAAGGCCTCCGCCGCCATCGAATCCGAGCTCGAGACCCTGGTCGCACAGCTCACCGTGCTTGAGCGACGCCTCGCCGAAGAGAAGGGCTTGCTCGACCGGATCACCGAACTCAAAGCCGAGCTCGAAGCCACCCGAAAGCTGGCCGAGAAGGTCACCGCTGAGGGCGACCTCGGCCGCGCCTCAGAGCTCCGCTACTCCGTCATCAAGCACCTCGAAGACGAGCTCCAAGCGCGTGAGCAAGACCTCGACGGCGTGCACGAAGGCGGCCGCATGGTCCGCGACGAAGTCACCGAGGCCGACATCGCCGCCGTCGTCGGAGACTGGACCGGCATCCCCTCGAACAAGATGCTCGAGAGCGAACGCCAAAAGTTGCTCGCCATCGAAGACCGCCTCGCCGAACGCGTCGTCGGACAGCCCCAGGCTGTCACCGCCATCGCCTCCGCTGTGCGCCGCTCGCGCGCAGGGCTGCAGGACCGCAACCGGCCCATCGGCAACTTCTTCTTCGTCGGCCCCACCGGCGTCGGCAAGACCGAGCTCGCCAAGGCCCTCGCCGAGTTCCTGTTCGACAGCGAAGATGCCCTGATCCGCATCGACATGTCCGAGTACATGGAGCAGTCCAAGGTCAACAGCCTCATCGGCGCAGCCTACGGATACGTGGACTCCGACAAGGGCGGCCTCCTCACCGAAGCCGTCCGCCGCCGCCCGTACAGCATCGTGCTGTTCGACGAGGCCGAGAAGGCCCACCCGGACGTGTTCAACATCTTGCTCCAGGTGCTCGACGAAGGCCGGCTCAGCGACTCGCAAGGCCGCCGCATCGACTTCACGAACACCATCATCATCATGACCTCGAACGTGGGCGCGCGGGACATCCTCGAGATGACCGGCAAGGTCCCGTACGAAGAGCTCGATGAGAAGGTGCACGGAATCCTGCAGCAGCACTTCAAGCCGGAGTTCCTAAACCGGCTCGACGATACGATCGTGTTCAACGCGCTCGACCGACCGTCGCTCACGCTCATCACCAACATCCTGGTGCGCAAGTTCAAGCGCCTGCTGGCCGAGCAAGAGCTTGAGATCGAGTTCACCGATGCCGCGCTCAAGCATGTGATCGACGTGGGCTTCCAGCCGGAATACGGCGCGCGGCCGCTCAAGCGCTCCCTGCTCACCGAGGTGCAGGACCCGCTGGCCATCTACGTGCTCGACGGCACCTTCAAGCCTGGCGACGTGATCCTCGCGGACATCGCCCCCGAAGGCGGAAAGCTCGCGTTCAGCGTCAAGCCCTAGGGCCTACAGCCGCTTAACGTGAAGCCGTAACGACGGCCACGTAGAGCACGAGCACGATGATGATCGCGCTGATGGTCCACCGAATCCATGGGATCGGCTCGGACATCTTCTTGGTCTCCGTGGGCACGTAGCCCGCGGGCTTGACCGCCTTCCACGGTTGTTCAGGCGCGTCCGCGACCGCGGTCTCCGCGCCAGCGGCTGGCACGTCCGTGTCGCTGAGCGCTGCCGTCGGAGCGGGCGTCTCGGCCTGCGCGCCCTCGCGCGGGCGGTCGACCAACGGGCCCGGGCTGAGGTGTCCCACGCGCAGGCTGTCCGGCTCGCCACGGCCCCACGGAGCCAGGAGCGCGAGCGGGCCAAAGCCCTCGGTGCGCGGCGTCGGCAGCGCGTCCATTTCCAGAAACTTGATCAGCTTCTCCATCGACGGAAAGCGGTTCTTCTGGAGCGGCTGCGTGCACTTGGCGATCACCAGCGAGATGCCTTCGGCCCGCGCGCTCAAGCGGTCCCAAGCCGTCCGCGTGATCGGTGAGCCCACGTCGCCAGTGGGGCGCTCGCCGGTCGCCATGAACGACAGACGCATGCCGAAGGCGTACACATCCGAGCGCGGCGTGTTGAACTGACCCGACAGCTCGCGCTGAATCTCGGGAGCGGAGTAGGCGTCGTCCACGGTCGACTTGGCCAAGCACGCCGGCCCGCCCTTGGTGCTGCCGTTCGCGAGCCCGATCAGCACCGGCGTACCGTCGGGTCGCACGATCACATGTTCCGGGCCGGGGTTTCGGTGCACAAATCCGCGCCCGTGCAGGTCCGCGAGCGCCACGGCGATGCCGCGCGCCAGCGTCAGAATCTCCAGGTCGGTCACCTGATCGTGGCCGCGGTCTGCGACCCAGGCGTCCAACCGCTTCCCCTCGACGAAGTCGTACACAACGACCGGAACATCGGTGTCCGGCAGCCGCCAGAGCATCGGGTTGGACGGTAGATTGGGGCACGCGGAGGCGGCCATCTCGACCTCGCGCTCGACCGCTTCGGTCCACTGCGCCGCGTTCGTCTCCGCGCCGCTTCCGCTGAGATCCTCGAACCGGGCGGCCCGCGCGATCACCGCGCGATCGTCGGCCGTACGGGCGCGGACGACGTCGAAGTTGCGGCCTTGGAGGAGGTGGCGCTCCACGACGAGGTCGCCGTGGGTGGGATCTGAAAAAACGTGCATGATTTCGCGGGCGGGAGAGGGCGCTGACGCCCCTGGGGCGCGTGACCGACGACGTCCCTAGGGCGCGTGACCGGTCCGCACAAGCGCGAGCGCGCCCTCGGCGGCCGCCTCGACCCTACGGGAGCGCCCGCCAGCGCGCGGCACGCTCGCCAACGCGTGCGCGCGTTGGTATGTTTGGCCGACCCATCTCTTCACCCAGACTGCGCCGTGACCGAATCCCGCATCCTAGTCGTTGACTCCGACGGTGACCACGCGGGGCATTGTGACACTGTGCTCTCGTCGCTGGGGTTCGATGTCACGGTCGCGCGCGACACGTCCACGGCGACCCAAGCGCTGGCCAGCGCCGCATACGATGCCGTGCTGCTCGACGCGTTTCTGGACCCCGGAATGGCGGCCATGAAGGAGCCGCTCGCGCAGAGCGACGCCGTCGTGTTTGCCATGAGCGACATCCTGCTCGGGCCGACCAACCGCGAGCTTTCCATCGCGCTCCACGGCTGCGCGGACCTGCTGCCCAAGCCCGTCTCGTCCGATGAACTGACCACGTGGCTCCGCCGCGCGCTCGCCGATCGATTCCCGTCCCCGCCGTCGGCAGCGGTCAACGACGCGGCGACCGTCATTCCGGGGCTGGCCGCGGACGCACCCGCCGCGGCGCCACCAACGCCCGAGCCCGCACCCGTCCTGCACGCGGGAAAGACCCCGGCGCGCGGCGCGAGCCTCGACCAAGTCGCCGCCGCGTTCGACGCGTCGCGGAGCGTCGATTTCGCACCGTCCGAGGCCGACTTCCCTGCGCCCGAGACCACAGAGATCTCGCCAGCGCCCAAGTCCTCGTTCACGCCTGAGTCCATCGCGGAGAGCGCGCCGACCACCCTCGCTGAGAGCGCGCCGACCACCCGTGTTGAGAGCGCCCCCGCGACCGCTGAGACCTCTCCGGCAGCCACGGCAGCGGCGGCGGTCCCCGGCCCGTCGAACGCCTCCAACAGCGGCGCGATGCCCGCTTCCACGGACCGGCTCGCGAGCTCGGCGGCGGCAGCATCCAAGGACGCCCCAACCGGCCTCGACCTCGACGCCGTCGGCACCAGCGGCGGCCTGGCCGTGATCGGGCTCGCCACCGTGCTCGGGCGACTCGCCAACGACGGCGCCACCGGCGAACTCCAAGTGTCCAACGGACCCTCCAACGTCGGGCTGCTGTTCGACGCCGGACGGCTGGTCGGCGCCTCGAGCGATGTCCCCGAGCAAGCGCTCGCCAAGCTCGTCGTTTCCGATGGACTCGTCCGCGAAGACCAACTCTCGGCCATCGCGCGGAACCTCGGTGAAGCCGCGCTCGAAGAGGGCATCACCTACGTGAACGCCGGTCTCATTCCAGCCGACACGCTCGCCGACCTCATGGAGGTCACCGCCCGCCGCCGCGCGCTGCACGCGTTCGAGTGGAGCCAAGGCACGTGGCGCTTCGACCCCAAGGCGGTCGTCGCCGTCGCCACGCCCGTCGGAACGGCCCAGCTCACATGGGAGGCCGTCCGCTACGCGCTGCCCCCCGAAGCCGTCACCTCCGCGCTCGCTGACTGGATGGGCCGCGCACCCGCTTGGCTCCGGCAGCCGCCCGGACGCGCCGAGCTGCGGCTCACCCGCTGGCAGCGCGCGATCATCGGCTCCATCGACGGTGAGACGCCCATCTCAGGCGTGCTCGAAGGCGTCCGCGATCCCCAGCTCGGCCTCGCGCTGCTCTACACGCTGATCGCGTCCGGATACGTCGCCTTCACCCGCGTCTAGCGCCGCCGCGCATACGCAGGCGAGGGCGGTTTTCCACACCTGCTGCGGAACTCGGCTTGCTCGCCTTCGGGGCCAGCGGTAGTGATGCCTGCGAGATTTTTAGAAACACACAGACGGAGCACACGCATGGTCGAGAAAGCAGACAAGATTTGGTTGGACGGCGAGTTCGTGAACTGGGACGACGCCAACGTTCACATCCTCACCCACACGCTCCACTACGGCCTCGGCGCCTTCGAAGGCATCCGCTGCTACAAGCGCGCGGACGGCCGCAGCCACGTGTTCCGTCTCAACGAGCACATCCGTCGCTTGTTCGACTCCGCGCACCTCGCGATGCTCAAGATCCCCTACACGCAGGCCGAGATCGCCGAGGCGTGTAAGGAGACCCTGCGCATCAACGGCCAGGACGAGGCGTACCTGCGCCCGCTCGTGTTCGTCGGCGACGGAAAGATGGGCCTCTACGCCATCGACAACCCGACCCGTACGACCATCGCGTCGTGGGCCTGGGGAACGTACCTTGGCGATGAAGGTCTTGAAGCAGGAATCCGCGCTAAGGTCTCGTCGTTCTTGCGGAATCACCCGAACTCGATGCTGCCCAAGGGCAAGATCAGCGGCCACTACGTCAACTCGATCCTCGCCAAGCGCGAAGTCGTGCTGGCCGGCTACGACGAAGCCATCATGTTGGACCACCAGGGACTCGTCTCCGAGGCCTCCGGCGCCAACATCTTCATCGCCCGCGACGGCGTCGTGAAGACCCCGGCGCTGTCGAGCTCCATCCTCGGCGGCATCACCCGCGACAGCCTCATCAAGGTCATGGAGAAGCAGGGCATCCCGATCGAGTACACGAGCTTCGGCCGTGACGAGATGTACCTCGCCGACGAAGTCTTCCTGTGCGGCACCGCAGCCGAGGTGACTCCGGTGCGCGAAGTTGACGACCGCCAGATCGGCAACGGCAAGCGTGGCCCCATCGCGGAGCAGGTCCAGCGCGCGTTCTTCGACGTGGTGCGCGGATCGAACAACGACTTCCCCGAGTGGCTCGACTGGGTCTGATTCGGGGAGGATCCGGGGCCGGATAGGGCTTTGGTGCGGAAATTTGACCCTAAATCAAGGGTTTAGAGCGATTCTCGGCGTCTTGACACAAAATCGGACTCCCAATAAGCTCTCGGCGCGTCAGCACTACCCCCTAAGCCCACACCCCGGCTTCCCAATGCGCCCGAGCAACCCGCGGTGGCACCGCCTCACGATTCTTTCACTCGGAGCGATGGTTTTCGCTTGCTCTGATGCCGGTGGGGGCGGCTGCGGTGGTTGCGGCGGAGGCGAAGAAGGGGCCCCGCCTTACGAGTTCGCCGGCTCTGTCGAAGAGCACGTCGTACATCAGGCGGGCCAGGTGCACGTCACTCAAGGCGGCCTCGACCGTCTGACGGACAACCTCGAGCCGCTCATCGGCGCTGCGCTCGGTGGCGAAGGCCTCTCGTTCTGCCTCGGCGAACAGGACGTCAGCGTACTCACCATCTGCGGCGACTCGGAGTGCGACGACGGCACCACCGGTTGCCAACTGGAGGCGGAGCTTCGCGACGTGTCCATCGTCCCCCGTCGAACGACCGACCCGGCGTCGGATGCGATCGAGATCTCGCTCGCTGTCGTGCTGGAAGAGGCCCTCTCGACCTCGTTCGGCTGCGACCTCACGCTCAGCACCGGCGCGGCTGGAATGCCGGTATCCGCCACCATCACGCTCGGCATCGACGCTCCGCCGTGGGAGCGCATGAACATCGACTTCAGTGGCGAAAACCTGGAGTTCGACCTCGACAGCCTGGCGATCGGCGCCTCGGGTGGCTTCGGTTGTGGAGCCCTGAGCGGCGCTCTGACTCTCGTCTCCGGCCCGGTGAAGAACCTGCTGACCGACCAGATCGCCGGCCCCATCGACGACGCGATCGGACCCGCGCTCTGCACCAGCTGCTCGACCGACCTCGACTGCAGCGAGGCTGCGTCCTGTAGCGAAGACGGCATCTGCGTCGTGGACGGCACGGACACCTGTGAGCCCCTCGCGCTCGGCGTAGAGATGGCGTTCGACATCGGCGACCTGCTCGCGGACTTCGCGCCCGGCCTCGAGGCTGAGCTCGGCATTCTGGCGTACGCCGCCAACTTCGCCGACGCCATGGGCCCTCCGGGATCCGGCCTCGCATACGAAGGCGTCGACATCGGCCTGCAGCTCGGCTTCTTCTCCGAGGCCAACGCCTGCGTGCCCTACGTGCCCGCGCCCCCGACCGCTCGCGTCGCCAAGTCCCCGAACATCTTCACGGACCTGACGCCGAACGGTGACGACTTCATGATCGGCATCGGTATCGCCCGCACGGCCCTCAACCTGGCCGGCTGGGCGGCGTTCCGCTCCGGCGCGCTGTGCATCTCGGTCGGCTCCGACACCATCTCGCAGATCAGCACCGGCACCTTCTCGCTGCTCATCCCGAGCTTGGGCGACCTGGTCGGCGGCGCCAACGCGCCCATGCAGATGGCGCTTCGCCCGCAGCTTCCCCCGGTGATCGAGCTCGGCCTCGGCACCGTGACGGAGTCCGGCGAGATCGATGACCCGCTGCTGACGCTGGTCCTGCCGAGCCTTGAGATCGACTTCTACGTCTACACCGAAAACCGCTACGTGCGGCTCATGACGCTCGACACGGACATCGAAGTGCCGCTCGCGCTCGACGTGAACGCGGACAACCAAATCGAGATCCTGCTCGGCGACCTTAGCCAAGCCATCTCGCGCATCGAGACCATCAACGCTGAGCTGCTTACGGAAGAGGATGCCGCGGGTGTCGCTACCGCGCTGCCGGCGCTCATCAGCTCGCTGTTGCCCACGCTGCTCGGCGACGCCATCGCGCCGATCGACATCCCCGAGCTGCTCGAAGGCATGACGCTCGTCATCCCGCCCGGCGGAATCACCTCGGTGGACGGCGGACAGATGCTCGCCATCTACGCTGACCTCGAGTTCGGAGCGCCCGCGCCGAAGGGCCGCCCGCTGGTCCCGACCATCGCGTCCACGTTCGTCGACCGCGCGTCGTTCCTGCAGGTGGAGAACATGATCTCCGAGGCCCGTCACTTGGGTCGCCCGCTGGACATCGGCTTGCTGACGCCGGACGTGGTGCTCGACATGGACGTGTTCGACCCCAGCAACACGCACGACGAATTCGAGTACAGCTACCGCGTCAACGGCACCCTCTGGAGCATGTGGCAGCGCGGCCCGCAGGTACACGTTAGCCAGCCCATCATGGCGCTCGGCGGCGAGTTTGAGGTCGACGTGAAGACCCGCGCCATCGGCGACTCGACCAGCATCAGCCCCGTCTGGGCCAGCACCACCGTCGTCATCGACTACCACGCGCCCACGCTCTTGCTTGAGCGCGAGGGTCTCCTCGCTCGCGTGGAGGCGACCGATTCGCAGAGCGTTGTCTCCGTGACCGCCCGCGTGAACGGCGGCGACTGGTTCGAGGTCGCCGAAGACGGCACCTTCGACCTGACGCCTTGGGCCGGTCGCAGCGTGGTCGTGGAAGTCGACGCGCTCGACGCCGCTGGCAACCGCTCGGCGGACCGCAAGACCTTCAACCTGGACGCGTTTACGCCGGCCGGCACCTTCGAGCGCTCCGCGGTCGACCCGGGCCAAGCTGGTTGTAACGCCTCGCGCACCGCGCCGAACGGTGTGCCGCTGATGCTCTTCGGGCTCGCGGCGCTCATGTTCATCCGCCGCAAGTCGGCGCTCGTGGCGACCGCCTGCTTGGCGCTTACGCTCGGCGCCTGCGGCAACGACAAGAACAGCACCACGGTCTCCCCGTGTGACCCCAAGTGTGCCGAAGGCCTCGTGTGTGAGGATGGCGCGTGCGTCGAATCCAACGCGTGCGAAGTCGACGATGACTGCGCCAACGGCGTCTGCAACGACCAAGTCTGCAGCCCGGAGTGCACGGAGAACACCGACTGCGCCGGTGGTGAGATTTGCGCCGATGGCGCCTGCACGCCGGTCGAAGATGTTTGCGAGATCGACGACGACTGCGCCTCCGGTGAGTACTGCGACGCCGGCGAGTGCATTGCGCACGAGTGCGTCGAGGACAGCGAGTGCGGTGGCTGTGACGGCGCCGATACTCCCCGCTGCGTGGACAACTCCTGCGCTTGCGAGATTCCGTGCCCCGAAGGCTGCGCCGACGGCGAGGCGTGCTGCAATGGCTCGTCCACCTGCATCGAAGTCTCCGCGCAGTGTGAGGACCAGGACTGCGACCCCGGCTACGTGCTGACCGCGATCTCGGACCCGACCTACAACTCGGACACCTGCGAGGCCGTCGTGGCCTGTGAGTGCCAGGAGATGCCCCCGCTGCAACTCGGCTTCACCGGCGTGGACCTCGACCTCGGCATCTCGCCGGACGGCAACCACCGCGCCGTGGCGGCGTACAACGAGACCTACGAGGACCTCATGGTCGGCGTGATCGCGCCCGACAACAGCATCGACTGGCAGTACGTGGACGGCGTCCCGGACACCGGCGCCATCACCGGTTCGCTCAATGGACCGCGCGGCGGCATCAGCACCCGCGGCGACGACGTGGGCCGCTACGCCTCCATCGCGGTCTCCGACAACGGCGACCTGCACGTGGCCTATTACGCACGCAACGGCGATACGCCCAAGTCGCTCCGCTACGCCCACGGCGTGCTCGGTGAGAGCGGCTACGAGTGGAACCACTACGCGGTCGACGAGACCCCGTTCGCGGGTACCTACACGGACATCGAGCTCACGCCCGACGGCCTCCCGGCCATCGGTTACGGCGTGGCCGGCCTCCGCGACGAGGACGCGGGCACGTACTCCAACGAGGTCCGCTACGTGGTCGCCGCCACCGCCGCTCCGGCGAGCGTGGACGACTGGGCCGCTCCGGCGACCATCGTCGCTGGCGTGATCGACCTCCCGTGTGGTCAGACCTGCGTCGGTAGCCAAGACTGCCGCATGGACCTGAACGTGTGCCAATCCCCCGAGCGCGCTTCGGCCTGCGACGCGGACTGCGGCGACGGCGGGTGCTTCGAGAACGAGGATGGAACCAATGTCTGCGCGCCGGTCGCGCCCTCGCCGGAAGGCGTCAGCGTCCTGTACCAGGGCATCGGCATCTTCCTCGACATGGAGTTCGTCCCCGGTGATTCCATCGGATTCGCCTACTACGACCACACCCACGGAAACTTGGTCTACGCCGTCACCCCCGCGGCCACGCCCGGCATCGGCAACACCGCCATCGTCGCAGGCCAGGCGGACGGTGAGGACACCGGTGACATGGGCTGGTACCCGGACCTGTTCGTCGCTGCGGATGACACCATCTACATCGGCTTCGGCGACGCCACGAACGGCGCGCTCAGCATCGCGAACTTGACCGACAACACCATCTCGCCCGTCGACACCGGCGTGCGATGCTACGAGTCCTCGCCCGACGACGGCTCCCTCTGCGTGCGACCGCTCGTGCTCCGCGTGGGCTATGACGCCGCGCTCTCCGAGGACGAGTCCGGCCTGTTCGCCATCTACCAAGACGCGACTTGGCTTGAGGTGCTGGAGAGCCCGCTCGGCATTCACGGTTGGGAGCTTCCCGGCACGGTACAATCCGGTGGCGACCCGTACACCGGTGCCTACGGCTTCTACCTCGGCCATGGCGTGAGCGCGGAAGGCCGCTTCGCCGTCAGCTACCGCCTCAATCAGCGGGCAACCCCGCCGCAGCGCGACGTCGTCGTCATCCCGCTGTAGCGCTCCGAACTCGAAGTCAAAGACGCCCTCGGCCACCCGCCGAGGGCGTCTTTCGTTTTTGACCGAGGTATCCGCCGACGGACGGACCAACCCAATCAGCCCCACGCGCCCCCATCCTAAGCGCAGTCCCACGCGCCCCCTTCCTGAGCGCAGTCGAAGGACCGGCAGCGCGGCCCCCAAGCCCCCAGTCCCACCCATCCTGAGCGCAGTCGAAGGACCAGCAGAGCGGCCACCAAGCCCCCCAATCCCACCCTTCCTGAGCGCAGTCGA
>CBDUJZ010000128.1:0-14888 GCA_965367675.1 uncultured Myxococcales bacterium | reverse complement strand
CGCCGCTGGGCACGTTCTCGGGGTCGACGATGTTGCCGCCGCTGGGCACGTTCTCGGGGTCGACGATGTTGCCGCCGCTGGGCACGTTCTCAGGGTCGACGATCGGCTGGGTCCAGGCCGAACTCAGCGCCGTCGATAACGTGATTCCGAGCGCGGCGCAGAGCATGACGCTGCGCCGCGCACCACGGGGGTGGTGTGGCTTCGCTGTCCGACCGGGCTTCACGTGCAGCCTAGTTCGCGAGGTTCTGCGGCGTGAACTCGGCCGAAGATACGTCTGCGCCGAAGTTTACGGAGTCGAGGATCATGGTTGTGGCGCCGCCGTCGGCGGGACGGAGGGTCATGCGCCGCACGTACACACGGCCATCGTTCACGTCTGTTTCCTCGGTGAAGATGGTCTTCTCGGCCTCGCCGTCGTCGCCGAAGAAGCGGGTTCGGAGCGGGATGAAGTCCGACTGCCGGATCCACATGCGCACGCGGGAGTACTCGGAGTCGGAGTCGGCGCTGGGCGTGCTGTCGACCACGTAGACCGGGAAGCTGCCGATGGCCTCGTCGTCGAGCCGCACGTAGGCGGCGTCGCGGACGTCGCGGGTCTCGAGGTCGGCGTAGGTGAAGTGGGTGCCCATGAACGAGCCGTTCTTCTGGCTGCCGGAGATGCGCCGCGGTGCGTCGTCGAGGGCGGGCAGGTAAACGTAGACGTCGTCTTCGCCGCCGCTGTTTTCGCGGAACAGGTACGCTTGGCCGGCTTGCTCGGCGGGTGCGACCACGCGGACCAGGGCGCGGCTGTCGCCGTCGACTTCCATACCGCGCACGTGCAGGCGTCGCTCACGACTCTCGCCGGACTCGTCCTGGATGATGAGCGTCATGCTCACCTCGCCGGTCTGGAAACCGAGGGAGTCGGTGTTGAGTGCGCGGTCGATAATATCGTCGGCCGTGAGCACGTCTTGGGCGCCAACGAAGGGCGCGCCGAGCATCAGAGCGGCAAAACAAACAAACGCGATACGTTTCATGGCTTTCACGCGAGGGGGAGCGGTCGGAGCTGGCCGCGCGCGACCGAGCGACCCGGAGTGTGCCAATGTTGTAGGCGTGTCACCGGGGCGGGGCAACCTTGTGGCGGTCGTGGTGTTTGCGGCGTGGTTGCGTGCGCGTGGCGTCCGGCCGCGAGCGCGCGTGTTTGACAGTGCAGGGGGTGGTTCATAAAAACTCGCATTGAAATTCACGTGCTGTTAGCGTGACGCCGTCGTGTCGGAGTCGCGCCTCCGCCCTACGGGACTGCATTGTGCAGGCTCCCAACACGTAACCCAATTGCACACAGGACTTTCCATGTTCGACACCAAGAAGCTTTTCATTCGCCTTTCGATGGTACTCGCGCTCGCCTTCACCGTTGCGTGTGGCGACGAGGACCCGGTTGTTGAGACCGACGCGGGTACGGATGTGGCCGCGACGGACGTCTCCGGCAGCGGCGACGCGTCGATGGAGGACACCTCGATGGAGGACACCTCGGAAGCGTCCACCGACCTGTGCACGAACGAGGCTGACCTCGCGATCGTGACCTCCGAGGACGTGGACCCGGACGAGGAAGGAAACCAGACCGTGACGTCGATCGCACAGGACTGCGGCATCAGCTGCATCGGCGACGCCGACTCGCGTCAGTGCTCCATCGACTGCATCGTCGCCGCCACCGGCGTCTCGGAGCTCTGCAGCGGTTGCTACGGCGACGTGGTTGCTTGCTCGATCCAGAACTGCCTCGGCTCCTGCGGCACCGACCCGGGCGGCGAGGCCTGCGGAACGTGCCAGGCGGAGAACTGCTTGGACGACTTCTACGTCTGCACGGGCCTCCCGAACGACGACGCATAACCCGCTTCGTCACGGCGACGCGTAATAGCGCGTCGCGCGTAGACACTTACGTTAAACGGCTCGGCAATCGCTGAGCCGTTTGGCGTTTTTGCCCGTTCGCTGTCGCTTCGCGTGGGGGCGAGGTGGTGCTAAGGGAGCGCGCTCCCTCTCCCATACAATTGAGTTGTCCATGTCCGTTCGCTTTCGATTCGACCTCGCAATGACGTTTAAAGTCGCCGCTGTGTGCCTGCTGGCCGTTGCGGTTTCGAACTGCAGCGACACGCCGGTGTTCTATAACTTCGGAGATGCCATCGGCGGCACGAACGATGCGGGCGCGACGGGCGATACGACGGGTGACGACGCGACGACGACAGAGGATTCGGGGCTCGCCGATGGCGGTCTCGACGACGTGACCGCTGTTGACACTGCGCCTTCGGACACTGCGCCGTCGGATACCGCGCCTTCGGACGCCGCGCCGAGTGATACCAGCGGGGACACCAGCGCCGCGTCCGGCGCTTGCATGGGTCGGACCGACTACGCGATCGCCACCGCTGCGGACCTCGAACCGAGCGCGCCCGGAAGCCAGACCGCCACCTCCATCGCTCAAAGCTGCGGCATCGATTGCCTCGGCTCCAGCGACGCGAGCGCATGCTCCGTCGATTGCATCGTCGCCGCCACCGAGATGTCCACGCCCTGCGCCGGCTGTTACGGCGACGTGGTCATTTGCTCGATCGAGAACTGCCTCGGCGCGTGCGGCGCGGGCCCCAACAGCGCGGCCTGCGCGGCGTGTCAGGAAGACAACTGCCTGGGCGACTTCTACGCCTGCACCGGCCTGCCGCGTTCCGGGGCGAGCTACTGCACCAACCCCGCCGACCTCCCGCTCGTCACCTCCCCCGATTTGGACGGTGGCCAGGCCGGAGCTCAGACGGTGACGTCGATTGCCCAGGATTGTGGCATCGGCTGCATCGGCGACGCCGACTCGCGTCAGTGCTCCATCGACTGCATCGTCATGGACTCCGACGTGTCGTCACCCTGCGCCGGTTGCTACGGCGACGTGGTCATTTGCTCGATCGAGAACTGCCTCGGCGCGTGCGGTGCGGGTCCCAACAGCGCGGCCTGCGCGGAGTGCCAAGAAGACAACTGCTTGGGCGACTTCTACACGTGCACCGGCTTGGGCGGCTAAAGCGCTACGCCGGTCGCGCGCGGCGCACCGTCCCCATCGCGCTCCCACAAACGGCTCGGCAATCGCTGAGCCGTTTGGCGTTTTTGACCGCTGAGCGTTCCTGCGTGATTCTCGCTTCGTGCCGGTGAACAGGGGTGTTAGACACACATGACGCTCCCCACGCCCAGATCGTACGATGTCCATGCGCGCCTGTTTCCAGCTTCGTGCTGCGCTCCGCAATGCACTGTGTGTTTGTTTCGCTCTCGTGTTGTGGGGTTGCAACGATGCGCCGCTGTATCCGTTCTTGGCCGACGCGACGCTATTCGACGTGGGGACTGACGCTGTCGACTCGGACGCGACGGGCGCCGACGCGGACGATGTGGACGGCGATGTCGCGGAGGACGCCGAGCCGGGGGACACGGTCGTGTCGGACACCGGGGAGGACGTTCAGGTGGATGCTGTCGACGCGACCGAGCCGGATACGGCCTCTGATGTGGCGCCAGACGTACCGGTCGGCGCTGGAACGGGGGAGCCGTGCGCGCGGAACTCGGAGTGCGCGTCTACGCTGTGCACAGCCGTGGCCTCGGATCGGTTTGTTTGCGCGCCGGCATGTGGCGATGGTTGCCCGGCCGGTTGGAGCTGCGGCGGTACGTTCTGCGAGTGCTCCGCGACGCCCGAGATTTGCGATGGGCAGGACAACGACTGCGACGGCGCGGTGGACGAGGGCGGCGCGGCCGAGCTCGGGTGCACCGCTCCGGAGCTTTGCGCAGCGGGGGTGTGTGCGTGCCCGGGCGGCGGCCTCGTGTGCGACGGTGTCTGCGCCGACCTGACCAGCGACCGAAACCATTGTGGTGGATGCGACAACCCATGCTCGGCTGACACGGTGTGCATGGGCGGCACGTGCGCCTGCGAGGCCCCCTTCTTGGCCTGCGACGGCGTGTGCATCGACACCCGCACGGACTCCGACAACTGCGGCACGTGCGATGCCGTTTGTGGCGACGGTTTGGTGTGCAACGGCGGCACATGCAGCTGCCCGGGCGCCGCGCTCGCGTGCTTCGGCGCCTGCGTTGACGTGGAATCGGACCCCGACAACTGCGGCGAATGCGGCCTGCGCTGCCGAGCCACCGAGATCTGCGCCGACGGCGGTTGCGCGTGCGACGTGGGCTTGGAGCGTTGCTCGGGGCTGTGCCTCGACACCAGCAGCGATCGCAACAACTGCGGCGGTTGTGACGTGCAATGCGGCGGCGCCGATCGGTGCGTCGACGGCATGTGCGTGTGTCCGGTTGGGCAATCGCGCTGCGGCGGGACGTGCGTTCCCACGGCGTCGGATGTGAACAACTGCGGCGGGTGCGACATCGTGTGCGACGCCGGCGACACCTGCTCCGGCGGTATTTGCGGATGCCCGGCCGGCACCGTCGGCTGCGGCGGCAGCTGCGTGCGTCCGGACGAAGACGTGAATAACTGTGGGGGCTGCGACATCGTGTGCGACGCGGGCGACATCTGCTCCGGCGGCACCTGCACGTGCCCCTGCCCGGGCGATGCGTGCGATACCGGCACGTGCATTGTGCTCGAGCCGGGCACGTCGGCGAGCCAATCGTTCGGTTTCGTGGCCGGCACACGCATGGCGGACGTGGCGATCAGCATGGACGCCACCGGCTCGATGGGCGGAGAGATCGACGCGCTGAGCGACCGCCTGAGCGACGAGATCATCGCGAGTGCAGACGACTTCTTTAGCGACACGGCGTTCGCGGTGACCGAGTTCCGGGACTATCCGTGTAGCCCTTGGGGGAGCGGCTCCGACCGCCCATTTACGCTGCTGCAGCGCGTCACCACGTCGACGACCGCGGCGCAGAGGGCGGTGGATTTGTTGGTGGCGTCGGGCGGTGGCGACGGCCCCGAATCGGGCTACGAGGCGCTCTATCAGATCGCGACGGGCCTCGGCCGCACCGGCGGCTCGTGCGCGAGCGCCAACGCTATTCCCTTCGATCCGTCGCTCAACAGCGTGCTCGACGTGGCCGACGGCACGCTCGGCGGCGTGGGGTTCCGTGAGGGAGCGCTGCCCATCGCGCTGCACATCACGGACGCGCTGTCGCAAGAGGGCGGCGGCACCTACCCCGGCGCCAGCCGCGACGCTGCCGTGACGGCGCTGAACGCACAGGGCATACGCGTGGTGGGGCTGTCCTCGGGCAGCACGCCGCGCGCACAGCTGGAGTACCTGGCCACGCAGACCGGCGCGGTCGTCCCCGCCTGCGCGTGGGATGGAGGCCGCCCGAGCGGGTGCAGCACGTCGATGTGTTGCACCGGAACGAACCGCGCAGGCCTGAGCGCGGACGGCGGGATGTGCCCGCTCACGTACACCATCGGTTCCGCCGGCTCCGGGTTGACGGCCGCGGTGGTGGACGCGCTGGGCTTGATCGGGCGTTTCGCGACGTTCGACGCCGAGCTGCGCGCGAACACGGACGCGGCAACGTTGTCGGCGACCGGCGTGGACACGTCGTGCTTTGTGACGGACTTCTCGGCCCGCGTTGTGGGCGCTGCTCCGGATACGTGCGGCAGCACGCCCACGTTGGTGACCTCGGGCGGCGTCCTAACCTTCGAAGACCTGCGCGCGGGCTTCGAGCTCTCGGTCGAGGCGACCTTCGGGAACGCCTGTGGCGCGCCGTCCGGCGTGTACCCCGTGCGCGTGGTGGCGGCGGAGACGAACGCGACACTCGCCAGCCAACTCTTCTACGTCTACATCCCGTAAAATGCCGACGAACCTCAAGCTCGACTACCTCGAATTTCCCGCTTCCGACCTCTCCGCGATCAAGGCGTTTTACGGCGCCGCGTTCGGGTGGACGTTTGTGGACTACGGACCGGACTATGTGGCGTTTAACGACGGCAAGATGGACGGCGGGTTCTTTCGCTCGGACCGCAAGTCGCACACCGACAACGGCTCGGCGCTGGTGATCATTTACGCAGAAGACCTCGAAGCGACCGAGCGCACGGTCGTGGCGTCCGGCGGCGTGATCAGCACGGAGATTTTCTCATTCCCGGGCGGCCGCCGCTTTCACTTCACGGATCCGCACGGCAACGAGCTCGCCGTGTGGTCGGATCGCTAGCGCGGAACGTTGTCCAACGGTCCTAGAAGTACGCGTAGTCTCGCGAGCGGCGCGGCGGCGAGTGGCACGCTCGTGTCGCTGCTGGGCGTGTCGTTTGTGCTGCAGCAGGTGTTCCACCAGGGCGCTCGCGCGGGGCTGCTCGGGACCAACGCGCTGGCGGCTGCCGCGATGGGTGGGCTCGAGCCCAGCCGTACGGGGTGGGCAGAAGCGTGGCGGTTGGCGACGTATGCGCTGCTGCATGCGGACCTGTTTCACGTGTTGTTCAACGCGCTGTCGCTGGCGCTCGCGGGCTTCGTTGTAGAGCAAACATTGGGCCGCTCCTGGACGCTTTGTTTGTTTGTTTGTGGTGTGCTCGGCGGCGGCGGCGCGGCGGTTCTCGCGGGCGGCCACGCGGTGGTGATCGGCGCGTCCGGCGGGGTGTTGGCCTTGGCTGGCGCCGCGCTGCTGTGCACCTCGCGGTTTCCGGCGGTGGCGCTGCGCTCGCGTCTGCGTTTGGCGCTCGCATTGCTCACGGCCCCGGCTGTCGTCCCCATGCTGGTGGGCGCGGGAACGAACGTGGCCGGTCATATCGGGGGGCTGCTGGCGGGCGTGTTGGTGGGAGCGCTGGCGCTGGCGCTGACGCCGAGGGACCACAGCGCTCGAGCGGGCGCGCAGTCGTCGGCGCAGTCTCTGGCGCAGTGGTTCGCGCGTGCGGTCGTCGCGGTGGGCGTCGCTTGGATGCTCTGGGGTCTGACCCAACTGCCGGCGAGCTACGCGGCCGGCATGGTCGAGGCGCAGTGGGCGGACGGCCTTGCGCCCGAGGAGACGGTCAACGCGCTGCACACGCAGTCGCTGGTGGTCGGCGGAGACGGGTTTGCGGAAGCGCTCGATGCGGCGCTCGCGCAGTGGCCGACCGACCCGCGACTGCACCACCTGCGCGGGCACCACGCGCTGGGCCGGCACCGCGTTCAGGACGCGATGGCGTCGGCTGCGACGGGGTTGTCCTCGCCGCTCTTGGGGTCGCGGGCGTTCAGCAATGGCGAGCTTGAGGCGTCGCTACGGGTGCTGCGCGTGACCGCGGCGCTGGAGGCGGGCGACGCGCCGAGCGTTCCGCCGGAGTTGGAGGCGCTGTGCGGGCCGCTGCTGCAGACGTCGGGCGGGCAATGGGCGGCGTCGAACGCGTTGTGCGACGATGCGACCGCAGGCCTGTAGCGCGCTCGCCGGCTCGCCCGTCGCTGGCGGCGGCGTCGGACCAGATTCGCGATGAGGTCGGACCAGATTCGCGATGAGATCGTGTGAAGGTGCGTGTGGGACGAGTTTGGCGTGGCGCGGTGGCCGGTGATTTGATAGCCGCCCTGCAAAGCCCCCGGAGACCGCATGTTTGCTCACGTTCGTACGACCTTTCTAATTGCCCTCACCGCCATGCTCGCCCTGTCGGGCTGCGCCGAAGACCCCGCGGAGGTCGACGACGCGGCTTCGGAGTTGGCCATGCTCGACGGCGAGCCGCTCACGGATGTTGAGCGCTTGAGCCAAGAGGGCAAAGAGGACGGTTTGGGTGTGTTGGGGCCGCAAGTGGGCTGCTGCGCTGAGACGAACGTCTGGGACGTGCGCAACCAGTGGGCGGAGACCGATACGGCTGCCGCGCGCGCCGCGGGCCTGGCGTGGGGCGCCGACTCGGGCCTCAACTGGGAAGAGAAGTACCGCCTGTGGGTGGCCTCGCTCGAGCCGACGGAGTCGGAGCGCGGCGGGCTGACCTTTGAGTTGACCAACCCGTGGGGCAAGACCATGCCCGCGCCGGTGCTGGAGTGCGCCGAGGTGGCGTACTTCCTGCGCGCGTCGTTCTCGGCGTGGTACCAGCTGCCGTTCTTCGCCGAGGCGCGTGACGCGCAGGGCCCGCTGTACTTGGGCCACTTCGGCTTTGTGCGCGGCGACGGCACGCGACACACCAACAGCCCGCGATTCGCGAACCTGTCCGACTTCTCGGGCGACTACCCGCACGGCACGCTCCCCGGCAGCTGGCCGAGCGACAGCTCGCTGCGCAGCCGCGGCCTGTACGGCGGCGGAGACGAGGTGCCGTTCTTGGGTGAGGGCGCCCGCGCTGGCGCGTACTTCGACGAGATGTTCCTGAACAAGCGCGTGGGCTATTTCTTCCTGACGCTGCTCACGAACTTCGGCTCGGTGCACCTGGCGGATACGACGATGACGTACCACGTGAAGGCCGAATCGCTGGCCGCCGGCGACGTGCTCATCGAGCGCTGGCAGCGCCGCGGAATCGGGCACACGGTGCCGGTGCTGCGCGTGAACGAGATCGTGCCCGGCCGCTTCGAGGCGTGGGTTGCCTCGGGCTCCATGCCCCGTCGCCAGCCCGTGTGGGAGACGCCGCAGGCCGCACGCCGCTACTTCACGAACAACCTCTTCGGCGGTGTCGGTGAGTCCTCCGACGGCGAGGCGTACGCAGCGCTCGGCGGCGGCCTTCGTCGCTGGCGTGTCGCCGTGCCCAGCCAGGGACGCTGGCGCAACACCGTGTCGGCCGAGAACCGCGACGCGTGGATCAACAGCGGCGACCTCGACTCGCTCAGCGCCCGCGTAGACCGCTTCGAGAACTTGCTCGCGACCGTGGGCCCTGAGGAGCAGCGCGAGGTGTTGCTGCAGATCATCGAGTCCAAGCGCGAGCACCTGTCGCGATACCCGTCGTCGTGCTCCGCGCGCACGGCCCGCGAAGAGGCGTTCGATGCGCTGTACGCGCTGTCGGAAGAGCACTTTGGCCAGAACCGCAGCGCCGTCGACGCCGCTTACCGTACGCTGGCCGACTACGTGTTTGCCGAGCTTGCGTACACCGAGTCGCGCACGTGCTGCTGGAACTCGTCGACGGCGGACATGTACCGCATCGCGATGGACTACAACCGCGAGCTCAACGAAGACGCGTGCGCTGAGCCGGTCGTGTTCATGATGCGCGACGGCGCCTACGACGTGTTCCGCGACTACGCGGTCTCGCGTGACGAAGGCGACCTGTGGGTCACGTGGAGCGCCGACGAGAGCTGCCCGCAGGCGGCCACGGTGACCACGGATACCGAGGCAGCGCACGACTGGACGACGTTCTGCGCGCTCACCTCGGTGGTCGATCCCGAGCCGGCGCCGGACGTGACCGGATGCGCGGACGGCAACGACTCGCGTGGCACGGCGACTCCGCTGGAGACCACCGCGACGGGCAGCATTTGCGCGGGCGACGAGGACTTCTTCTCGTTCACGCTGGCCGCCGCTGGCCGTGTAGAGGTCCTTCTGGACTTCGCCGACTCCGACGGTGACTTGGAGCTTGAGCTGCTCGACTCGGCGGGCTCGGTTGTGCGTTCTTCGACGACCGGCAGCGACGACGAAGAGATCGCGGCGGACCTCGGCGCTGGCACGTACGCCCTGCGCGTGTGGGGCTACCGCGACGCGTCGAACACTTACACGATCACGGTTACGCTCCCGACGGTGACGCCGGATCCGAGCACCGGAGACGACAACGACACGCTGGCGAACGCGACGGAGCTGGCGGTCGGTACGACCATCGAGGCCGCGATCGATAGCGCCACGGACGTGGATGTGTACCGTGTGCAATCGTCTGATTTTACTGCGGTATTGGCGTTCGTTCACGCGAACGGCGACCTGGACCTTGAGCTGCTGGACGCCGAAGGCACGCGCATCGGTCAGAGCCAGGGCACGACCGACAGCGAGACCGTCGCCTACACGGGCGCCGGCCCGGCGTATGTCCGCGTGATCGGATACAGCGGCGCGATGGGCGCGTACACGCTTCGCGCCGAGTAGCGCTCCGGCGCGGCCTTCGGCGAGCGCCTGTAAGGGGTGCCTCGTCGAGCGCCGGCGGGGTTGCCGGGAGGGTGCAGCAGTAGGATTGCCTTGGAGGGGCCCGCCGACGTACCGTGCGCGGGAACCCGACTCTACGAGGAATCATGCAGCGAAAGTGGATCGCTTTGGTGCTTGGCGTTGGCGTGATCGCCGGCTTGCTCTACCTCCGCAGCGCCGACTCTGGGCTCGATGTGACGTGGGTCGCCGGGCGGTCGATCGACGTGCCGCTGGAGCCGCCGCCGCGTTTTATCGTCTCACATGTGCCAGAAGCGCATCAGAGCAGCGTGCCGCCGACGTCGGTGGGTTGGATTTTCCTGCCGCGCAACGCTCGGCTTCCGGCTGGGCGCGCCGTGCTGGTGTTCGGCCCGGAGGGGCAGAACGTGCGCGCGCTGGACGACGTGTCGGACCGCTGGGCCGAGGCGCTCAACGCGGTGGTGCTGACGGTGGCGTTGGACCCCGGGGTTGGTACATGGGGCTCGTTCCTGCACGCCGCGTATTTGATCGACCGAGGTCGCGCGAGCGGGCTGCTGACCGATGACGCGCGCGTGGTCGTCGGCGGTTTCTCGGGCGGCGGCAAGATGGCCACGGCCGTGGGCGCAGCGGCGGGCCCAGACTATGTGTCCGGCGTGTTGGCGGTCGCGGTGAACCAAGAGTTCGCGTCCGAAGTGCTCCGTCAGGGTGCGCCGGAGGCGTCGCGTGGGCTGCCGTTCATCATCCTCAATGGCGACGCCGATCCGATCGTCTCTACGGGTCAGAATCGCACGGTCATCGACGGCCTGCAGCGGGCGGGCATCGCCGATGTCCGCGAGCGCAGTTTCTCGGGCGGCCACTCGGCGCCCAACCGCGAGACCTTGGACGCGTTCAACGAGCTGTTGGACGGAATCTAGCGGGTTCGCCGGGTTTGTTCTGCCGAGTTCCATCGGCTGGGGTGGCGTGCGCGCAGCGGTTGCACTAGATCGGGGCGTCTACACCCCGCCGGACGCAACGCATGGATTACGCACGACGCCGCAAGGCACTGATGGAACAACTTGGAAATGGGGCGATGGTCCTGCGAACGGCGCCTGAGCGGCGGCGGAGCAACGACACGTTTTACCCGTTCCGCCCCGACTCGGACCTGCTGTATCTGACCGGATTTCCGGAGCCGGATGCGGTGCTGGTGCTGGCTCCTGGCCACCCGGAGCACGAGGTGGTGCTGTTCACGCTCCCGCGCGACAAAGAGCGCGAGATTTGGGACGGTTTCCGCTACGGCCCCGAGGGCGCGGTCTCTGAGTTCGGCGTGGACGCGGCGTTCAACCTGAGCGAGCTCGACGAGAAGCTGCCGGGGCTGCTCTCGGGCCGCGAGTCGGTGTACTGGCCGCTGTCGGAGAACCCCGAGTTTGACGCCACGATGATGTCGGCGATGCGCAAGCTGGGCGCGTCGCGCCGCAAGCCGGACCGGGCGCCGAAGGCGATCCGCAACCCGCGGCCGCTCATCCACCGCATGCGCATGATCAAGGACGCCGACGAGCTGGCGCTCATGCAGCGCTCGGCCGACGTGGCCGCCGCCGCGCATGTGGCCGCGATGAAGGCCACCCGTGCCGGCGTGAACGAGTTCGAACTCGACGCGCTCATGACGCAGGTCTTCCGCAAGGCCGGCGGCACTGGGCCGTCGTACTCGAGCATCGTCGCCGGTGGCGCGTCCGCTTGCTGCCTGCACTACACCGAGAACAACAAGGTGTTGCAAAACGGTGACTTGGTGCTCGTCGATGCCGGCTGCGAGCTCGACTGGTACGCGTCCGATATCACGCGCACCTGGCCCGTCGGAACCACGTTTAGCGGCCCCCAGCGCGACATCTACCAGCTGGTCCTCGATGCCGAGATCGCGGGCATCGCCGACACGGTGGTGGGCATGACGAACCACGAGCAGCAGCAGCGCGCGGCCCGTCGTTTGACCACCGGCCTGGTGGACCTCGGCCTACTCGTCGGCGAGGTCGACGGGCTCATGGAGACCGAGGCGTACAAGAAGTTCTACATGCACGGGATCGGGCACTATTTGGGGCTCGATGTGCATGACGTCGGAGTGTATTACGTGGACGACGAGGTCGGTGAGCCCTACGCCCCCGGCACCGTGATCACCGTCGAGCCGGGCATCTACGTGCCGGTCGACGATGAGACTATTCCCGCGCATTTCCGCGGCATTGGCGTCCGTATCGAAGATGATGTGGTGGTGACCGACGGCGCGCCGTTGGTCCTCACGACGAAGGTTCCCAAAGAGATCGCCGCCATCGAGGCGCTGCGAAAGGAAGCTGAGGAGTCCCATGGCTGAGCATCCCACCCTGGCCGCCCTGCGGTCGCACGACTATGCCGCCGGCGGCATCCCGAAGTCGCTGGCGATGGACATCGCCGCGCTCAAGGGGCCCGACCTTTGGGACCTGTTCGCGATCGCGAACCGCGTACGCCATGAACAGGTCGGCGACGATGTGCTGCTGTGCGGCATCATCAACGCCAAGAGCGGCCACTGCCCCGAGGACTGCTCGTTCTGCGCGCAGTCGGTGCACTTCTCGACGGGCATCAAGACGTACCCGTACCTGCCCGCAGACGACATCGTTGCCGGTGCGCAGAAGGCGGCGTCGGAAGGCGCCACGCGCTACGGCATCGTGACGGCGACTAAGGACCTGAAGCCGGGCAAGTTCCTGGATCGGGTGCTCGACTCCGTGCGCAAGGTCGCGGCCGAGGGCAGCATTCAGCCCGACGCGTCGCTGGGTATCATCTACGACCCCGACGTGGCCGTGCAGCTCAAGGACGCCGGCCTCGGCGAGATCAACCACAACCTGGAGACCTCGCGCCGGTACTTCCCCAAGGTGTGCACCACGCACAGCTACGATGACCGCGTGAACACGCTCAAGCACGCCAAGGCCGCCGGCCTCATGCTGTGCTCGGGCGGTATTTTCGGCATGGGCGAGGAGTGGGAAGACCGCGTCGACCTGGCCGAGACGCTGCTCGAACTCGAGGTGGACACGGTGCCGCTGAACTTCCTGCACCACATGGAAGGCACGCCGCTGTCGCACGCTACGCCGCTGTCTCCGATGGAGATTCTGCAGGTGGTCGCGATGTTCCGGCTCGTGATGCCCAAGACGGAGATCAAGGTCGCCGGCGGGCGTGAGGTGAACCTCCGCGCGCTGCAGCCGATGATGTTCGCGGCCGGCGCCAACTCGACCATGGTCGGCAGCTACCTGACGACGGGCGGCTGGAGTGTGGAGAAGGACCACGAGATGATCCACGACATGGGCCTGCACGTCGCCAAGTCGTGCGGAACCGGCGGGGCTGAGGCCGCCGAGTGAATCGACTGAAGGAGCAAACAACCGTCCGGCCAGCTCGCGTCACGCACGTGGTTCGAGGAGTGCTCGGGTTGTGTTTGCTCTCCACGGCCGTCGCGTGTGGCGCCCCAGTGGTGCGTACGACGGGCGTGGAACAGCGCGCCATTCAGTCGGCGCAGACCAGCGCGGTCGCGTACGAGCAGTTCATCCAGGCCGAGCATTTGGCGGACCTGGGATACTGGAACGAGGCGGCCGAAGCGCTGCGGATCGCGATCAGCGCTGACCCCCAGGCGCCGCGGCTGCACTTGCGGTTGGCCCGCGCCTTGGCCGAGACCGAAGATGGGCTCCGCGAGGGCCTCATGGCGTGTGATCTGGCGCTGTCGCTGGACGCCGATCCGGCCGAGGTCGCCATCCATCGCGCGGCGCTCCACCGGGCTGCGCAGGACGTGCCGTCGGCCATCGCGGTGTTCGAGAGCGTGCCGCCCGAGGCGGTGTCGATTCCGATGTTCCAAGCGTGGACGCGGCTGGCGTATTTGGCGGCCGACCCCGGCGTGGCGCGCGCGCGCGCCGGCGAGCGCTACGCCGAGGCGTTTCCCGAGCGTTCCGCCGCTTGGCGTACGCTGGGCGACGCGCTGGTGGACACCAACCCTGCCCGGGCTGCCGAAGCCTATGGTCGCGCGATCACGCTGCCGGACCCGAACCCTGAGGACGCTTACCGCCGGATCGAGCTGTTGCGGGACTTGGGCGAGATGGATGCCGCCCTCGACGCCGCGCAAGACTGCCGCCAGCGGTTCTGGGAGTACTGGCCTTGCACCTCGTGGGAGGTGCTGTTGCTCGACGCGGATCGCGCACCGGAGGCGCCCGTCTCTGCCGCTACGCGTGAGGCGCTGGAGCACTTGGCGTTCATGGTATCGGTGGACGCTCGGCAGCTGAGTCAGAGCGGCGGAGAGTTGCGGGGAGAGGGCAGCGATAGCTTGGTGCTGGCGTACGCCCAGGTGCTCGCCGAGGTGCGGCCGCACAACGCGAACGTGATCTCCACCGCCGGTTGGTTCGCCAACTCGGTGGGCGCGTACGATGTGGCCGTCGAGATGATGCAGCGGGTGCTTGAGCTCGACGACGCCGACTTCGATGCGCTCAACTATATTGGGTACACCTGGGCGGAGCAGGGCGAGAACCTGGAGCAGGCCGAGGTGTACATCCGCGAGGCGCTGTTCTTGCGTGGCGAAGACGGCAACATCTTGGACTCGCTCGCGTGGGTCTACTTCCGGATGGAGCGGTTTGAGGACGCCCTCGAGGTACAGCTTCGAGCGGTGGATTTGGTGGAAGACAACGCCGTGGTATGGGACCACTTGGGCGATATCTACCACGCGTTGGGGCGCACGGATGAGGCGATTGACGCGTGGGAACGCGCGTTGGAGTTCGCGGATGACTTCGCCGAGGACGTGGCCGAGGATGCCGCGCGGAAGCTGCGCGAAGCGCGCCCGGTAGGCCAGAGCAAGCGCTAGCGGCTAGGCCAGAGCAAGCGCTAACGGCTAGGCCAGAGCAAGCGCTAACGGGTGGGTGGGCTGGAGAAGGGCTAGAGAACCGACTCACAGGGGAAGGATTCACCCGCAGAATCCTCCCGAACGAGCGTGTTGTGGGTCGTCGAATGCGGACGAGCCCGATCCCCGG
>CBDUJZ010000127.1:0-14929 GCA_965367675.1 uncultured Myxococcales bacterium | reverse complement strand
TGACCACTGGGGTGCTGGGGCGCGCCGATGGTCCACTCCGGACCGTCGCCCCAGTTGCGTCGCGTGCGGCGTCCGCGGTGCTGCGGGTCGTGCTCCCAGAGCGCCTTCTCGTACGTCTCAAACGCCTGCTTTCCGGCGGGCATGGCCCAGTAGTCTTCCTGGCGCTTCCACAGGCTATCGCCAGCGTAATCGATGATCGAAAGACCTTTGAAATCAATCACATCCACGCCGTTCGGGTGGTCGCGACGGTTGAGCATCGAGAAGATGACGCGACCACGCTCCACGTCGACGGTGTGCCACTCGTACACGGTGTAGATCTCGGCGTACTTGGCCATGAGCGGCACGATCCACTCGCGCACGGCGGTACGCCCGCGAAGGTTTCCGAGCTGGTGCTCCACGTACTCGACGTCCTCGGTGAGCAGGTCCGCCCAGGCGTTCCAGTGCTCTTTCACACAACCGGTCTGCCAGTAGTGCTTGAAGGCGGCGTCGAGTTCTTCGGCGGAGTACATGGGGCGGTCAGGAGACGAGCAGGAGCGGAGAACCCTCACGGGTGCGTGCGTGTAGGCGCGCCGCCGGAGAATAGTCCGTCCGATCGCCGGGCGCTACCCTGAGCGCGAGGGGCCCGACGGATGCCGCTCCATCACACGCCGGTGTCGCCAGGGAGCCGCATGCCCATGCCGCGCCGGATTGGTGCACGCACTGCTCCCGAAGCCCCTCGCAGTCGTCCGCCGCGGGCGAGCACGACGACGCAAGAACAGCCCACTTCGCCTTGTCCTTGGTGGGACCGGCGCAGCAGGCTGTTCGAACGCTCGTGGGTCGGCTTGCTGAGACCTATTGATCCGTGCAGCGCGTTTGCGCCACGATCAGGATCTCCACGCGACGGTTGCGGGCGCGGCCTTCCGGCGTGGTGTTGGGTGCGATCGGTCGCGTCTCGCCCAAGCCGAGCGGGCTATCCAGACGGGCCGGCTCCAATCCACGCTCGCGCAGGTAGCGGGCCACCGAGGCGGCGCGGCGTTGCGACAAGTTCAAGTTGTACGCGTCCGGGCCCTGGTCGTCCGTGTGTCCCTCTACGCGGATCTGCCGCACGTGCGTGGCCACGGCCAGCGCCGAGGCGACCTGGTCGAGCATCTCGTGGCTGCGGTCCATGATCACGTCGGAGTCGAACTCGAAGTACACGTTGTCGCCGAGCTCGATGCTGTCACACGTTACCAAGATCATGCCGCCGGTGTCGGGGCAGCCGTCCTCGTCGTCGATGCCGTTGAACGTCTCGGGCTCGATGGGGCACATGTCGTCGCCGTCGAGGATGGAGTCGAAGTCGTTGTCGGGCTCGGGTGCGCCGTCCTCGTCTTCCCAGCCGTCGAAGTCCTCGGGCAGGTTCGGCGCGGCGTCGTCCACATCGAGGATGCCGTCGCCGTCGTTGTCCGGGTCCGGGCAGCCGTCTTCGTCTTCCCAGTCGTCGAAGTCCTCGGCGCGGTTCGGGCAGTCGTCGTCATCGTCTTCGATGCCGTCGCCGTCGTTGTCCTCGGGGCAGCCGTCGGCGTCCGCGACACCGTCGATGTCCTCGGGCACGTCGGGGCATGCGTCGGCGTCGTCTTCGATGCCGTCACCGTCGCGGTCGTTGTCTTCGACAGGGTTGCCCCACGACACGCCCGCGAACAGGCGCCAGTCGGGTGCGGACCAGCCTTCGACGATACCGGTGCCGAAGCCGCCGGAAACGATCAAGCCGTTGTCGAAGAAGTAGCGGCCGCCGACGATGAGCTCGATCGGGACCTCTTCGCTCTTGAGGTGGTCGCTGAGCACGGCCAGGCCGCCGGCGAACTCGGGGATGAGGTGGAAGTTCCGGAGCAGCGGGATGTCGACGGCGAACCCGAACGTGAGCACGTCGTTGACGTTCACGTCCAAGAAGTCGGCCGAGCGGCGGATGGACCAGCCCAAGTTACCGCCGAGCCGCAGCCCGTTTGCAAACACGTAGTCCACCGCGGCGCGGGGCTCGAAACGAAACTCGCCGCCCTGGAAGTCGTCGCGGTTACCGGTCGGCAATCGCAAGTCGAGCAGCGCCGCGACGGCCAATCCTCGGGTGCCCTGGCCGTAGAGTTGCACCTTAGGGACCAACCGCAAGTCGCCGATGCCGAAGCCCGCTTCGTCGAACGGGTCGTCGCCGCTTTGCTGCAGCACGAGCGGCACATCGATGCCCAACTCGAGCCAATCGGTGACCGTGAACGAGCCCAACAGGTTGAGCCGCGTTTGTCCGTGCACCACGTTTCCCACGCGGTCGCCGTCGGCGTCTTCGACCACAAACAGGTCGTCGGCGTAGTTGAGGTACAGGCCGAACTCCCAGGTGCCGCGAGGCATCACTCGGCCGGTCGCCGTGTTAAAAAACGAGTTGCGTTGCGACGGCTGCGGATGAAAATTCTGCACGTCGAAGCCCTCGAACGACTGCGCGTCCGCGGAGGGCGCAAACGCGAGCAAGCCCGCGGCGATCAGGCCTACGAGGGCCTGGCGAAACCGCCGACGCCGGAGCGTCAGCATGGCCATCGCCGCGAGGATGAAGAGCAGCGTGGTGCCGCCGTTCGCGGGGCCGCTCTGAGCGCAGCCGCCGAACACCGTGCCACCGCGGGCGTGCACCGCGTCGCCCCAAGGGAAGGACGCCGGGTCGTCATCCGGGTTGTTCGGGTCGCTCTCGCCGGGATCGACTTCGCCGTCGCCGTCGGTGTCCTCTTCGCCGTCCGTCGCGCCGCCGCCGTCGGTGTCCTCGTCGGTCGGATCGGTGGTGGTCGTCGGGTCGCTGTCCGGCACGCAGACGCCGGCGTCCATGTCCGTGTCGTCGGGGATTTCGTCCTCGGCCACGCCGGCTTCGGTGCCGTCGAAGATGCCGTCGTCGTCGGTGTCCGGGTCGAGCGGGTCGCTGCCGAGCTGGACCTCACGGCCGTCGGTCAGACAGTCGTCGTCGGTGTCGGCGTCGTTCGGGTTGGTCTCGCCCGCCTCGAAGTTGCCGTCGCCGTCCACGTCTTCGCCGCCGTTGCAGGCGTTGAGCACGCTGTTGGCGCCATCGCACAGGCCGTCGCCGTCGGAGTCGGGGTTGAGCGGGTCGGTGGGGTTGCTGCCGTTCACTTCGACGCCGTCGAGCAGGCCGTCGTCGTCGGTGTCGGGGTCGCGCGGGTCGGTGCCGTTGTCGAGCTCGTCCTCGTTGTCGAGGCCGTCATCGTCCGGGTCCACGTCTTCGACGGACAGGTCGTCGGACGGGTCGAGGGGGTCGGTCAGGTTGGCGAGTACTTCGACGCCGTCGTTGACCGTGCCGCCGTCCGTGTCCTCGTCGAGCGGGTCGGTCTCGTCGGCGTCGCGGATGCCGTCGGCGTTCAGGTCTTCGCCGCCGGTGCACACGCGCAGCACGCTGCCGGGGCCGTCGCACAGGTAGTCGTCGTCGGAGTCGGGATCGAGCGGGTCGGTGCCGGTGGCGCCGTTCACTTCGGTGAAGTCGTCGATGCCGTCGCCATCGGTGTCGGCGTTGAGCGGGTCGGTGCCGAGCGCCGCCTCTTCTTGGTTGTCGAGGCCGTCCTCGTCCGGGTCGCCGCCGATGTCGTCGGTGGGGTCGAGCGGGTCGGTGCCGTCGGTGAGCACCTCGGTGCCATCGTCCACGCCGCCGCCGTCGGTGTCGGGGTTGTTGGGGTCGGTCTCGCCCGCGTCGACCACGCCGTTGGCGTTGGTGTCTTCGCCGCCCACGCACACGCCGGCCACGTCGTTGGGGCCGTCGCACAGGCCATCGCCGTCGGAGTCGGGGTCGGTCGGGTCGCCGCCGTTGTTGGTCTCGGTTCCGTCGTCGATGCCGTCATCGTCGGTGTCGGGGTCGGTCGGGTCGGTGCCGGCGTCGATCTCCTCTTCGTTGGTCAGATCGTCGTCGTCGTCGTCACCGTCGAGCGCGGTGGCGAGCACGTTGAACGTGAACTCGGAGGTGCGGCCGTCGACGGTCGCGGTGGCGGTGATGAGCGAGTCTTCGTTGACCACGCCGTTGTTGGGGAAGCGGAAGAAGAAGCGCTCGCCGACGCCGTCGCCCACGTCCGCGTTGCTCAGGTCGCCGGTGCCCGCGTTCAGGTCGCCGGTGTCGCCTTCGATGCCCGTGCCGATGAAGGCGACCGCGCCGCCGAAGCCCGCCGTGTCGCCGGTTCCGGCCACGTAGAAGTCGACCTCGGCACCCGCGGGGGCGATGCCGGTGATCGCGAAGGTGTCGTTGGCGCGGTAGTACGCCGTGCCGATGACGGGGAAGTTCTGCGTCAGGTTCGGGCCGGCGTCGGCGTCGTTGGGGTCGTTACGGTTGACGCCTCGGTTCGACAGGTCGATGCCCAGGCCGTCGTTGCCGGAGATGCGGTTGCGGCGAACGGAGAAGCTGCGGGTGGCGGCGCCTTCGATGGCCACGCCGGGTCCAACGTTGTTGCCAATGGTGTTGCCGTTGGCGGCGAGCGCGGCGCCCACGAGCGCGCCGACGGCGTCGGTGGCGAGCACGCCGGGGCCGTTGTTCGGGATGGCGCCGCCGGCGCTGTTCACGCCGATCAGGTTGGCGGAGATTTCGGTGCCGGTCACGGCGCCCAATACCGCGATACCGCCGGAGGAGTTGCCGCCGATCACGTTGCCGGTGCCAGCCGCGCCGCCCACGACGGTGCCGATGGCGGCGTTGAGCCGGATGCCGAAGCCGCCGTTGGGGACGAGCGTGGTGGCGTCGGTGAGCCCGACGCGGTTGCCGGCGATCACGTTGCGGGCCGAGGCGGCGCCGACGAGCGCGATGCCGTCGGCGAGGTTACCGGCGATGATGTTGCGCGCTGCGGCGCGGCCGATGTGGTTGTCGGAGGAGCGCTCGATCGAGATGCCGACGCCCTCGTTGGGGGCCGCCACGCCGTCGGCGTTGATGCCGATGCGGTTGCCTTCGACCACGTTGTCGTTGGCGCCATCGGTGAGCAGCAGGCCGCTGGCCTCGTTGCCGGCGATGTCGTTGTTGGCGATGGTGTTGGCGGTGGCGCCCTCAAGCTCGATGCCCTCGTCGCCGTTGCCCATGATGGTGAGGCGGTCGGGTGCGAGGCCGATGATGTTGTGCGTGATGGTGTTGTTGGTCGCGCCGGCGCCGCGCACGCGGATGCCCACGTCGTCGTTGCCGGAGATGACGTTCGCGCGCCCTTCTCCGCCGACGATGTTGTCGGGCGTCCCGTTGAGGTCGACGCCGAAGCCGTCGTTCGGGCCGCCTGCAGGCTCGCCGATCCAGCAGCTCTGGATGGAGTTGCCGCCGCGGGTGGTCGCGCGGATGCCGCCGCCGCTGAAGTTCGCGATGCCGAGCCCGCGTACGATCGTGTTGCCGCCGGTCAGGTTCAGTCCAACGACGCTCGGCCCCGCGGTGAGGCCATCGATGGTGATCGCGGGCTGCGCGCTGGCCGAAAAGCCGGGCTGCGTCGTACCGTCAATGGTGACCGCTTCGGTGACGTCGGGCAGCGCGAGCACCGGACGGATGGTCCAAACTCCGCCCGCGTGACCCAGGTCTGTGGCCGGGATGTTGAACGCGATTACGTCCGCGCCAGCGGCGGCGTTGGCGCTGGTGATCGCGGCGGCCAGGGAGTTCGGCCCCGCGGGCAGCGTGTTCGTCACGGTGAAGGTCGCGGCGCGAGCGCCGACGGGCGCCAGCACGAGCGCGGCGAGTACGAGAAGCGTAGAACGCATGCGGATCAGCAGGATAATAGGGTGGATTCACGCAGCCCAAACGTGGGTGTGCGTAGGTGGCATACTGTAGGATACCGTGCGACACCGCAAATTATCGACGGGCTTCCGGTAGGCACGTCGACAGGCCCGATCTCCGATCGGCTCGGGCCTAGCACGACCCCACGCATGTCTACGCGTGACGCGGGCCAGCCGAGCCGGCGCGAGCGGCCGCAGGGCGAAACAACACCACGCCTACAAAGCGCCCGTCTCCGCCCCTCTCCTGTGCCCGAGCCTCCGGCCAGAACCTCCGCCAGAACCTCCGCCAGAACCTCCGCCAGAACCTCCGCTCGGACCTGCCGCCAGAACCTGCCGCCGCTAAGGCAGCGCGGCTTCGATGGCGCGCGTAATCTCATCCGACATCGGCGTCACCGGCGGCTCGAAGCGTGCCAGCACGAGGCCGTCCGTGCCGACGAGGAACTTGGTGAAGTTCCAGGCGACCGCGCCCGAAATGCCGTCCGCCGTTTCGTTCTGCAGCGCAGCGTACAGCGGCGCCGGGCTATCTCCGAGGATGTCGACCCGCTCAAACGACGGGAACGACGTGCCGTACTCGCCGGTGCAGAACTCGGCCATGTCCGCACCCGTGCCCGGCGCCTGCCCACCAAAGTCGTTGCAGGGGAAACCGAGGACGGTGAAGCCCTGGTCGGCGTAGCGCTCTTGAAGCTGTTGCAGGCCCTCGAGCTGGGGCGTGTAGCCGCAAGCGCTGGCGGTGTTGACGATAAGCAGGACCTTGCCTCGATAGGTGTCTAGCGACACGGTCTCGCCGGTCACGGTCACGACGTCGTGGTCGATGATCGGCGTGCTGGCTGGCTGCGGCTGGGCGCCTTGTTCCGCTTCGGCCGTCGGGGCCGACGTTGGGGCGGCCTCAGCGGTTGGTTCAGCCGCCGGGTCTGCGGCAGGCTCATCGGCCGACGCTGCGGCTGGGGCGAGCGCTGCGACAGCGGCCGAGGCCGGCTCGGCGTCGGTGGGCGTGTCGCACGCGACAAGGAACAGGGCAATGCAGAAAACGAGGCGGGTCATGGTTGCTCCGGGTAGAGGCGGCGAGGCGCGCCACCCACCGCAGATAGGGGCCACAGCGGCGGTGCGCCAGCCGAATTGTTGACCAACGCGCCCGGCCCGCGCAGCGTAGTCGGCATCGCTCCCCTCGCTCCTGGCCGCCGTGTCGACCCCTCCCCCTCGCGCTTCGTCCGCGCTCAACGTGGCCGTCATCGGCTGTGGATTCGCCGGCGCCGCGGCCGCTTTGTTGCTCGCCAGAGACGGCCACCGCGTCCAGGTCTTCGAGGCCGTCGCCGAGCCATCGCCCGTGGGCGCGGGCATCGTGGTGCAGCCGACGGGCGCCAGCGTGCTCGCCGAGTTGGGGCTGCTCGAAACGATCGCCAGCCGCGCGTCCAAGATCGATACGCTGCGCTGCATAACAAACACCGGCCGGCAGGTGTTTGCCATGCATTACGCAGGTTTGCGCCAAGATCTGCACGGGTTAGGCGTACACCGAGGGCTGCTGTTCGAGACGTTATACGGCGCCGTACAAGCAGCGCAGATTCCGGTCGAATGCGGCGTCAAGATCGTGGACCGAGACGCATCGGGAGCGCTGGTCGACGACACCGGCCGCACGCGCGGCACGTACGATCTGGTGGTGGTTGCGGACGGCGCGCGCTCCGAACTCCACCACAAGGTAGCGCGCCACGTGCGGAGCCCGCGTTACCCATGGGGCGCGCTCTGGGCGGTGGCCCCGGACCCTGCAAACACGTTCGCCGGAGAGCTGTTTCAGCGGGTCAAGAGCACCCAGTTTATGATGGGCTTTTTGCCCTCGGGGAGCGGACCGCGGGCGCGTGGCAGCGACGAGGCGCAGGTGAGCTTCTTCTGGAGCATCGCCGAGCGCGACGTGGCGCAATGGAAGGCGCGGCCGTTCGATGAATGGAAGGCCGAGGCCATCGCGCTGGATGCGCGCGCTGAGGACATCCTGAAGCACGTATCGAGCCACGACGACCTGCTTTTCGCGGCGTACCACGACACGGTGATGCGCCGGTGGGACTTTGGCGACATGGTGTTCATCGGCGACGCCGCGCACGCGATGAGCCCGCAGCTGGGGCAGGGCACCAACCTGGCGCTGGTGGACGCGTCCACGCTGGCGCGCGTGCTGCGCGAGCGCACGTCGCAGGCCAGCCTCGCGGACAGCTTGGCCACCTATACGCGACTGCGAAAGCGCCACGTCCGGTTCTACCAGTGGGCCAGCCGCGGGCTCACGCCGCTATTCCAAAGTGGGTGGTCCATCGCCGCGTTGCCGCGCGACTGGGTGACGCCGATCGCGGCGAAGATCCCGTGGTTCGAGCGTCAGATGTTGCTCACGCTGAACGGGGTCAAAGAAGGCCCGTTCTCGCATCGGCCGCTCCCCCCCAAGGCGTTGTTGGGTTCCGAGTAGCGTCGACCGCGAGGCGCGCGCAGTCACGCCGGATCGTTCGGATTTCCGGGCCCGTCATGCTCAAGGCGCCCGAACAAGACCCGCCGACCGACGTCGCCAACGCGCCCGCCCAGCCAGACGCCGAACCGAACGCCCCACCGGATGCCGAGCTGCCCAAACGAGCTGCGGAGGGGCAGCGAATCGTGAGGAGCGACGGTGCTGTCGACCATGTCCTCAACCGCGCTGTCGCCCCCAACTGCGCTGTCGACCGGCTGCTCAACCGCGGGCTCGCTAACCAGCTCTGGCGCCCCGGCAACGCTAGGGGTCGCGCCGATCCCCCGACGCGAGATGCCAACCGACAGTCCGGTCACCGGGCGCGACGTGGGCACGCGGCGGGCGCGCTGTTTAGTGGGCATGGTCAGCCCCGTGATGCCCATGGCGCTGCTCGCCGTGCGCGTGACCGTGGTCTGCGTCGGCCCCCGTGTGGGTGTGGTCGGTGGCGGCGGGCCACTCCACGCGGTCCACGGTCCAGCACACGCCCAACACGAGCGCCGCTGCAGCGACCACGCGCCTGACGGCCTTCGCGCCGACCGGTCCCAGCGCATGGCGCAGCGCGACGACCAGCTCAGAAACCACCGTCGCGAGCAGCAACAACCCGAGCCAAACGCCGACGCTGAAGCCAGCGACTTTGGCCTCCGTCATGTGGTCTTCCAATCCACTGACCGCCATGAAGCCTTGGCCATGCAGCAGCCCCATCGCGAACACGATCGGAAGCTCGGCGCGGGGCTCCAGACGAAGCCCCAGCCCCGCCGCCACGGCGACCGCCACGACAGACAACGCGATACCCAACTCCACGATCTGGGGCGCAGGCGTCCACCAGCCGGCCGAGGCGACCACCATTGCGGTCGTGCACGCGGCGCCGAACGCGAGCGTGGACATGAGCCACCGGCGCGGGCGGACGGCGGCGATCAACAACACGATCAGGAACACCACGTGGTCGGTGCCGCCGAGTAGGTGCCCGAGGCCGCGTTGAACCGAGACACCAAACACATGACCGGCGGATGCGAAGAAGCGATACCGCGGCTCATTAGGCGTGAGCACGCCGACCTCGGAGCGCACCACTCGGCCATCTTCCGTGATGGCGGTCTCGACGGTTAGCGAGTCGGTGTCGCTTCCCCAAAGCTGAGACTTCAAGGTCAGCGATGTGGCGGGCGCGGCCAGATGGGCAACGACCATCGCCATCAGCTCGCTGCTGTTCTCCGGGTCGTGGTCGTAGCCGGTCGGCAGGTTCAGCAGGATGGTCGAGAACTCGGCGCGCTCGCCGTCCGTCTTGAGCCGAAGCCCTTCGCGCACGGCTTCGCGCAGCTCGGCCTCGTGGGCCGCCATCTCCGCAGCGCTCAAGGCTCCGTCGGCGACGGCGGCAGCGGCACTTTCGGAGAGTGGAGAGAGCGCACTGCCCGACGCGAACGCCGCCACCGGGATCGACACCACAAGGTACGCCTTGTCGTCGATCACGTTCACCGTTCCGTGCCCGGACGGCATCAGGTGCGCAGCGGCCGGCGCGGCCTGCAGCAGCACGACGGCGAGCGCGGCGACGGCGAGCAGGCGACTCCATACGGAGCCACGCGCTACACGCTCGACCGCGGAGCCGTGCACGTGTTGGGCGTCAGGTCTCACGGACGGGGCGGCAGGTCACCGCCCGGGCCACCAGGACCACCCGCTCCCGCCGCCGAGGTGCCGCTGACGCAGCGCTGCACCGTCGGGTACGTGGGCGTGATGTAGTAGTGGTAGATGCCATCGGGGAACTCGGGCGTGACGCCGAACCGGCCGTTGCACTCGTCCAGGTCGCCGATGCCGGCCTCGTAGGTCCAATCCTGCTCGAAGTGGCCGAGCGGGAAGTCGTCAACCGACGGGCGGTTGGCGGCCGGGGTGTCCACGGTGCGGTAGCTGCTCTCCATGACGATGACGGCCGAGCTGGCGTCGGCGGGGTCGGAGTGACCGTACAGCGAGTAGATCGGGAAGCCATCGGTGGCCCACCCGACGAGCGTCATGCTGGTCTCGAAGTCGGGGTTCAGCTCGTCGACCAGGCGCACGGGGTTGCCGTGGTAGTGGTACTGGCCGGTGGGCTGCACGTGCGCGTCGTTCTCGTCGACGCCGAAGCCGAAGTGCCATGGGCTCACGTCGCCCGGCGTAGCGACCATGCGCCACGTGTCGGAGCCGGCGCCGTAGTCGCACTCGGTGTCCACCTCGGCGTCGTCGGGGCAGGTGCCGGCGGTGGCGGGGTCGAACTTGATGCCGTTGAGCGCGTATCCGGGCTCCTTGACGCTGGTGACGGCGTCGGCGAGCGCGGGCTCGAGCGTGACGGCGTACGAGATGGTCTGCGCGCTGACCGCGGTGGCGAACTCGCCGCCGGCGACGGTGTGGTTCGGGACGCCGTTGCCGGACAACGTGCGCTCGGTCGCGTCGCACGTCCACTCGAAGTTGAAGCCGAGCACGTGGTCCATCGATGATGTGGAGCCGTCGCGCGGGTCGAACAGGTCGTACACCAGCTGCTGGGTGCCCTCGCCGGCGAAGGCGCAGAGCACGGCGGCGGTGGAGTCGGTGCCGCTCAGCGTGACGTCGGTCGCTGCATCGCTGGTGGCGTCCGCGACAATGCCGGTGTCCGTCGTTCCAGCGTCGAGGTTCCCCGCGTCGTCCGTCGGAGCGGCCAAATCGTCACCGCAACCGGCGGCGAGACCGACGACCAGGGTGAAAGCGAGTGCGTTGGAAATGGGCTTCATCGGGTTCCTCGGGTGCGACCGCTCGTTGAACGGTCAAGTGACGAAACCCCAGACTAGCGACCAAATGTGCAGAACTTGCCGAGACAGGATGGAGAAGCGGAGCAAACGCGAAGATTCCTCTCGCTCCGCACCGACCTACGGACGCGGAGGCCCGCCTGTGCCGGGCGCCGAGGTCCCGCGGACGCAGCGCTGCACCGACGGATACGTGGGCGTGATGTAGTAGTGGTAGATGCCGTCTGGGAACTCAGGCGTGGCGCCGAAGCGGCCGTTGCACTCGTCCAGGTCGCCGCTGCCCGCCACGTAGGTCCAGTCCTGCTCGAAGTGGCCGAGCGGGAAGTCTGCCACGGACGGGCGACCCGCCGCGGGGGTGTCCACGGTCCGGTAGCTGCTCTGCATGATGGCGAGCACCGAGCCGGCGTCGTTCGGGTTCGAGTACCCGTACAGGGGGTAGATCGGGAAGCCGTCGGTGGCCCATCCGACGAGCGTCATGCTGGTCGCGAAGTCGGGGTTCAGCGCGTCGACGAAGCGCACGGGGTTGCCGTGGTAGTGGTATTGGCCGTTCGGCTGCACGTGCGCGTCGTTCTCGTCGACGCCAAAGCCAAAGCGCCACGGGCTCACGTCGCCCGGCGTGGCGACCATCTGCCAGGTGTCCGAGCCAGCGCCGTAGTCGCACTCGGTGTCCACCTCGGCGTCGTCCGGGCAGGTGCCGGCGGTGGCGGGCTCGAACTTGATCCCGTTCAACGCAAAGCCGGGCTCCCGAACGGCCGTGATGCCGTCGGTGAGTTCGGGCGCCAACGACACAGCGTAGGAGATGCTCTGCGCGCTGATCGCGGTGGCGAACGCGCCGTCTGCGACGGTGTGGTTGGGCACGCCGTTGCCGGACAGTGAGCGCTGTTCGGCGCCGCAGGTCCAAGCGAAGTTGAAGCCGAGCACCGCGTCGATGGGCCTGTTCACGCCGGTCCGTCGGTTCACGAGCTCATACACCAATCGCTGGTCGCCGGAGTCGGAGAAGGCGCAAAGAATGCCGGCGGTCGAATCGGTGCCGCTGAGCGAGACGTCGGTGGGAGCGGTGTCCGTCGCTACGTCGGTCGGAGCGCTGTCCGTCGCTACGTCGGTCGGAGCGCTGTCCGTCGCTACGTCGGTCGGAGTGATGTCGGCAACCGTGGTGTCTTCAACTGCCGTATCCTCAACCGTGGTGTCCTCAACCGCTGTGTCAGCAACCGCTGTGTCTTCGATCGCTGTGTCAGCAACCGCTGTGTCCTCAACCGCTGTGTCTTCGATCGCTGTGTCGGCAACCGTCGTATCCGCGACCGAGGTATCCGCCACACCGGACGAGTCGTCCACGCCACCATCCGAAATTGTGGCGTCGGTCGTGGAGGAGTCTCCGCTGCATCCGGCTGCGATTCCAGCTGCGAGAATGAACGCGAAGGTGCTTGGAGATGGCTTCATCGGAGACCCGGAGTGAGAGGCTGCTCCGTAGGGCAGCGGCTGAGTTCGGCGGGACTTTACAGACCAATTGTTCAGAACCCGTTGAGACACCATCAAAACTCTCCGCAGATTCGGGCGCGGACCAACGACCCCGACTCCGCGCCGTTCACCGCCCTACCCCAGGCGCACTCGGCGCCATCGCCGAATCGCCGCCCGCCACTATCGCCCGGTCGCCGCGCCCAGCCGCTCCCAGCACGCGTACTGCACCATCGAAAACCCGACCGCCTGCGGGACCAACGACAGAAACCCATCCCACGACCGCATCCCACGAAAGTCCGCCGGTAGCGGCACCACGTCCAGGCCCTCGGCGGCGGCCAGACGCATGGCGCGTCGCAAGTGAAACGCCGACGATACGAGCCCGGTGCGCTGCCATCCCCGCTCCTGCGCGAGCGCCGCAAAGGCGGCCACCTCCATGCGGGTGTTGTGCGGCTCGGAGAGTTCCACAATCGCGTCCGGCGCGACGCCGAGCTGCGTCCATATCTGGCGCGTGGCATCGGCGGCGTTCTCCATTCGGTTCGCGCCGGGCGTAGTGCTTCCGGATGTTATGAGGATCGGCGTAACACCCGCGTGCCACATGCGCGCGCCCACGATCAGCCGGTCGCCGGCCTGCGTGACCTGGGGCCGTCCATCGTCCGTCGTGCGGGTTCCCCCGCCCAGCACCAGCACGGCGTCGAAAGGCGCCTCGGCGAGGGGATCGGTTTCCACATAAGGCGCTTCGAGCGACCGCATCAACGACGCGCCCACCCACGTGTTACCGAGCGCCGTATAAGCGCACAGCGTGAGCGCGGTGAGCGCCGCCGCAAGCGTGGCGCGACGATGCACGTGCAGCGCAGTCATGAGCACCAAGGCCATCCAGAGCAGCCCCGCCGGCATGGCCAAAACGCCGATGACTTTGCCGAGCAGCGCGCCGTTCGGAAGCGAGACAAACACAGCGAGCAGAGCGGCTGTGGGGGCGATCAGCGGCAGGGCCCGACGCGGCCACGGGGTACCCTCCGTCGACGCCGCCGCGCTCCGCCGCCACGCCCACTCGGCGGACGCCAACGTCGCAACGATCAGAAGGGCGGTCACCATGTCGCGCGTTTCGTGTACGGTGCGGCTGCGCTAGGGGCCGCGCCCCTCGGTCCATGGCTGGCGCAATACAGTGTACCGTATGGTGCGCCGTATAACGCACCACGCCGTGCACCGTCCGATGCACCGCAGCGCGCGTACGCCGGGCCCGATGGCACCGTCCGCTTTCCATCCGTTCCCCACTCCTTTCGACGTCCCAACACGCTATGGCTTCCGGTTCAAAACTCGCAGTCGGCGCCGCCATTGGCGGAAACGCCATCGTCTGCGTATCCAAGTTCACCGCGTTCTTTATCACAGGCTCCGGCGCGATGCTCTCCGAGGGCATCCACTCGTTCGCCGACACGCTGAACCAAATCCTTTTGATGGTCGGCATCGTACGCTCCGACCGCAAACCCGACGACAAGTACCGCTACGGCTACATGGCCGAGCGCTACGTGTGGGCGCTCATCTCGGCGGTCGGCATCTTCTTCCTCGGCTGCGGTGTCACGGTGTACCACGGCGTGCACTCGTTCCTGCACCCGCAAGCCATCGAGAGCGCCAGCACCGCCATCGGCGTGTTGCTGTTCGCCCTCGCGGTCGAAGGCGTCGTGCTGGCCATCGCGTACAAAGCGCTGCGCAAGGCGGCCGGCGACAAGCCGTTCCTCCCCTATCTGCGCACCGAAGCCGACCCCTCCGCGGTGGCGGTCCTGCTCGAGGACTCCGCCGCCTGCCTGGGCGTGATCATCGCGATGGCCTGTATCGGCCTGGCGATTGTCACCGGCGACCCGCGATGGGACGCCGTCGGCTCGATCACCATCGGCCTGCTGCTCGGCGCGATGGCCATCTGGCTCGTCATCCGAAACCAACAGCTGCTGCTCGGCCCCGCGATCCCAGACGTCGAGCGCGACGCCATCCGCGCCATCCTGCAAAACAGCCCGATCATCGAAGAGGTCGTCGACTTTAGAACCCGCATGCTCGGCACCGAGCAATACCGCATCAAAGCGAACGTGGTGTTCGACGGCAACGTGCTCAGCACAGCGCTCGACGGCCGCCTACAGGCGGCATGGGACAAGCTCGAGACCTACGAGCAGTTCCGCGACTTCTGCCACCGCTACGCCGACCAAGTGACGGACTTGCTCGGCGACCGCATCGACGCGCTCGAGGCGGAGATTATCGCTGCGGTGCCGAAGGTGAAGCACATCGACATCGAAGCGGACTAAGGTTGCCGTGGGGTTCGGCGTGCGCGCGCCGCGCCGACTAAACCCTTCCTGAGCAGCCTGCCGTGAGCCCGGCCGAACGGATGGACACACTGCTCCGCTCACGGCGACTCGCCTCGGGATTCACGGATGCGCTGTCCTTCGACAAGCTCAGGAAGGGTTCCCTCCGGAGAGTTCATCGCGAGCTCGCAGACGGCAAGCTGTGCCCACCAAACCCTTCCTGAGCAGCCTGCCGTGAGCCCGGCCGAACGGATGGACACACTGCT
>CBDUJZ010000126.1:0-14992 GCA_965367675.1 uncultured Myxococcales bacterium | reverse complement strand
TCCTGAGCGAAGTCGAAGGACACCCGCCCGCGCCGCACCCGGCCTGACCGAAGCCGAACGAACCCGGCCTGAGCGAAGCCGAAGGACACCCGCGCGCGCCAAACGGATCAGCTCCCTACGGCGCCAACCGCGCGCGCGTCCAACCGCCGTCAACAACCCGCTCATACACCACACGGTCGTGCATACGACCCGGGTGTCCCTGCCAGAACTCCATCCTCGTGGGCACAACCCGCAAGCCGCCCCAGTGCGGTGGGCGCGTCACATCGACGCCCTCGAACCGCTCGGTCGCCGCCTCGAACGACGCCTCCAACGCAGCGCGGTCAGCCACCGGCGCGCTCTGCGTCGAGGCCCACGCCCCCAGCTGACTCGCCCGGGGCCGCGACGCGAAATATGCGTCCGAGACCGCCTCCGAGACGCGCTCGACGGTGCCCTCAACACGCACCTGTCGCGCCACCGAATGCCACAGGAACGTGAGCGCAGCGCGACCCGCCGACGCACACTCGAGCGCCTTCGGGCTCTCGTAGTTCGTATAAAAAACGAACCCCTCCGCGTCGGCGCCCTTGAGCAAAACGATGCGCGCCCGCGGGGCGCCCTGCGCATCCACCGTCGCCAGCGTCATCGCGTTCGGCTCGACTTCACCGCGCGCGACACACTCGTCAAACCACGCCAGAAACTGCTGCGTCGGGTTCGGGTCGACCGTCTCCGGCGACAGCGCCGCACCGTCGTAAACCACGCGCATTGCGTCGATAGACCGCTCACTCATTGGGCCGACCGAATGTAGTGCGCCATCAACTCAAAGCGGTCGTTCCCAAAGAACATCCGGTCGCCGACGAAGAAGGTCGGCGCGCCGAAGGCGCCCCGCGCGACCGCGTCATCCGTGTTCGTCCGCAGCGTCGCCTTCACAGCGTCTTCCGACATGCCCGCCATGATCGCCTCCGCATCCAAACCAGCAGCGACCAACGCCGCCTGCACGACCGGCAACTCGGCCACGTCCTCGCCGCGTCCCCAGTACGCATCAAACAGCGCCAACGTCGCCGCTCGACACGCCGCCTGACCGCCGCTCTGCTCCGCCGCGATCACCGCGCGCTGGGCGTACAACGAGTTGGTCGGAAACGCCTTCGGAAACAACAACGGCAGCGACTTGTAAGACGCCCACTCGTTCAGGTCGTTCCACATGTACTTGCCCCGCGCAGGCAACATCGCCGGCGGCGTATTCCCCGTCGCCTTGAACACGCCGCCGAGCAAGAAAGGCCGCCAAACGGCCGTGATCCCGAGCGACGCTGCGAAGTCATCGACCTGATGAGCGGCGAGGTACGTATAGGGAGAGCCGACGTCGAAGAAGAACTCGATTTCCATGAAATTCTCGCGTGTGAGAGGGGAGAACGCCCGCCCAGAAGTGCGCCCGCCAACCGCCGAGGTCAAGCGCATGGGCGGGTGCGGCACCCGGCGCGACGCAAAACCGAGCACGCCGCAGCCGCCACGTCATGCCGGTGGAGCCACATGTAGGTGCGCGAGATTCGCCCCGGCGAAGGCCCATTGCGATCGTCTGACATTGGATCTTTGCGCAAAGGCACCCCATACTAAGAGCGTCCCTTGCGAACCTCCTATTGCCGACCCCACTCCCGCGCCCGTGAACGACGACTCACCGCCCAACGCGCTCGATGAGCTAGATGATGACGTAGTCGTCGAGTTCGACGCCGCGCTCGGTGTGTTCACAGGAGCCCAGGACGTGGTTGGCGAGCCGGTGGACCCAGCGACCGCCGTCACCGGACCCGCCACCGCAGTAGAACCTCGGCTCCCTGGTCTGGCGACCGGCGACCACGGCGTTGTAGGCCGCGACGCGAGCAACCCGCTCGGGTTCGACGAAGACCTGTTCGACGCCATCGACGGCGCGGTGCAGCGCATCTCAGGCGAGTTCGAAGCCGTCCCGACCCAGCAGTCCCGAACCACCGGCTCATGGCGCGAGATCCCGTCGAACCGCTCGACCTCACGGTCGCGGTCGGGCACCTGGACCGCCGCGACCCGGCACGAAGGCGAGACGCCGCGCTACGCCGCGCCGGCCGTCTCCGCCCCCATCGAGGTCGACGAGCAACAGCGCACGATGCAGCTGGATGCCGACGATCTCATGAGCATCTCCGGGCTCAGCTTCCCGGTCGCGCCACCACCAGCTCCCGCCGCGCCCGCGCGACGCTCCGGGTTCTTCGTCGCCGTCACCGATCGAGAGACCGGGCCCAACGCCGCCGCGATGGCGCCCACGCCGCTCCCGCACGAAAGCCAATACCCCGGCGACTCCGGGCTCGCGATCGACGCCCCGGAAGAAGACGCCATCGGTAGCCCGCGCGCCGAAGCGACGCTCGAACGCCCAGCCGGCGCACCCGCGGCGCGCTTCACGCCTGTGCCGAGCGAAGACCCCGTCAGCCTGCGCCAAGCCAACGAGCCCACCGCCAGCATCGAGCGCGCACCGCTCGTTCGCCCCGCCGGAGACCAAGCGCCCGACGATGTGCTCGACGACATGCTCACGTCGTTCTTCGGCAGCGCACCCGCCGCGAGCCGCCCCGCAGCAAACCACGCCGAGCACTCCCTCAAGGTCACCGCACCCGCCGCAACGCCCGTGCCGGCGACCCTCCCGATGCCCACCCTGGACCAGCCGCCGAGGGCCGAGAGCGCACAGCCTAGCGAGACGCGTGACCCCGCCAGCGCAACCTCCCGCAGCGACGCCTTCCGTGCCGTACCCTCGGCCAGCCCCGGAAAGCCGACGTCGCGCGTTGAGACGCTGCCGCTGTCGTCCGCGACTCAACCGGCACCCGAGTTCACGCCTGAGCCCGCACCCGAACCCGACGCCGAGCGAGTCGAACACTCCGGCTACTTCGACGCCGCGTTCGATGAGCCCGTCGCCGCGGACCCCCAGAGCCACCGCGCGGCCGAGCCCGACGCCGACGGCGAAGAGCGCGGCACCGCGAACCTGCTCCGAGCGTACCTCACCGGGCACGAACTCGCCGTCGCCGACACCAAGCCCGTCCCCCGCGTCGACACCGAAGACCTGCTCGCGGCCTACCTCAGCGACCCCCTCGCGATGCCCCCCGAGATCGGCCCCGACGACGCCGTGAAGAAGCCGAAGGGCCGACTCATCGAGCGACCGGCCCGAAGCCTCGCCGAAGCCGTCGCAGACGCCAAATCCAAGCGCCGGCCCCGGCCCGGCTCCCGACGCAGCGCCATCGTCGAGAAGACCAGCGGCCTCTCCCGAAGTGGCGAGGCCCGACGCGTCGGCTCGCACCTTGAGGCCGCCCAAGCGCGGAACGAAATCATCGGCGAGTCCGGCGGACACGCACGCGTCACCGACTTCTCCGACGCCTTCACCGCGGTACCGCAAACCGGCAGCCAGGCGCCTATCTCCTCCGACGCGCGGCGCTCCGCCGAAACCAGCGTCGAAGTCTGGTCGCCGCGCGCACAGCACCAGTCGCTGTCGCAGTCCGGACCCAGCGCTCCGGCCCCGCGCGACGCGACCCCCGCAGCGCCCCCGCACATGGTCGAAGAGGAAACGCGCGGCCTCACCGTCGAGCTCTCCGGCGCTGCCACCGCAGACGTACTCAACTCCTTCGCCGACGAAATTCGCCCCTCCAGCAGCGTGCGACGGCGCCCGTCCTTCTCCGTAGACCGCCAAATCGGTACCAGCGAAGAACGCGCCCCACGGATGCCGCGAATGGCCCCGAATAGCGAAGACAGCGACACCATTCAGATCACCGAGCAACACGCCATCGACGTGCTGCACGAGTACATCAACAAGCGCTCGCAAAACAACGTAGAGCCCTCGCGCTCCGTCGACGAAGCGCCCCGCCTGCAGTCCCGCTCCGGTCCGGGAATCCCCGCGAGCACGACGCAACCGACCGGCGGAAACGCCGACATGACGCACGCCGCCACCCGCGAAGTACAGCTCTCCTCGTCCGACGCAGACGCCGTGCTTCAGCGCTACGTCGACAGCGTCTCGCGGAGCGGCAGCCATCGCGCCGCCCGCGGAAAAGACGACGACTAAGCGCCGCCCCGTCCCTAGCCGCCGAATCGGAACGAACCGATAAACGCGGTCAGGGGCTCAGCCTGCGCCTCGATGGCCTCCGCCGGCCCCACGCACTTCACAAAGTACGGGTCCGGCGACACCTCGAACACCACGCCAAACAGGCCGTAGTTCTCCAGCCGCACCACCTCGCCCGTCATCGGGGGCGACTGCGACAGGAACGTGCCTTCCACGCGGACAAACGTCGAGTCCACCGAGTCGATCGTCATCGACATCGAGCGCGCCTGCTCCGCCGACGCCGAGCCATCCGGCTGCTCGAACTGGTTCACCCATCGGCTCACGTTCGCGCGCACGTCGCCGCCGCCGGGAAATGAAAACAACGCGCACTCCACGTTGCCTGGGCCCCGCCATTGCCCCATCCGCATCGAGCTGGCCGGCGTCTCCGTCTCCCAACCCGGCGGCAATACGAACTCCGGCATCGTCGCGTTCGCACCCCGAGCGGCGAGCCCTGGAGGCAACGCCCCCGTCGGCGCGCCCATCGCCGGCGGTCGCTGCGCTGCAGCCAACTCAGCACCCTCCGGCGGCCACCCCGGAATCGCCTCGCCCGCGACCGTAATCGCCTCAGCAGGTGCCGGCCGACCGTCCAGAACGTCCTCGGCCGGCGCACAACCGACCGCCGCCGTAGCCGCCAACGCGGCGCCGATCACCAAGGTGCGAGCGCCCTCCGCTGCGACGCGAACAACGTTGCGTTCACTGTTCATAAGCCTGCGGTGTTTCATCATGTCTCCAGCTTCGTTCGTCACGGCGCGACCACCTGCGGCCGCACGTGGTTCATTGCGCGCGCACCGTCCCCGCGCCGGGCGTTCCGGTCAACCAACTCATGCACCAACACGCGCCCGCAGGCATCAGTTGTCGTCCACGATCTCCACGCCCGCGATCGCGCTCAGCTTGCGCTCAAACGACCGAAGAATCGGCTCGATTCGCTCCGCCAAACGGTCCTCGTACGAGATCCGAATGGTGTGAACCCGAAGCTCCACCGTGTTTCCGGAACGCGCCAAGTAACTCAGCGCTTCGTCGCAATTTTGGAACCGATCAGCCGGGTGCTTTTGCAGGCACTTGCGCACAAACGCGTTCAGGTCCGCCGGCACCTGCTTGTTCAGGTCCTGTGGCAACGGAATCGGCGCCTGCACGTGCTTGCGCTGCACCTCAGACTTGGTCCGCCCCGTGTAAGGGCGCTCACCGGTGAGCATCTCGAACGCCAGCACGCCCAGATTGTACACGTCCGTGCGCAGGTCGAGCGCGTCACCGCGGGCCTGCTCCGGCGACATATAGTACGGCGTGCCCAACACGATATCGTCGTCCTCGCGCATCTCCGCTTCGAGGCGGTTCACCTTCGCCAGGCCGAAGTCCATGAGCTTGGCGTGCCCCTTGTCGTCGATCGCCACATTGGACGGCTTCACGTCGCGGTGCACCACTCCTTTGGAGTGCGCGTAACGCAGCGCCTGAGCGACCTGCTTGAGCACGCTCCGAACCTCGCGCGGAGACATCGGCCCGTCGCGCTCAATGATGCGCGCCAGGTCTTTGCCTTCGAGCTTCTCCATCACAATGAAGAAGGTCGCGTACGCCTCCTCGGTGTCGAACACGCTCACGATATTCGGGTGGTCCAACCCGGCGATAATCTTCGCTTCGTTGCGGAACCGCGTCCCGAAATTCCGGCGGTGCACCAGCGCGTGGGACAGCATCTTGACCGCCACCGGACGGTCCAGGTGCGGGTGGCGACCTTCGTACACCACCGACATGCCGCCGCGGCCGATCTTGCGCACCAACTCGTACTTGCCGACCTTGCGAATACCGCCCGTCTCCATCAAGCGCTCGCCGAGCACTTCGGTCAGGAAACTCGCCACGCTGTTGCTCTCTTCGATCAGGTCGAGAACGGCCTGACGCGGGATCGAGATCAACACACATTCGGTCATCGCGAACACGTCGGCGTTGCGCGGCTCCTCGGTCAGAATCGACATCTCGCCAAAGATCTGACCCGCCGGCAGACGCGCCCGGAAACGCGTCCGACCGTCGTTGTGCTCCACCGGAATCGCCACCTCACCGCTCATGATCACATACATGCAATCGCCAGGCTCACCCTTCCGGACAAGCTGGTCGCCAGCGAAGTACTCCTCCAACGCCACCTGAGACACGAGCCACCCCAACGCGGAGGCGCTCAGGGTGTCGAACGGTGGAACCTCCGCAAGAAACTCAGCGATGTGCATGGGCACGTGGGTATAAGGCGTCCACGAGCGTACCCCGCGAATTGTCCGTGTGCAATCGCGCATATACACGCACGACAACGCCCCGCTCGGCCCGCCACCGACTTGCCCTTCCGCGCGTGACCACGCATGCTCGCGCCGCCTGCCTCCCCTCGTGAGTTCGCATGTCAGTCGTCGACCGGTTCTACGCTCTCATCGTCCGTTACCCGTGGGCGGCCATCGCGGTCACGCTCGCCCTCGCCGGTGGACTCGTGTCCTTCGCCGACCTCGAGATCGACACCCGACTCGAGATCTGGTTCCTCGAAGACGACCCCGCCGTCAGCACCTACAACGACTACGTCGCACGCTTCGACAGCGACGAGTTCGCGGCCGTCGCCGTCGTCGCCGACGACGTGTTCACCCCCGTCATCCTCGCCGCAGTCCAAGAGCTCGGCGAGCGCGCCGAGGCGCTCGATCCCGTCCTCCGCGTCCACTCCCTCGCCACCGCCGAACAGGTCATCTCCGACGGCACAGAGCTGAGCGTGCGACCGCTGTTCGACGACGTCCCACAAACCGCCGAGGCACTCGAAGCCCTGCGCGCAGCAGTCCACGCCGACCGACTGCTCAACGGCACCACCGCCCAAGGCGACACGACCACCATCGTCATCATCGAACACACCCCGTTCGAAGACCTGCGCGACAAAGCCGACTTCGCCATCGACGTCCGACAGATCGCCAACGAAGTGCTCGGCGACATCCCGTTCCACGCCGCCGGAAACGCCTTCGTCGAAGAGGCGCTGCAGTCCTACACCATGCGCGATATCAAGCTGCTCGCGCCCCTCACGATCATCGCCATCCTGATGATCACCCTGCTGCTGTTCCGCGACTTCTGGAGCACCATCGTGCCCACCGTCATCGTCGGACTCACGCTCTTCAGCACCATCGGCCTCGCCGGACTGCTGCAGGTCAAACTCAACATCATCACCACGATCATCCTGCCGCTGTCCGTCGCCGTCGGCGTCGCGGACTCCGTGCACCTGCTCTCCGGCTTCCGAGAACGCGTCGGACTCGGGCTCAACCGCGAAGACGCCATGCGCTCCGCCTGGCGCGAGCTCCTCTTCCCCTGCGTCATCACCACCGCGACCACCGCCGCCGGACTCGGCTCCCTGCTCGCCGCCAACCTTCGCCCCCTCCGACAGTTCGGCTGGATGGGCGCCGTCACGGTCTGCTTCGCCCTGTTTTACACCCTCGTCCTGGTCCCCGCGATCTTCCTCAAGGTCAAACCGCCCACGCCACGACCCGTCGAAAACGGACGCATGGGACGCGTCCTCGCGACCATCGCCGACACCGCCTGGAAGCACCACAAGCTGGTCCTCGTCGCCACCGTACTGCTCGGCGTCTTCTCTGCCATCGGCACCACCCGAATCCACGTCGGCGCCGACTTCACCGCCTACTTCAAAGACGACGACCCGCTCGCCATCGACAGCAACTTCATCGACAGCAACCTCGGCGGTACTGGCTCCGTCGACCTGCTCATCGAGGCCGACGACGTGCGAGAACCCGACATTCTCCGGCGCATGGAAGCCTTCGAAACCATGATCCGCGCCAACCCCGCTGTGCTCTCCACCGACTCGCCGTCCGAGCTCGTCAAGAACCTGCACGAGCGCTACTTCAACGACCCCGAACGCTACCGAATCCCCGACTCCCTGCCCGCGTCCGCCCAGCTGCTGAGCCAAACCGAAGGCTCCCAGATGCACAACGGGCTATTCGAACTCGACTACTCCGCAGCGCGCGTCCGCGCACGAATCCGCTCGTCGGACTACAGCGCACTCGTCGAGGCGATGGACCAAATCGAAGACGACACAGCCGACATCTTTGGCGACGCCGCGCGCGCCGAGATCACCGGCGTCGGCAAGCTCGTCGCCAACCTCGACCGCTACATCGTCACCAGCCAGCTGCGCAGCTTCATCATCGCCTTCATCACCGTCGGACTCCTGCTCGGCCTGTTCTTCCGCAGCACACACTTCGGCATCTGGGCGCTCGTCCCCAACGGCCTGCCCATCCTCCTCGTGCTCGGCGTCATGGGCTGGCTCAACATCATGCTCGACGTCGGCACCGTCATGGTCGCCTCCATCATGCTCGGCCTCATCGTGGACGACACCGTGCACTTCCTCGCCCGCTACCGCGCCGAAGTCCGCCGGCTCTCCCCCGAAGAACGCGACGACCCCGAAGCCCTCCGCCTCGCCGCCCGACGCACCGGGATCGGCACCGGCGCGGCCATCGCCACCACCAGCCTCATCCTCGTGTGCGGCTTCTGGGTCTCGCTCTTCGCGAGCTTCCAACCCAACATCAACTTCGGGCTCATGTGCGGCGCGTCGGCGCTCATCGCGCTCATCTGCGACCTGATCGCGCTGCCCGCCGTCATCCGCATCTTCCCGCTGCCCAACCGCGGCTAGGCAGCAGGAACGAGCGACAGCATCCGAATGACAGCATCCGAGTTCCGGCGCCGCGCGAAGCCGCTAGAAAGAGCTGCCCGGCGTCTGCAGGAACGCCGCCTCTTCCGGCGTCGTCGCACGTCCCAAGATGTCATTGCGGTGCGGGAAACGACCGAACTGCTCCACGATCACCGCGTGCTTGATCGCAAAGTCGTGGTTGCCCGCCAGCGTCGACGCGAGCGGCGAATCGGCGCCCTCTTCGGCCAAAGCCGCAAACACGCGGACAGCTTTCCGTTGCAACGGGACCGACTCCGCGTGCATGAGCGGCATGTAGAAAAACACCCGCTCCCGAAAGTGCAGCTCCTTGTCCTTCCCCGCCTCCATGCCGCGCAACGTCAAATCCACCGCCAAGTCGTCCGCGGCGTACATCTCCGCCTTGTCCCGGTGAATGTTACGAGACAACTGGTCCGTCAGAATGATGAGCGCCAACCAGCTCGCCGGAGACGACGAAGCCGTCGCCCAGTCGTCCAACTCGCCCGCCAACGCCTGCGACAACAGCCCCGAAAAACGGGCCCGCAGGTCAGCGTCCACCTCGGCGCTCTTGCCCCACCACAGCTTGTTCTGCGGCTGCGGATAGTCCGACGCCTCACGCGGACCAAACCAGGTGGAGAGAATGTCGTGCGCCTCGGCAGGCAGCGATGCGGCGGTAGCGGAGCTCGTCATGGATTCAACCTCGTAGGGGAACTTTGAACGCAGACGAAAAGCGCGGCCTGCGCTTCATGCTCGCGTCCGTGTGCGGATTCGCCGTGATGGCGACGCTGGTGAAATTCGCAGGGAGGTCGCTCCCCGCAATGCAGCTTGTTCTGGCACGTGTGGTTGTCACCTTCGTGCTCGGCCTCTGGACCGTCAAGCGGGCGGGGCTCAACCCGTTCGGAAACAACACCAAGCTCCTGCTGCTTCGCGGCGCCGCCGGCACCACCGCGCTCTGCGCATTCTACTACGCGCTCACGACCCTCCCCATGGGCGACGCGACCGCGATCCAATACACCAACCCCGTCCTCACCGCCCTGCTCGGCGCCCTCTTCCTCGGCGAAGCCATCCGCCACGCAGACGTGGTCGGCGCCCTGCTCAGCGTCGGCGGCGTGCTGCTCATCGCGCGCCCCACGTTCCTCTTCGGAGACGTCGACGCCCTCCCCATCGCCGGACTCCTCGCCGCGTCCCTCTCCGCCGTCATGAGCGCCGTCGCCTACGTGACCGTCCGCGCCCTCCGACGCACCGACGACCCGCTCGTCATCGTCTTCTGGTTCCCGCTCGTCGCGTCCCCCATCGTCATCCCCTGGGCCCTCAGCCTCTGGGTGCCGCCCACCCCGATCGAGTGGGGCATCATGCTCACCATCGGCATCGTCACCCACGCTTCGCAGATCTTCCTCACCCGCGGCATGCACCTCGTCCCCGCCGGACGCGCCTCAGCGATCGGCTATCTGCAAGTCGTGCTCGCGTTTATCATCGGCATGATCGCGTTCAGCGAGGTGCCGTCCCTATGGAACATCAGTGGCGCCGCCCTCATCGTCGGCGGTACCCTCATCACCTCCGGCCTCGCCAGACGCCCCTCCCGAACCGCACCAACCACGCCAGCATGACCCTCCGCGTCACCCGCACCCTCTTCTGCCTCCTGGCCTGCCTCGCCACCGCCGCCTGCCGGCCCGCAGATGCTGTGCAAGACGATGTCCCGCCGCACTTGGCGACGGAGCACGCTGCCGCAGAGCCCACCGAGCGAGCCGACGAGACGGCGACCGAGCGAGTCGACGAGACGGCCACCGAGCGGGTCGACGGAGCGGTCGCCGAAGGCAGCGCTGTGACCGACGACGAAGCGCCCGTCGAGCCACCCCACAACGAAGACGCCGCCACCGCTCCGACCGACGACGTCCCTGCGCCCGCCCTCGCGCCCGACGCCGCGCGACTCGGCCTCACCGGAGCGCCACCGCGAAACGTGGTGCTGCTCATCGGCGACGGCATGGGCCCCGTGCACGAGACCGCTGGCAGCCACTGGGTTCACGGCGCCGATCGCCAGCTCCGGATGCAGCAGGCGCCCTACCAAGGCAGCGCCGCCACCGCCTGCGCTGACCGCGAAATCACCGACTCCGCCGCCGCAGCCACCGCGATGTCGACCGGCGTTCACGTCAACTACGAGGTCGTCGCGGTCGCCCTGCCCGGCGACGGCAGCCCGCTCCCCACCGTGCTCGAGCAGTTCCTCGACGCCGGACGACCCGCCGGCATGGTCACCACGACACGCCTCAGCCACGCCACACCCGCGAGCTATGCCGCCCACGTGCCGGTCCGATACGCCGAGGAGCTCATCGTCCCGCAGGTCCTCGAGACCCAGCCCACGCTGATCTTCGGCGGAGGCGGACGCGGCATGACCGCCAGCGCCGCCCAGGAAGCCGGCTACACCGTCGCCACCACCGCCGAAGAGCTCGCCGACCTACCCGACGACGCCGAACGATGGGCCCTCGTCGTGGGTCGTAGCCACGTGCCCTACGTGGCCGACGGACGCGGCACCGCGCCAGACCTCGCGACCATGACAACCCGAGCCCTCCACCTGCTCGACAAACCCGACGGCCCCGGCTTCTTCCTCCTGGTCGAAGGCGGCCGCATCGACCACGCCTCACACAACAACGACATCGACCGCATGCTCCCCGAGATGGACGACTTCGACGACGCGCTCGGCGCCGTGCTCGAATGGGCCGACGGCCGCGAAGACACCCTCGTGCTGCTCACCGCAGACCACGAATGCGGCGGCCTCTCCATCGACACGCCGGCCGGACAAGGCGAAATCCCCGAGGTCAGCTGGTCCACCGGAGGGCACACCGCCGCCGACGTGAACGTCTACGGGTGGGGCCCGTTCGGCGACCGCGTCATGCACGTCCGCGACAACCGCGACATCTACTGGCTGTCGCGCTGGCCGCTCGGCGTGAGCGCCGAAGACATGGTGGGCACCCCGCTCGCAAGCGACGAACCCACCGCAAACTAACCGCGCGAACGAACGTGGCGCGGCGAGCGACTAGTGGGGCGCGAGCTGCGGACCCGCCGGGGCCACCGCAGCCTCCAGCGCAGCCGCGTGCTCCGGGTGCTCCTCGATGAACCCGAAATACGCATCGCGCCACGCAAACGTGGGCTCGGCAAACCGGTCCGCCATCACCTCGTTGTACGCGCTGCGCTCGGTCTCCGGCAACGTCGCGAACTTCTCCGCGATGTCCGCCGCCACCTCGTGCATCTCTTCAGCGTTCTCGGACACGTACGACGCCACGCGCGCCACCTTCTCCTCCGGTGTGCCCTCTGTGATCAACGCGTCGAGCATCTCGCGGACGAACCGCTCGGCGGTGTCTTCATCGGACCCCATGTCCGCCGTCTGCGCCCGCGCCATGCGAAACGCGTCCAACCCAGCGATCTGGCCGCCACCGCATGCGGGAAGCGCGCAGGTAAGTAAGGCCACCGACGCGCAGGCGATCACACAGCGACGAGCGGCGCGAGAGAAAACAGCAAGTTCAGTCGTACGCAGCATCATGGTTGCACCTCCGCCTGGGCAGGCGCTCGGTATTCGATCAGGCGAATGGTCATCAGCCCCAGGCTCGTTTCAATGTCGCCACCGATCATGATGCGCTCGGCATCGGCGGTGAAATAGCTCAGCGCCACGTTCTGTACCTCGCCGACCGCGCGGTAAGTCGGCGGCAACGCGACGTCGCCAAACGGCAGCATCGGAGCGGACTCCAGCGGCTCGATCACCCACGCCAGCTTGTAACAATCCACGTAGCCGAACAGCTCCGTGAAGATCTCCTCCGTCCCCAGCGACGTGATCGTGATGCGCGCGAACTCGTCGCCGTCATGCGTGTAATAGACGTACCCGTTGCCCTGCGACAGGTCGCGCGACCGCACGTCGAAGATCATCGACAAGTCGTCGTAGACCTCGATCGGCGACGCCGTCACCCGCGTCTCGTCCGGCGTGTCCGGCGCGATGCGAAGCGTGTGATGCTCGTGGGCCTCGCGGTCGTAGGTAATCAGGAGACGCGTCACGTAGTCGCGCTCGTTGAAGTCCGAGTCGGTGTACACCGGCAGCAACCCGAGCTCCGGGCTCACCAGCGTCAGCGCCTCGTTGTTGATCGGGTAGATCGTGTCGAAGAAACCCACCGTCGTTCCGATGATGCGCATCGCGATCACAGGCCCAAACTCGGCGTCCCGAGACAACGGTCCGATCTCAATGCCCGCGCGCACGGCCTCGGACCCGAGAATACGGATCCCGTACACGTTCTCCTCGCCAAACCACTGGAACCGCTCCACGGCGGTATCCCGGTCGGGGAAGAACAAACGCTCGGGCGCGACGATCTCGTCCGCAAACGCTGTGGTGGCGCACGTTAGCGCGATCGCACCAACCAATAATTGAACTCGAAACATGGCAAACTCGGTCGAAATTAGGCGGGAGCGGCACGGTACCCTGGCCAAGCCGCGCGGACAATCCCACCGACGCGTGCACAGAACAGCGCCACATGTGGATCCCACGGACGACTTTTGCTAGTTATGACGCCATGCGTAAATTCAACCTTTCGACATCCCCCCTCTCCCTCCTCACCCTCCTGTGCGTGCTCGCGTTCAGCTCGAGCGCTGATGCTGGCACGTTGGGTGGTCGAATTCTCAACACCGGCGGCGCCGGTGTTGGCGGATTGCAAGTCCAACTCTGGGCACAGCAAGGGAAGAACTTCTCGCTCAACACGACCGTCACGTCGGCAGGAAACGGGTCCTACTCGTTCACCGGCGTTCGCGGCGGAAACTACCGCGTCAGCGTGCGCATGCCCCCCGGCATGGACGGCAACTGGACCGACCGCTGGCTCGACATCGCCGCACCCACCTCCGACGGCTGGGCCGGCTTCGCTGCCGACACCATCGCCGTCGCCAACGACGGCACCAGCAACGGACTCGACATCACCGTCGCTGCCGGTGGCGGTGTCGACGTCCACATCAACCAAAACGGCACACGCACCGCCGGCCTCATGGCCCGCATCGAGCGCGCCAGCAACGTGACGCAGCACCACCACGACGTCAGCGACGCCGCCGTCTCAGCATCCACCGACCCCTACCTCGGACGCGCGCACTTCCGAGGACTCGAAGCCGCCTCCGACTACCGCATCATGCTCTTCGACATCGATGCGCGACTCGAGACCCGCTTCTTCGGCCCCTACACCGTCAGCGGAACCGGCGTCACCGACATCGGCACCCTCAACGTCGAGGCCATGGGCGAAGACCCCTACGAGCCCAACAACGTCGCCACCGCGACCGGCTCCGCCAGCATCCCCTCCGGCCTCTTCCGTGGCGAAATCCCCGAGCCCTTCGAGTCCTTCGGCGCCCTCATCGGACCCCGAAACGAAGACATCGACTACTACTGCCTCGAGGTCCAAGACCACGACCGCTTCCTCGCCTCCACGTCCACCGACCTGGCCCTCGAAGGAGAGTTCACAGACCACCCCTACACCGACATCATGCTCGCCTTCGTCAGCGGCGACGGCTCGCGCATCGTCGCCCAAGACGACGACAGCGGCGGCGGCATGAACGCCGCCCTCGATACCGGCGATATCCCCAACGGTGGACGCTACTGCTTCGTCGTCACCACCTACGGTGACACCAGCTTCCGTGGCGCAAACCAAGAGTCCGCCGGACGCTACGACCTCACCATCGAACTCGGAAACCGCGTCCCCAGCATCGTCGTCACCCGAGACGGTGGGCCCATCCCCGAGCCGCCCGGACGCACCATCGTCGAAGAAGGCTCGCGCTTCCGCATCGATATCCAAGTCTCCGACCCCGATAACGACCCGCTCGATATCACCATCGGACACTACGACAACACCGGCGCCGAAGTTCCCATCGGCGACTTCGAAATGGGACCCGACGGACGCGGCACTTACGGCTGGGACGTCCCCAACAACGGCGCCTCCTTCGCACCGTACGAGATCATCATCACCGCCACCGACGGCGAGTTCTCCATTCAATACCCCATCCTCGTCGACCCCAACGGCGTCAACCTCTCGCCGACCATGCCCGTGCTCGTCAGCCCCGTCGGAGGCGCCACCGTCGCCACCTGGACGCCTGAGCTCGTCATCAACAACGCCGAAGACCCCGACTTCGACCCGCTCACCTACGAGTACGAAATCTACTACGGCGACCCCACCGGCGCCCCCGACGAAGAAGGCGTCGTTCCACAAGACCCCGAAGACGAGTCCGGAACCACCACCTACATCACCACGCCCATCGAAGAGAACCAG
>CBDUJZ010000125.1:0-15140 GCA_965367675.1 uncultured Myxococcales bacterium | reverse complement strand
CCCATGAAGGCTGTCGCGCTGACTGAATACCTGCCGATCTCCGACCCCAACTCCCTGCGTGATGTGGTCGTCGACGACCCCACGCCGGGAGAGCGGGACCTGCTCGTCAAGGTCGAGGCCATATCGGTGAACCCGGTCGACACCAAGGTCCGCGCGCCCAAAGACGAACGCGAAGACGCCCCGCGGATTCTCGGCTGGGACGCCGCTGGCGTGGTCACCGCAATGGGCGCCGCCGTGACCGGATTCGAGGTCGGCGATCGCGTCTACTACGCCGGGGATATCACGCGCCCGGGCTGTAACGCAGAGCTGCAAGCGGTCGATTTCCGTATCGCCGCCCGCATGCCCGCGTCGATGGACTTCGCGCAAGCCGCCGCCCTGCCGCTCACCGCAATCACCGCGTGGGAGGCGTTGTTCGAGCGCATGGGCATCTCGACCACTGGCGCACACGCTGGCAAGTCGATCCTCATCGTGGGCGGCGCCGGCGGGGTCGGCTCGATCGCCATCCAATTGGCCAAGCGCATCGGCGGGCTCCGCGTCATCGCCACCGCCTCCCGCCCCGAGTCCTCCGCCTGGGTGCTCGGCATGGGCGCCGCAGCCGTCATCAACCACCACGAGCCGCTCGACGAAGGCGTCGCATCGGTCACAGCGGACGGCACCGTCGACTTCATCCTGTGCCTCAACAGCACCGGGCAGCACTGGGACGCGATGTGCAAGAGCATCGCCCCGCAAGGCACCATCGCCTCCATCGTGGAGACCGACGCCCCCCTCGATCTGACGCCGCTCAAGTCCAAGAGCGCCCGCTTCGCGTGGGAGTTCATGTTCACCCGGTCCATGTACCAGACCGAGGACATGGCCGTTCAGGGCGCCATCCTGACGACCGTCGCGCAGCTCGTCGACGACCGCGTCTTGCAAGGTACGCGCGAGGTCATGCTGTCGCCCATCTGCGCCGAGACGCTCCGAGACGCCCACGCCCAGCTCGAACAAGGCTCGATGATTGGCAAACTCGTCGTGTCCGGCTGGCCCTAGGACGCGCGACGCGGGCGCTCGTGGCGTCCGCGCTGGGGAGCTGACCAATTTGCGTCTCCACACCCAAGCCACCCTTCCTGAGCGGAGTCGAAGGACAGGTTCAACACACCCGGCGTCCTGATCGACACGAAGCGGACGGAACCCCTCGGTTAACCGACGCCAACCACGTTCAATGGTCCGCTCTCTAGGACGCGCGACGCGGGCGGTGGCGTCCGCGCTAGCGATGTCGGCGCGGCCCCAGCGTCGACTCGATTCGCACCAGCTTCTGCTCCAGCTCCCACCGCCGCTCCACCGGCTGCTCCGTCACCCAGCGCACGTCGCCGGATTGTAGCACCGCGACGACCTCACCGCCGCGCAAGAGCACCCGGTTTCCGGCGATCGCGCTCACGGCCGTGTCCCGCAGGATGTGGCCGAGCACTGCCGCAGGATCGACCGCGGACAACGACACCACCGACGGATTCTCCTGCGCGGACCGGCACTTACGAATCAGAGACACCACGTCCGGTCGGGCATATTGCTCGCCGGAAAAGGTCGAAACGAACCGGCCGCCGCGCACGTCGCCCCGGGCCTCCATACGCCGCAGCACCCGCAGCACATCGCGCCACGGCGGCGCCCCATCTTCGCGCTCGAGCACACTGCGAAACAGCACACCGTGGCGGTCTAGCAGCGTCTCCACGCGCTCCACGCTGCCGGGCTCAATGCCATACAGCGCGGACAATTCGTCGGCGATGGCGTCCGCGCTCGGCAGCGGCGCGAGCGACCAACGCCCGGCTGGGCCAGCGCCACCGCTCATCGAACCGAGCCCGCCGCGAGCACTGCTACGCCCGCCACGACTTCCGCCACGACCGCCCCGACCCCGGTCGCGCTGAGCCGCCGGAACCAGCAGCGAGCGCAGACCCGCGAATCCGTCGGACACCGCGAACCCGCCGGCAACCAACTCCGACAAACCCGCCGTGGTCTGCGCCGCCAGCCCACCGCTCGCGCGCACGAGCTCGTCGAAGAACAGCGCGCCCTTACTGTCGAGCGCATCGAACACCCGCCGGCCGTCCCGCGTGAGCTTGCTGGGATCGCGCGGCTCCGCACCGGCCCACAGCGCAATCGACTCGCGCGGGCCAATCATGATCGGAGTCGTCTTGACCGGCCCAGCGCCGCCCGAGCCACGCGGCGAGCGCATCCACGCCACGCGCCCAGAGAGGCACAGCAGGTCGAGCATCGACGGCGCATAGTCCCGAACGCGCTGCGGCAGAATGTGCTCCTCCCACGCCGACGCCGGCGCGCCGTATCCCTGCAGCTGCGCAAGGACCGCCATCAGCCCTTCGACACCCTCGGCCTGGTCCGTCACACGCTGATGGTCGAGCAGAAACCGCACATACGCCGTCGGCTCCACCGGCTCGATATGCGAGCGCAGGCGGTCCAGCGTCATCCGGTGCATGCGCGCGAGCAAGCGCCGCTCACACCACAGCATCTCAGCGTCCAAATACTGGCCGCGCATCGCAAAGCCCTCGCCCTGCAGTGCCCGCAGCGCGTGCTCGACCGGCTCCAGCGCGAGCCCCAGCCGCGTCGCGATGTGCGACGACGACATCGGACCGCCAATCTCGAGACGGCCACGCACCAACTCGACCACCGCCACGCCGTACTCCACCTCGCGCGCGTACCGCGACGGAATCACCAGATCCGCGCCGATGCTCGCGTCGCCGTGAGCCACCCGCGCGTCGCTCAGCCGCTCCGTCGCAAACCACAGCGCGGTGCCGCTCGCGCTGGTCCACGCCACCGCCCTGCCCTGCCCCTCGAGCGCGTCAAAGTGCACGTGCCAATCCGCCACATCGTCGAGCTCCGACGCGATGCTGCCAGAGACCACCAACGCGTCGTGCAGCTCGTCCGCGTCGCGAACCAACGGCCACGCCGACTCGCGCACGGCGTCCGCGGCCGCTGCGTCGAGCGTGCCGAGCGCAGCGGCGTCGTTGGGATCCACCCATCGGCGCCCGCGCACGGCGTTGGTGCGGCGCTCCTCAAGTGGTGCGTCGTCCAAGAACGCGTACGGCGCGGCGTTCAAAATCTCGGCCGACAGCGGCGACGGCTCGGTCAGATCCACCGCGCGGCGGTCAATGGCCCCACTCTCAATGTCGACGAGCAAACCTTGCAGCCCCGCCAGATCCATCGCCTCCACGAGGCAGTCCTCAATCGTCTGATCCACCAACGGATGCTCGGGCACCTGGCGCTCGCCCGGGATGTTCTCCAGGCACGCGATCTGGTCCGGGAACACCACCGAGATCAGGTCTTCGGCGTTCATGCGCTGCAGCGCAGCCGGCACCCGTTTGCCGTTCCGAAACCGCGGGATCGCCAGCGACCGGTTCGCGTTCCACCGCCAGCGCGTCTCGAACACCGGCGCGTCGAGCAGCGCCTGCACCAGCACGTAGCGCACCGACTCCGGCGACAGATAGTCGAACACCTCGTCCAAATCGAAGCTGTGCGTCACGCCGAGCGAGAGCACGATGGCGTCCTCGGTGGCGGCGGCCTGGAGCTCGAAGTTGAACCGTCGGCAGAACCGCTTGCGCAGCGCCAGCCCCCACGCCCGGTTGAGCCGCGCACCAAACGTCGAGTGGATGATGAGCTGCATGCCGCCGCTCTCATCGAAGAACCGCTCCATGACCACGCACTGCTGCGTCGGCATGGCCCCCAGCGCGTTCGCTGACGCGACCAGGTAGTCCGCCGCCTGTTGCGCCGCCGGCCGCGTGAGCCCACACTCCGACTCCAGCCACGCGACCGCGCCGAGTACACCACCAGCAGTTGCTGAACCCGGGCCGCCAGCCTGCGCCGCCGCCATCACGCCGCCGCGCACGTCCGACACGCCCTTCGACAGCTCCGCGCTCCGCGTGGGCGCCTCTCCGAGCCAGAACGGAATCGTGGGCGGCATCCCTGCCGCGCTGGTCACGATCACCCGCCCGGTCTCCACCTTCTGAATTTGCCAGGCGTTGTTGCCGAGCCGGAACACGTCGCCGACCATGCACTCGATGGCGAAGTCCTCGTCGAGCGAGCCGATGCGGGTGCCTGTGGACTGCAGCCGCACGTCATAATTCGCGATATCCGGGATGGCGCCGCCGGAGGTCATCGCCGTGATCCCGGCACCCCGCCGCGCGCGCAACTGTCCGTTCACCGCGTCGTGGTGAATGTACGCTCCGCGGCGGCCTCGGCGGGTCGAGAACCCATCCGCGAGCATGGCCACCACGTCGTCGAACCGGCTGCGCTCCAGCGCTCGATACGGCCACGCGCGACGCACCAGCGCGAACAGCTCGTCTTCGCCAAAATCCCGCGACGCCACGCTCGCCACAATCTGCTGCGCGAGGATGTCCAGCGGAGCATCGACCACGTGCGTCACGTCGAGCACGTCCGTCTGAATCGCGTGCATGAGCGCCGCACATTCAACCAGCTGGTCGCGCGTCAGCGGGAACACCCGGCCCTTGGGAATCAACCCCAGCGTGTGTCCCGAACGCCCCACCCGCTGCAGCAGCGACGCGATGGTTCGGGTGGAGCCGATCTGGCACACGAGGTCCACGTCGCCGATATCGATACCGAGCTCCAGCGAAGCCGTGGCGACGAGCGCTTTGAGCTCGCCGTTCTTGAGCCGCTGCTCCGCCAAGTGCCTGTGTTTACGCGACAAACTACCGTGGTGCGACATCACCAAGCCTTCGCCGATCAGCTCCTCCAGGTGGGCCGTCAGGCGCTCAGCGAGGCGACGCGTGTTCACAAAAATCAGCGTCGTCGTGTGCTCCGCCACCAAGTCCGCCAGCCGCCTGTGGACCTCGGTCCAGACCTCCGAAGACATGACCGCGGACAGCGGGCTCGGCGGCACCTCGACCACCAAGTCCATCGCCCGACGGTGACCCGCATCGACCACTTTACACGCCGCCTCCACGCTCGGCTCGGCCGCGCCCTGGGTGCCCACCAAGAAGTGCGCGACAGTGTCGATCGGCCGCTGCGTCGCCGAGAGCCCGATGCGCTGCACGCGCGCCCCGCACAGGTCCTGCAACCGCTCCAGCGTGAGCGCCAGGTGCACGCCGCGCTTGTCGCCGACCATGGCGTGAATCTCATCCACGATCACGGTCCGCGCCGTAGAGAGCATGGTGCGGCCGTGCTTGCTCGTAAGCAGGATGTACAGCGACTCCGGCGTGGTCACGAACACGTGCGCCGGCTTGGTCAGCTGCTTCCGCCGCTCGTGCGCTGGCGTGTCGCCCGAGCGAACGGCGGTGCGGATGGTCCCCGGCGGCAGCCCAGCGCGCTCGAGGATTCCGACCAGCGGCTCCTGCAGGTTCTTCTCTACGTCGTTGCCGAGCGCCTTGAGCGGCGAGATGTAGACGACGTAGGTGTGGTCTTCGAGCGAGTCATCGAGGGCGGCAGCGACCAGCGAATCGATAGCGCACAAGAACGCCGCCAGCGTCTTACCGGAGCCCGTGGGCGCCGCCAGCAGGGTGTGCGTACCCTCGAAAATCGCAGGCCAGGATTGCACCTGCGCATCGGAGGGACCGTCGAAGCGCTCCTCGAACCACCCGCGCGTGGCGGGCTGAAACCGGGCCATCGCGTCGTGCGCGTTCACGGCCGGCGCGGCACATCCGCCCGCGTTCGAGGAGCCTTCCGCATCAGCTCACCCGGTTGATCCCGTTCAACGCGGCCACGCGATATGCCTCGGCCATCGTCGGGTAGTTGAAGGTGGTGTTGGCGAAGTAGTGCAGCGTGTTCGCGGCCCCCTTCTGCGCCATGATCGCCTGCCCAATGTGCACGATCTCGGACGCCTGATAGCCGAAGCAGTGGATGCCGAGGATCTCGAACGTCTCGCGGTCGAACAGGATCTTGAGCATGCCGACGGTCACGCCGACGATCTGCGCGCGGGCTAGGTGCCGGAACAACGCGTGGCCGACTTCGTACGGGACGCAGTTGGCGGTGAGTTCCTCTTCGGTCGCGCCCACGGACGAGATCTCGGGCAGCGTGTAGATACCGGTCGGGATATCCTCAACGAGCCGCTGGTCGCACACACCGTCGAGGATGTGCTTGCCGGCAAAACGCCCCTGGTCGTACGACGCGGAGGCGAGCCCGGGCGGGCCACACACGTCGCCGACGGCGTAGATGTGCGGCTTGTTGGACACGTAGTTGTTGTCCACCGGGATCTGCTTCCGGTGGTTTACGGTGACCCCGATCTCGGCGAGCCCGAGGCCGTCGGTGTTGCCGCTGCGGCCCTGCGCATACAGGAAGATGTCGGACTTGAGCCGCTTGCCGGACTTGAGGTTCACGACCACGCAGTCATCGGACCCATCGACGCTCTCAAGCTCTTCGTTGTGTCGAATGATGCAGCCCTGATCGCGCAGGTGGTAGCTGAGCGCGTCGATGATCTCGCCGTCCAGGAAGCTGAGCAGCTTGTCCCGGTTGTTCACCAGGTTCACCTTGCAGCCGATGTTCCGGAAGATGGACGCGTACTCGCAACCGATCACGCCGGCGCCGTAGATCGTGATCGACTTGGGGGTGTGGTCGAGCTGCAGGATCGTATTGGCGTCGTGGATGTTCGGATGGTCGAAGTCCACGTTCGGGGGCCGCCACGGCGACGAGCCGACCGCGACCACGAACTTCTCACCGCGCACGCGCGATTCGGCGCTGCCGCCCTTCACCAACACGGTGTTCTCGTCGATGAAGGACGCGTGCCCATCAAAGTGCTTCACGCCGTTTCGGTCGTAGTGCGCCCGTCGCATGTTCGTCTGGGCGGACACCACGTCGACAGCGCGCTTGAGCATGTCGGGGAACGAGACCTCAAAGTTGTCCAGGCACTTGCTGAACAGCGGGTTGCTGCGGATCTCGACGAGCTGCTCGATCACTTGGCGCAGCGACTTGCTGGGGATGGTCCCCCAGTGCACGCAGCCGCCGCCGATCTCGCGGCTGCGGTCGATGATGGCGACAGACTTTCCGGCTTTCACACACGTCATGGCCGCGGCTTCACCGCCGGGGCCGCTACCGATGACGACGACGTCGAACTGATTCTCGTTGCTCATACGAACTGGGCTCATGCGAACTGGATAGGAGCGAATTGGGGCTCAGATGGCCCTCACGTTAGTGCTTCCGAGCCCGCTGTGCCACCGCGCAGCGTCGCGGTCCACGCAAGTTCTTACCCCCATCGTTGCGCTGCGCTTCTCGTTCGTCGCTAGGGCGCGGCCGCGCAGCTCGCGAGCGCTTCGAGCGCAGGTGCGGAGTCTGCATGGCTCGCGCAGGTGCTCGTGGCCTCGTGGTACCACGCTTCGATCGACACACACTCCGACGTGCAAGCGGTCGTCTGCAGCTTGAGGTTCGAGAACACGTCGTCCAGGCAGAGCACAAAGTAATCCGCGCGCGAACCCAGATCTTCCAGCTCCTCGACCGCGCATGCGTCGGCGGGGAAGCCACCGTCCAGCGCGGTCTCCGGGCACGTCGCCGAGCCGTCGCCGCAGCACGTGCAATACGCCTGCATCGCCTCGCGACCGAACTGCACAGCCCGGACGATGAACGGGTTGTTCGACGAGAACGCCGGCCACTCGTACGCCGAGTAGTCCACCGGCTCAGCGTCCGCGCGCGCGTCGCCGGCGACGTCGCCAGAGCCATCCGCTGTCGCGTCCATCGCGTCCGCCACCACATCCGACCGCGCGTCGCTCACGTCCGTCAGCGCGTCGCTCACATCCGCCGGCCCCGTGTCCGTCGTCGGCACACGTCCGGTGTCGACCGCCGGAACGCGCCCTGTATCTCGCGCGCCGGTGTCACGACCGCTTGTCGTGTCGCTGCTCCCGCGCCCACCGCCGTCTCGAAAGCGCTCGTCGAGCGTCCCGGTCGCGCAAGCGGCGACGGTCACGCAGAGGCATGCGGTGAGGAGCAGGCGGGGCATGAGACAAACCCAGGACGGTGGAATCGTGGCCGCACGGTAACCAAAGCGACCTGCGGGCGCAACCGAACCAAAGCCCTGGCCTGAGCGCCCCCCGCCACGGGCTTTTGCCGCGCCATCTCTGGCGCTCGATCGCAAAAACCGCCATGCTGCGCGCATATCGATATGTGAACCCAGCGAGTCCCCCATGCGTATGCTTCCTCAACGCTCTTCGTGGCCCCTCATCCTCGCGCTCGCGTGTGCGTGGCCCTTGCTCACGGGCGCCGACGGCGGCTGCAACGCCACCGACGACGCATGCCCCACCATCTTCGCGCCCGTGTGCGGCGATGACGGCCAGACCTATCCCAACGCCTGCACCGCCGAGGTCGCCGGGGTCACATTCGAAGAAGGCGAATGCCTGGAGATGGGCTGCATCTGCGACGACGTGGACGCGCCCGTCTGCGGCGCCGATGAGGTCACCTACGAAAACCCCTGCCGTGCCACCTGCGCCGGCGTCGCCGTCGAAAGCGAGGGCGAATGCACCGACGTCATCGTCGCGTGTACCTGCCCCGACAACGGCAGCCCCGTGTGCGGCGCCGACGGCGTCACGTACGAGAACGAGTGCGAAGCCAACTGCGTCCGCGTCGAGATCGACTACCGCGGCCCGTGCGAAGACACCTGCACCTGCCCTGCGATCGAGGCGCCCGTGTGCGGCTCCGACGGCGACACCTATAGCAACTCCTGCATGGCAGAGTGCGTGGGCGTCGAGGTCGTGCACCCCGGAAGCTGCGACTCCGACTGCGCGTGCCCGGACGACGACGCCCCAGTGTGCGGCGCCGACGGCACCACCTATGGCAACCGGTGCCAAGCGCGCTGCGTCGAGGTCGCGGTGGTCTCCAACGGCCCCTGCGGCACCCCGCCCGCCTGCGACTGCCCCGACGTCGAGGCGCCCGTGTGCGGCGAGAACGGCGTAACCTACGGCAACGCGTGCAAGGCCCGCTGCGACGAGGTCGCCGTGGACTACGACGGCGAATGCCGCGAAGCGTGCGGCTGCGAGCGTGTGTACGCGCCCGTGTGCGGCGCCGACGGCGTCACGTACGGCAACGCTTGCGAGGCCCGCTGCGCTGGCATCGAAGCCTTCACCGACGGCGAATGCGGTGACGCCTGCGAATGCCCCGAAGACCTGTACGCCCCCGTCTGCGACGTGACCGGCACCGAGCACGTGAACCCCTGCGAGGCGCGCTGCGCTGGCGCCGAGATCGACTACGAAGGCCCCTGCGAAGACCCCTGCGTCTGCGACGCCGTGTACGCGCCCGTCTGCGGCAACGACGGCATCACCTACAGCAACGAATGCCGCGCCGCGTGCGCCGGCGTCGAGGTGAACCGCGAAGGCGAATGCGGCGAGGTGTGCACGCGCATCCTCTGCCCGCCCGACACCGTCTGCCACCCCGACTCCGGCGAGTGCGCGCCCGTATGCGAAGTCGACTGCCTGGTCGCCGACCCCGTGTGCGGCGCCGACGGCGTCACCTACACCTGCGGGGCCGCCGACGCGAACTGCCACGGCACCGTGGTCGCCTACGAAGGCCCCTGCATCGCCGCTTGTGACTGCCCCGACATCTGGGCGCCCGTCTGTGGCGTCGACGGCGCCACCTACAGCAACCGCTGTGAAGCCGACTGCAGCGGCGTGGCCGTGGCCAGCGAAGGCGAGTGCGGGTGCATCTGCCCCGACGTCTGGGAGCCCGTCTGCGGCGCCGACAACGAGACCTACGGCAACCGCTGCGAAGCCCGATGCGCCGGCGTGGCCGTCGGATATGACGGCATGTGCCGCGAGTCGACCGGCTGCGAGACCAACGACGACTGCACCCGCCCCGACATCTGCCGGTTCGACGACGGCACCTGCGCCCCCGCCTGCACGATCATGTGCCTCGTCTACGACCCCGTCTGCGGAACGGACGGCGTCACCTACGGTTGCGGCACGCCCGACGCGCATTGCCACGGCGTCCGCGTAGCCCACGATGGCGAGTGTGAGCGCCCGGAAGAATAGGCCGGAAGAATCGCCCGGCGACCTACTCCACGTACGTGCCGAACGCCCGCTGCAGGCGCTTGCGAATCGAGCCCTCCAGCCGGTCCGCTTTGATGCCCGCCGCGCGCGCGACCAGGCCGAGCGCCACATCCACCGTCACGTTCGTATCGTCGACCTTGATGCTGCCCTTCACGCCCGTGCCCTTGAGCTTCGCGTTCGCGCCCGACCAGACCGCCTTCACGTGGTACTTCTTCAGCATGTCTTCAAAGTCAGCGACCTTGGCTTTGGCGCCTTCGATGGTGGTCTGATGGGCTTCTACAACGTGGATGTCTGACATGATGATTTGGGGTCTCAGGGGTGCGTAACTCAGTGTCGGGAGTCTCGGCCCTGCCGCACACAGATGCAAGCGGGCCCGTTGCTGTTGCCCTGCATCGAGGTCATCGCTAGCCCTGTGCCCACCTCTCTCGCGTGCGCGCTTATGAACATCGAACACCGCCTCTCTCGGGCCCGACGGCGCGCTGGCGGCCGTGCCCTCCACGGCTTCTTCCACGGCCTCGCCTCGCTCGGACGCCTGCACCCGCAGTCTGCCCCCGAAAAGCACGGCATCACGCTCACCGAAGACATCCCGTACCGCGAGACCGGCCTCGACGCGCACAAGCTCGACGTGTGGCGGCCCGACGCTGCGCAGAACGCGCCTGTGGTGCTGTACGTGCACGGCGGCGGCTTCCGAATCCTGTCCAAGCGCACCCACTGGATGATGGCGCTCGCCTTCGCGCGGCAGGGCTACGTCGTCATGAGCATCGACTACCGCTTGGCGCCTAAGCACCCGTTCCCCGCCGCCATCGAGGACGTCTGCGCGGCCTACTCCTGGGTGCTCGACCACGCGCATGAGTACGGCGGAGATCCGAGCCGCATCGTCGTCGCCGGCGAGTCAGCGGGCGCCAACCTGGTCACGTCGCTGACGCTCGCCACATGCTACCGCCGGCCCGAGCCGTGGGCCGCCGACGTATTCGACCGCGGCGTCGTTCCCATCGCAGCTGTGCCGGCCTGCGGCATCCTCGACGTGTCGAACATCGCGCGCTTCGACCACCTGGACCTGCCGAACCTGATCCGCGACCGTATCCAGGAGGTGTCCCGCGGATACCTCAAAGAGCGCCCGCCGTCGGTGTCACTCGACCTGGCCGATCCGCTCGTATTCCTCGAGCGCCAAGAGCCCCCCGAGCGGCCGCTGCCGCCGTTTTTCGCGCCCGTCGGAACCCGCGATCCCCTGCTGGAAGACGGCCGCCGACTCGAGGCCGCGCTCACCACGCTCGGCGCCGAATGCGCGGCCACCGAGTACCCGGGCGAAGTGCACGCGTTTCACGCCTTCCTGTGGCGCGAGAACGCCCGCAAGTGCTGGGCCGACACCTTCGACTTCCTGAATCGGCACGCGCCGGTGCCCCCGGACGCTGAGCGGTAACGGTGACGTCACTTCGTGCCGTTGAGAACGCCCAGCCCCTTCGCCTCGATCGCTGGTTCGGCTAAGGTCGACCGCGAGGTATCATGAACACACAACAGCTCTATGCCGTCGCGAAAGCGACGTGCCTCTCTCTTGCGCTCGTCGCCTTCGGCGGATGCAACGAAAACAACACGCCTGAGACCGTGGACCCGGTGCTCATCGACGGAGACGTCGGCCTCGACGGCTCGCTCGATGTGGCCGCGGACACCGCCCCCGACGTGCAGCCCGAGGATGCCGCGCAGGACACCACCGACGCCGCGCCCGATGTAGCCCCCGATATCGCGCCGGACGTGCCGCCCGACCTGCCCGAGATCGTGTCGTACGCGTTCATCGACACCGTCGTGGCGCTGCACACCGTGCCCGCCGGAGCCCCCATCGGCGCCAGCTGCGTGCTGCTCAACCCCGAAGGCGAAGAGCAGCCCGTGCCGGTCGGATTCGCCCCGCGCATCAACTTCAGCCCCGAGGACATGGCCACCCGCGACGGCGACGGGATCATCGCCGTCAAGACCGGCGCCGTCCGTGTCTGGTGCTCGGCGCCCGCGCTCGGTCTCACCGACAACAGCGCCGTCGACGTCACGATCGTACCCGGCGAGGTCGCCTCGACCATCGCGACGGTCTCGCCCCATGTCGTGCACCCGAACGAGCCCATCACCGTCACCTGCGAAGCCCGCGACGCCTACGACAACCTGGTCCCCGACGCGGAGCTCACCGTCGAAGTCGCCCCCCACGGCGACGTGGAGATCGACGGCGACGAGGTCCGCGCGACCGTCGCCGGCCTGTACGAAGCCCGCTGCACCAGCGCCAAGAGCGTAGAAACCTACGGCGACGCGTTCGAGGTGTTGCCCGGCCAGCCGCAGAGCCTCGTGCTCGCGGTCGAGCCCGCCCGCTCGTTGTACGGCCTCGGCGATGTCGTCGCCGTCGTCTGGGAAGCCACCGACGCCTACGGCAACCTCATCCCCGACGCGAACGTTTCGCTCACCTCAGACCCCAACGTGCCCATGTTCGGCCTCGGCCGATTCCGGCTGAACGTCGAGGGTGTGATTCGCATCACCGGAACGCTGCCCCGCTACTTCGGCGACGGCGCACCGCTCCGCTCGTTCGTCGAAGTGCTGGTCAACGAAGACGGCCCGGCCATCGAGTGCCAAGTGCCCTTCAACGGCGCCATCGTCGACCGCAGCCCCACCGGAACGATCCTCCTCGAGGGCTCCGTGTCCGACGCGATCGGCGTCGACTCCGTGCTCGTAAATGGCGAAGAGGCCTCCCTCTCGGAAGGCTGGTTCACCCACGAAGTCCCGATCCGCTACGGCATCAACTTCGTCAGCGTTGAGGCGGTCGACTCGCTCGGCGAGCGGAACTCCCGCACCTGCGCCTTCCTCGTCGCCGACGACTTCATCGAACCCAACGGCTTCCTCGACGACGGCGTCACGCTCCGGCTCGGCCAGGACGCGATGGACGACAGCAACCGCAGCGACGGCTTCGACAGCATCGCCGACCTGCTGCACAGCGCCCTCAACAGCCCGGCCATTCGTAACACCATCCACGACTCCTTCCGCAGCGACCCCGTCCTGTTCGACGAGTGCATCCAAGACTCCTTCGTCGGCTGCATCATCGACGCGCGCGTGCGCTACCTGGACAGCCGAGTCCGCGGCCCGAACACGGTCAGCCTCACGCTCGTGAACGACGGACTGCGCGCCGTGATGACCGTGCGAGACGCCGCCGTGAAGCTCGACATCAACACCATCGTCAACACCGACGGCTGGGTCACGCTGCGCTCCATCACCATCGACATGACCATCCACCTCGGCGTCCGCGGCGGCGTGCCCACCGTCACCGGCACCAGCATCAACCGCACCGACGTCGGCGGCATCAGCACCGACTTTAGCGGCCTGTCCGGCGACATCCTCGGCGCCCTCGCTGACCTGTTCGAAGACGACATCCGCGACGCACTGCGCGACGCCGTCCGCGACTTCCTCACCGACAGCCTCGACGACGTCGTCGGCGGCCTGTTCGAGAGCCTCGACATCGACGGCTTCGGCGATGAATTCGAGGTCGACAAGCTCGACGGCACCGGCAGCATCACCCTCGGGTTTGGCCTGCGCTTCTCGACCGTGACCACCAACGCCGCGCGCGCCCTCTTCGGCATCGGCATGCGCGTCACCGGACCTCCCGGACGCCCCGCCGGCCCAGGCACCCCCATGTATCCCGGCGGCGCGCTATTCGACGCCGGCGACTCGCGGACCATCTCCGCGGCGGTCAGCTTCGGGCTGCTCGAGCAAGCCGTGTTCGCCCTCTGGCGCGCGGCGTTCTTCGACATCACCGTCACCGACGCCACCGTCGACAGCCTGCCCGAAGGGTCGCAGGTCAGCCTCGACATCGGCCTACCGCCCGTCGTGACCGGCACCGACGACGGCCGCATCGCCTTCATGCTCGGCGCCATCCAGGCCGACATCCTCATCCCCAGCCTCCTCGCCGAAACCCTCACCGTAGACCTCGGCATCGTCGTCTCCGCGTCGGTGACCATCGAGGACGATGAGACCATCGTGTTCGGCGAGTTCATCGTCGACGAGCTGCACCTGTCCACGCCGAACGCGTCCCTCAGCGAGGACACGCGCGCGGCGCTCGAAACCTACCTCTCCAACGTGCTGCAGCGGCTGGCGAGCGACGCGCTCAACTCCGCCCTGCCCGCGCTGCCGATCCCCTCGTTCGAGATGCCCGGCGACCTGGTCGAGTTCGGCCTGCCCGCCGGCGTCGAACTCGGGTTGCTCGCCCCCGCGATGCGCGTGACCAACGCGCACTTCGTCGCGGAAGGAAACTTCGGAGTCCAATGATGCGCCCTTCCCTGCTTTCCTCGTCCGCGCCCCGATCCGCCGCGCCCCGAACGGCCGCGAAACGCCGACTGTCGCCACGACTGCTGGCGATCGTTTGCTGCGCCGCGATGGCCCTCACGGCCTGCCGAGAGAACAACACCAAGGTCGTGTACCAAGCCCCGCTCGACGACGTCGGCGTGTCGTTCGACACCAGCGCGCCGGACACCTCCGACCAAGACGTCGCCCGGGACACCGGCGTCGACGCGCCCGAAGACGTACCCGCACCGCCGCCCTTCGCGGTGTTCGTCCACGTGGAGCCCGCCCGAGCGTTCTACACGCTCGGCACCCGCCTGCAGCTCACCGCCGAGGTCTACGACACGGCCGGTGAGCTCATGGACGTGCCCCTGGATTGGACCGCCGTGCCCGTCGAAGCGGCCACCGAAACGGAAGACGGCTGGGTGCTCGAGTTGGAGGGCACCATCGTCTTCCGCGCCTGCGCCCAAGGCACCTGCGGCCGCGCCACCATCGAGGTCGACACCGCGCCCCCCGCGCTCGCCATCACGGAGCCGCTGCCCGGTGCCGAACTGCTCGCCGCAGACCACCCCACCATCTTTGTCACCGGCACTGTCGCTGACTCCGCCCGCGAAGCCGTCGTGTTCGTCAACGGCGTGCCGGCCACGATCGTAGGCTCCCAGTTCCGCGCCGAAGTCATCCCGCAGTTCGGCGTGAACCACATCGTCGCAGAAGCGACCGACGGCGTCCGTACTGTGAGCGCGCGCACCGCAGTCGACGTACTCTGGGCCCCCACGTACCTGCGCACCCACGAACCTGAAGTCGTCCCCGAACCGGACGGAAGCGGAGATGGCGACGGAAGCGGAGACGGCGACGGAAGCGGAGATGGCGACGGAAGCGGAGACG
>CBDUJZ010000124.1:0-15158 GCA_965367675.1 uncultured Myxococcales bacterium | reverse complement strand
CGTCGCCGCCGCCTTCAGGGCAGCCGTCCGCCATGTCGCCGGGTTCGTCGGGGCAGGCGTCGCAGATGTCGCCAACGCCATCGACGTCGCGGTCGGGCACGTAGCCGAAGTCGTCGGCATCGCGCGGGTCGGATGGCGGGGTGTCGGTGCGCTCTTGGCCGTCGGAAACGCAGTCACCGTCGGTGTCGAGCTGCGTGGGGTCGGTTTCATCGTCGTCGAGGACGCCGTCGCCGTTGGCGTCTTCGGCGCCATCGCACAGGTACACGCCGTCGGCGTCGAAGAGCGCGAACGGGACGCTGCCATCGCAGAGCAGGTCGCCGTCGGAGTCGGCGTTGAGCGGGTCGGTCTCGCCGGGCCCGATCTCACCGTCGCCGTCGGCGTCCTCGATGTCGTTGGGGATGCCGTCGGCGTCGGCGTCTGGGTCGCACACGTCGCCGATGCCGTCGCCGTCGAGGTCAGCCTGGTCGGCGTTGGTGTCCTCGGGGCAGTTGTCCTCGATGCTGCGCAGGCCGTCGTTGTCGAGGTCTTCGGTCAGGCACGCCGCGTCGCAGTCGTCGCCCGCTTGGGTGTTGCTGTCGTCGCACTCTTCGCCGGCGTCGAGGATGCCGTCACCGCAGTGGGCGGCGGAGCAGTCGGTGCGGCAGGCGTTGGGCTCGGTGTCCGAGTTCAGGAACCCGTCGTCGCAGGCCTCGCCGCTGTCGACGATGGTGTCGCCGCAGGCCGCGCTGACGCAGAGCAAACGACACGCGTCGGGCTCGGTGTCGGAGTTGTTCTCGCCGTCGTCACACTGTTCGCCGGGTTGCAGCACGCCATCGCCGCAGTCTTCGAGCTCGCAGGCGGCGGAGCATCCGTCGTCGTCGTCGTTGTTGCTGTCGTCGCACTGCTCGCCGAGCTGCAGGATGCCGTCGCCGCAGAACTCGTCGAAGCAGAAGGCGTCGCATCCGTCGTTGCGCTCGTTGTTTCCGTCGTCGCACTCTTCGGAGGTTTGCAGGACGCCGTCGCCGCAGAACTCGGGGACGCAGTTGGCGTCGCATCCGTCGTTGTCGTCGTTGTTTCCATCGTCGCAGGCTTCGGAGGCCTGCCAGACGCCGTCGCCGCAGAACTCGCGCACGCAGCTGATGGCGCATCCGTCGTCGCTGACGTTGTTTCCGTCGTCGCACTCTTCGGAGGCTTGCTGCACGCCGTCACCACAGAACTCGCGCACGCAGGCGTCGTCGCATCCGTCGTCGCTGATGTTGTTTCCGTCGTCGCACGCTTCGCCGCTGTGCACGATGCCGTCGCCGCAGAACTCGATGACGCAGAACGGGTCGCAGCCGTCGTTGTAGAGGATGCCCCCGTCGTCGCACTCTTCGGAGGCTTGCACGATGCCGTCGCCGCAGGTCTCCCGGCGGCAGGTGTCGGAGCAGCCGTCGTTGTTGAGGGTGTTTCCGTCGTCACATTCCTCGGAGTTTTGCACGAGCATATCGCCGCAGAACTCGACGATGCAGAGGCCGGAGCATCCGTCGTGGTCGACGGCGTTTCCGTCGTCGCACTCCTCGGAGGCCTGCTGCACGGAGTCGCCGCAGAACTCGTTTCGGCACGCGCGCGAGCATCCGTCGTTGTCGCTGGTGTTTCCGTCGTCGCACTCTTCGCCGGGGTGCTGGGTCGCGTCGCCGCAGCGCTCGACGACGCAGGTGGCGGAGCACCCGTCGTTGTTGGCGTTGTTGCCGTCGTCGCACTCTTCGGACGGCTGGGTGATGCTGTCGCCGCAGCTCTCGAGCTGGCAGGTGGCGGAGCAGCCGTCGTTGCTGACGCTGTTGCCGTCGTCGCAGGACTCGCTGGCTTGAATGACGTCGTCGCCGCAGCGCTCGATGGCGCAGGCGGCGGAGCAGCCGTCGTTGTCGTCATTGTCGCCGTCGTCGCACTCCTCGGAGGCTTGAACGATGCGGTCGCCGCAGGACTCGGGGAGGCAGGCGTCGGAGCACCCGTCGTCGTTGTCGGTGTTGCCGTCGTCGCACTCTTCGGAGGGCTGCACGACGCCGTCGCCACAGAACTCGTCTTGGCAGAGCGCGTCGCAGCCGTCGTTGTTCTCGTATCCGCCGTCGTCGCAGTCTTCGCCGTCGTCGACGGTGCCGTTGCCGCACGCGGAGGTGGAGCAGACGGACTGCGGGGTACGGTCGGTGCGGGTGTCGCACTCATAGCCGGGTTCGATTTGGCAGGTGGGTGAGCATCCGTCGGCGGCGGTTTCGTTCCCGTCGTCGCAGGTCTCAGCGCCGCTCACGCGGCCGTCGCCGCAGTCCTCAAGCGTCACGTTGGTGTAGGTGACCTCGGACAGGTAGGCGTTGTCTTTGCCGCAGATGCCGATGCCGGCCCAGCCCGCGCGGTTGAGGGGCACGGTGGTGCCTCCGGGGGCGCCGTGGTGGGTCCAGGTGATGCCGTCGGGCGAGTACGATTCGATGAAGCGGTTGCCCACGCGTTGCAGGCGGATCCACATGGGGTCGCCGGCGGCGGTTTGCAGCTGGGAGCTGACGATGTCGACGTGCGTCGTGTCGGCGGGGTCGCGGTAGTACAGGTAGTCGAGGCCGGCGAAGTTCAGCGATTGGTTGAACATGGCGCTGCCGGGCGTGAAGTCCTCCCGGAACATGGTCAGGCCCTTGGTCCACTGCTGCACGTAGCCGGACCACGAGGTGACGCGCGCGGTGAGCGTGAAGTCGCCGTCGACGGGCGCGTATACGAAGTGGAAGCTGTCGGCGGCGAAGTACACGTCGGTGCCGGTGCCTTTGACGGACCAGGTATCGGCGGCTTCGTCGTATTGGGCGGAGCCGGGCAGCTCGGTGGATACGACGCCGATGTCGCGGCTCGCCCAGCCGATGGGCAGGCCGTCGTCGGCGTAGGCGGGCGAGGCGGCGGTGCGGCTTGCGCTCACGGTGGTGTAGCCGCCGTTGTCGGTGGCGGTGATCACGTAGGGGTGGTCTTGCCCGCTCAGCAGGTGGTCGATGCGGATTTCGTGGTGCGTCCGGTACACGCCGTCGTCGGTGATCTCGCGGGCGAACGTGTCTTGGTCGTACGCGACGGACACGCGGGCGGGCTCGTCGGTGTCGAACGCGAGGGTCAGCGCGTGGGGCGTGACGTCTTGCAGGGTGGTCGCGCCGATCACGGGGCCGGTGGTGTCCGGGGCCGCGGTGGTGAACGTGGCGTCGGTGCTCTGCGTGCTGTTGCCGGCCAGGTCGGTGACGGTCACGCGGTAGTGGTACGTGGTGGTCGGCGTGAGGCCGTCGAATCGGACCTCGTGGGTGGAGGCGAGCACGGCGACGGATTCGGTGGTGCCGTAGGCGGCGGTGGTGCCGAGCTCGACCTGGATCGCGGTGGCCTCATCGGTGCTGACCTGCACGAGCCCGAAGACATCGCCGACAACGGCGGCTTGGGTTGTGATGGTGGGCGCGGTCTCGTCGACGGTGACGCCGGGGCCGGTGAGCTCGACGTTGTCGAACGTGACGGTGGTGAGTCCGGCGCCGGCGCTGGTGGTGGCGAAGCCGACGTAGCCGCGGGTGTCGAAGTCGATGGTGCGCGCGGGGTAGTTTTGCCAGGCGCCGCCGTCGAGCCAGGAGGCGGTAAAGGTGTCGCCGACGCGCTGCAGTCGCAGGGTGGCGGCGGTGGCGGTGCCGTTGATGCCTTGGCCGGTCCCGTTTCCGGAGACGCCGCCGTGGGTCAGGCGCTCGTAGAACAGGTCTTCGGCGTCGTTCGCGAGGGTGTGGAACACGCCGGCGCCGGCTGAGGTGGGCTCGACTTCGCCGGTCTGAAACTCCTTGAAGAGCAGCAGGCCCGAGGCGTAGGGCGAGCCGAGGTCTCCGGCGTATCCGGCGACGCGCGCGGTGAGGGTGAAGTCGCCGTCGACGGCCTGGTAGACGATGTGGCCGTGGTCGGCGGTGTTCCAGAAGTCGGGGCCGCCGCCGGTGACGGTGAAGGTGCCGCCAGTGAGCGAAGAGGAGCCGCCTAGGCTGACGCTCTGGCCTACGTTAACGCCGCTCCAGCCGTCGCCGATCGCGAAGGAGATGGCTTGGTCCGCGGTGCGGAGGTCGGAGCTGTGCGGGCTGGTCGTTGTGCCGTGAGGACCGGAGTCGATTTCGTTGACGCCACAGGCTGCGGAGAGGCTGAGCACCGCGGCGGTGAGCAGACAAAGACGGATGCGGGCGCTGAATGTCACGGCGTACCAAACGGGGAATGCAACCGCGCGACGGGGGAATCGCGCGACCGCGACAGTCTAGCTGGGTGCTGTGCTCAGGCAAGGTGAAATGCGGCCTCGGCGGTGTGCGTGCGCATCGAAGCGTTGGTATAGGCAGGGTGTGAGTCGCTTGTGTGGTTGCCGCGTGAGTCGCTTGTGTGGTTGCGTCGGCTGAGTCAAAGATGCGGCGAAGGGTTCGGTGTCCTCGCGGCGCCGCGGCTTTGGGTTCTCATGGTGTGTAAGTTGCTGATGTTAAGACAGAATGTGTGTGCCGGACGACGCTCTCTCGGAGCTGGGCTCGGCGCGGACCTTTGGAATTCGGCGCATGTACGTGGGTTGGTGCTCGCGTCGTGCGCAGCGTTGCTAGCGCTCTCGACTTTTGCGCCGGCGCCCGCTTCGGCGGAGCCGATCGACTGGGGGCATCATGGTCTACAGCCGGCGATTGACGAGGCGGCGAGCTGCGCCGGGGACCTGCTCGTGGACGTGTACACGACGTGGTGCGCGCCTTGCCGCAGGCTGGACGAAGAGGTGTTCATCTCGCCGGTGGTCGAGGCTGCTGCGGCGGGCATGATCGCGGTGAAGGTGGACGCGGAGTCGGGCGACGGGCCGGCGCTGGTGCGACGCTACCGGGTGGTGGGATATCCGACGGTGCTGGTGCTGGACTCGAGCGGTGAGGAGCGCGGCCGCATCTTCGGCTATGTGGACGCGGACGAGTTTGCGGCCACGCTGCGCGCGATTCGCTACGGCACGGGCTCTTTCGTGGCGCCGATGGCGGCGATCGCGGCGGCGGCGCGGCCGGGTACGATCATCCCGACGGCGTTCGACCATGGGTTTCAGGCGGCGACGTGCGGCGATTTTGAGCGGGCGGATACGTTGCTCAACGGCGTGGTGGCGGCGGATAACTACAACGGCCTGGGATACGCGGCGCGCGCGCTGCTGGCGCTGGGCAAGTACCGATACCTGCGGGGCGCGGAGGACTACGATGCGGCCATCGCCACGTTTGCGACGCTCCGAGAGCGTTTTCGGGACACGCCGGAGGCCGACGAGGCGCTGATTCAGACCGGTATCGCCCACGCTCGCGCCGGCCGCGCGGACTCCGCGCTGGCAGCCTTCGAGGTGTTTGTGGGGCTCGACCGGGCGGACGTGTCGCGGGTCAACGCGGTGGCGTTCAGCATGCTGCTCGAGCGCGTGCACATGCCCCGCGCGACGGAGCTGGCGACGGCGGCGTTGGGCGAGCATCCGGACGAGCACGCGCTGTGGGATACGCTGGCGGAGCTGCGGTTCGCGCAGGGCGATCGGGCGGGCGCGGTCGAGGCGATCGAGCGGGCGATTGGGCTCGACGAAAACAACGCGTACTACGGTGAGCAGCGGGCGCGGTTCGCGGCGCTCGAAGACGCTCCTCGGTGAGCTTGAGCAAGGGGCTGACATCCAGGTGGCTGTTCGGCCCCGCGGTCGACCTGTCGCTGATCGGGGTCCCCATCGCGCTGGCGTTTGCGCTGATGGCGGTGCTGCCGCCGGACTTCGGAAAGCCGCTGTGGGCGTACGTCCTGTTCGTGGTCTCGTTCGACGTGGCTCACGTGTGGACGACGGGCTATCTGACGTATTTTGACCGCCAGCGGTTCGCGTTGCGGCGGCGATTTCTGACGTGGATTGTGCCGGCGGTGTTCGTGGCCTCGTTCGTGGCGCACCGGCTCTCCCCGGTGGGGTTCTGGACGGTGGTTGCGTACGTGGCTGTGTTCCACTTTATCCGCCAGCAGTGGGGGTTTGTGGCGATCTACCGGGTGCTGGCTGGAGAGCGCAGCCGGGTTCGGTTGGACAAGGTCACGCTGTGGACGGGGGCGCTGGGGCCGATCGCGCTGTGGCACGCGGACCCGGACGACATCTTTGCGTGGTTCGACGCCGGCGAGCAGTTTGCGTTTCGGTTGCCGGAGTGGGTCGGGCCGTGGGTGCTGGCGTGGATGGGCGCGGTGGCGGTGGTGTGGGGGGTGTCCGAGGTCCGCGCCGCGCTTTCGGGCCGACCGCTGTCTTGGGGTAAGGTGAGTTGGATGGTCGGCTCGTGGTTGAGCTGGTGGTTTGGGCTGCGCGTGGCGCCGAATTTTCTGGTGGCGACGGCGTTCATCAACCTGTTTCATGGCGTGCCTTACACGGCGCTGGTTTGGTGGCGCGCGCGCGGCGAACGGCCGTCGGCGGATGCACTCCCGGGGCGTGGTTTGAAGGCATCGACGTGGGGCTGGGCGTACTTCTACGGCAGCGTTTTGGTGCTGGCGCTGCTCGAAGAGACGCTGTGGGACGGCCTGGTTTGGCGGTCGTACGCGTCGCTGTGGGGCGGGGACCCGGACGCGGTGCTCGGGGCGACGGCGCTGTCATTGAGCGTGGCGTTTTTGTCGCTGCCTCAGGTGGTGCACTACCTGCTGGACGCGGTGCTGTGGCGCGGGTCCGACGCCCGCAACGGCGACTTCTCGGCGCTGCTCAAGTCTGCGGGTCCGGAGTCGCGCTGAGTCCGAAGCCGCGCTGAGCCCGGAGTCGCGCTGAGCCCGGAGTCGCGCTGAGCCCGGAGTCGCGCACCGTCGACTCCCCGGATCGTCCAGCGAACGGGGCGATGGGACAGGGTGACGGCGGTGAGAAGATGTCGACTTGAAGGGAAAGGTAGGTTATTGTCTCCCCCGCGATCTGGGGGACGTGATCGCGATGGGTGCCATCCGTTCGTGCGGAGCACCGGTGACTTTTAGACCCGAAATGGCGTGCTTTGCGCCAGCAACGAGTGACGCAATGAACAGGACGCTTCAGCTTTTTTCCGCCTTCGCCCTCGTGGTTGGCGTTGCCGCACCCGCGACAGCTCAGACCCGATTGGTGCAGACGGACTGGTCTAGCGGACCGGTAGCGCCGACGAGCTCAGACTTGTCGGGAGAGACGGGATTCACGGAGCGCGTGGATAACGCGTTGCACGATGTTGCTGGCCAGATTCGCGTGCCCCTGATGGTGCTTGAATCTGCCGGCGCCCGTTACGAGGTGGCGACGCTGCGTGCGCCTGACTCGGCGACTGCGTATCTCGACGCCGGTCCGGTCGCTCCTGCGGCGGCCTGCGGTGAAGCGGACGCTTGGTTCTACCGCTCCACGACCGACGGCATGCTCACATGGATGTTCAGCGCGAACGCGCCGGGCGTTGGCTGTGCGGGCAACGCGGCGATGACGCTGAGCGCGATCGAGTACCTCTCCGGGGTGCCCGCGCCGCTCGTGGTTCGCGCGAGCAACGACATTGGCGAGGCGACGGCGGTGGGGTTCAACCACGTCTGGACCGACACCGACGTGGACAACCACGCGCTCGACCTTCCGGGTGGCGAGTGGGTGCTCAACGGCGCGGTCGCTGGCATCACGCCGGTGGACCTTCGGTTGAGCGACACCGCGACGGTGAGCCTCGGGGCGGGCGACACATGGCGGGTGAGCAAGCTGCTCTACGGCCATGTGATCTCGAGCGTGTTCGACACGGGCGCGGTCCGAAACTGGGGTACCTTGGAAGCGGACATGACGGTGTCCGAGTTCAGCGGCCCGCCGATTTTCTTCGTGCGCGCGGGAGACTCGCCGAGCGATTTCGGCGCGCTCGCGCCGTGGTCTGGGCCGTACTCGGCGGGCGAAAGCCTGAACGTGGCGGCGCTCAATGGCCATCAGTTCATTCAGTATAAGGTAGAGATTTACACGGCCGAGCCGGAGACGGCGGCCGGCTTCATCGAGCCTGTGTTCGAGGTTCGTGAGATCGCGATCACGTTTGATACGGATGGCGACGGCGTCATCGACGAGGACGACGGATGTCCGGCTGATCCGGCCAAGACCGCTCCTGGCTTCTGCGGATGTGGCGAAATTGAGACGCCGGCGTGCGTGGTCGACCTGTGCCCGGGAGACCCGGACAAGCTGCTTCCCGGCGTTTGCGGCTGCGGCGTTCCGGACGAGGACCCGGACGGCGATGGCGTGTTCAGCTGCCTGGAAGCGTGCCCCGCGGACCCGCTGAAGACCGAGGCTGGCGAGTGCGGTTGCGGCGTCGCCGACACGGACACGGACTCCGACGGAACGGCGGACTGCCTCGACTTGTGCCCGGCCGACCCGGCCAAGACGGTGCTCGGCGTTTGCGGCTGCGGCATCGCGGACGTGGATACAGACTTGGACGGCACGGAGGACTGCATCGACCTTTGTCCGGCGGACGTGGACAAGATCGCGCCCGGCGCGTGTGGATGCGGTATCTCCGACGAGGACCTCGACGGCGACGGTAGCCCGGACTGCGAGGACCTGTGCGTGGACGTCGACGCCGACGACGCGTGCGATGCCACCGGCGACAACTGCGTGGGCGTCTCGAACCCGGCGCAGACCGACACGGACGGCGACGGCGCGGGCGATGCGTGTGACCTGGACGATGACAACGACGGCGTGTCCGACCTGGACGAGGGACCGCTCGGCACCGATCCGTTGAACGCGGACACCGACGGCGACGGCCTGACCGACGGCGAAGAGCGCGACAACGGCACCGACCCGACCGACCGCGACAGCGACGACGATGGCGTGCTGGATGGCGAAGAGGACACCCCGTTCATCGACATCGACAGCGACTCGCTGATCAACGCGCTCGACCCCGACAGCGACGGCGACGGCATCTTGGATGGTACCGAGAGCGGCGTGGTCGCGATCGGCCGCGACCCCGACACCGACCCGGCCGCGGGCAACTTTGTGGTGGACGCGGACCCGAGCACGGTCACCGACCCGTATGTGGTGGACACCGACGATGGCGGGGCGCCGGACGGCGTTGAGGACACGAACCGTAACGGCCGCGTCGATGCGGGCGAAACGGACCCCAACGACCCGGCCGACGACGACGAGCACATCGACTCGGATGATGACGGGCTCAGCGATGCGGAAGAGCGTCGCATCGGCACGAACCCGACGAACCCGGACACCGACGACGATGGCCTCAACGACGGCGACGAGGTCGAGGCGGGCTTGAACCCGTTGGACCCCGATACCGACGACGACGGCGTCACGGACGGCGACGAGCAGAACCCCGGCGAAGACCTCGACGGAGACGGCCTGGTGAACGGGCTCGACCCGGATAGCGACGGCGACGGCATCCTGGACGGCACCGAGGCGGGCGTGACGGCGGCGGACTTGACCGCGGGAACGGACCGCTCGCGCGGGCGCTTCGTGCCGGACGCTGACCCGTCGACCACCACCGACCCCTACGACGCGGACACCGATGACGGTGGCGTGTCGGATGGCAACGAGGATACGAACCGCAACGGCCGCGTGGACGCCGGCGAGACGGACCCGAACGTGCAGGCGGACGACGGCTCGCCGCTCGATAGCGACGACGACGGCCTGACCGACGCGCTGGAGATCTCGCTGGGCACGGACCCGTTCGACGCGGACACGGACGACGATGGCGTTCTGGACGGCGACGAGCCGGACTTTGCGGTTGATACGGACGGCGACGGTCGCATCAACGCGCGCGACGCGGACTCGGACTTTGACGGCATCCTGGACGGCACCGAGGCGGGCGTCACCGCGGCGGATCTCGGCCCGGACACCGACCTGGCCGCCGGGGTATTCTTGCCCGACGCCGATCCTACGACCACCACGTCCCCGGTGAACCCGGACACGGACGGTGGCGGCGTTTCGGATGGATTGGAGGACGCGAACCAGAACGGCCGCGTGGACGGCGACGAGACCAACCCGCTGGACGGCCGCGATGACTTTAACAATCCGGACATCGACGACGACGGGCTCACGAACGCGGAAGAGGCGTTCTACGGCACCGACCCGCTCAATCCCGACTCGGACTTCGACGGCCTGGACGACGGGTTTGAGGTCAACAACGGCCTGGACCCGCTCGACGGCGACATGGATGATGACGCGGTGCGCGACGGCGACGAGCTGGACGGCATGCTCGACACCGACGACGACGGGCTGATCAACATCTTGGACCCGGACAGCGACGGCGACGGCCTGTTCGACGGCACCGAGATGGGCCGCGGTCTGAGCGACCTGTACCCCGATACGGACACCAGCGCGGGCAACTTCATCCCGGACGCGGACCCGAGCACGCGCACGAACCCGCTTGTGGCTGACACCGACGAAGGTGGCACGAACGACGGCGACGAGGACCCCAACCGTAACGGCCGAATCGACGCCGGCGAGCGTGACCCCAACGATCCGGCGGACGACCTCCCGGGCCCCGTCGACTCCGACGAGGACGGGCTCAGCGACACCCTTGAGGACACGCTCGGCACCGACCCGTTGGACGCCGACAGCGACGACGATGGTGTGCTCGACGGCGACGAGCCGGACTTCGGCGTGGACACGGACCTGGACGGTTTGATCAACGCGCTCGACCCCGACAGCGACAACGACGGCATTCTGGACGGCACCGAGGGCGGCCTGATCGCCGGCGACCTGGGGCCGGACACCGACGTGACGGCTGGCAACTTTGTGCCGGACGCCGACCCGACGACCACGACCTCGCCGACCGACCGCGACAGCGACGACGGCGGCGTGCCGGACGGCTTTGAGGACGCGAACCAGAACGGTCGCGTGGACGACGGCGAGACGGACCCGAACGTGCCGAGCGACGACTTTGACACCGGCGACGCCGACAACGACGGACTGACGGATGACGAAGAGAACATCATCGGCACCGACCCGCTGAACCCCGACACCGACGACGACGGGCTGGAAGACGGCGAAGAGGTCGACGGCGGCACGGACCCGCTGGACGCGGACACCGACGACGACGGCGTGATCGACGGCGATGAAGCCAACCCGTTCGCCGACCCGGATGGCGATGGCCTGCCGAATGCGAACGACGCGGACTCGGACGGCGATGGGCTGCTCGACGGCACCGAGAGCGGTCTCACGCCGGCGGACCTGCACCCTGACACAGACCTGACCGCGGACAACTTTGTGCCGGACGCGGACCCGCTGACCACCACGGACCCGTACGCGGCCGACACCGACCTTGGTGGCGTGCCGGACGGCTTCGAGGATGTGAACCTGAACGGCGCGATCGACCCCGGCGAGTCGAACCCGAACGATCCGGGCGACGACCGCCCGGGTGTCGACACGGACGGCGACGGCATCCCGAACCGCGTGGAGACGACCATCGGCACGGACCCGACGGACGCGGACACGGACGACGACGGTATCTTGGACGGCGACGAGCCGGACTTCGCGGTCGACAGCGACGGCGACGGCTTCATTAACGCGCTCGACCCTGACAGCGATGACGACGGCGTGCTCGACGGCACTGAGGTGGGTGTTGTGGCGGCGGACCTGACGCCTGGAACGGACCTCGCGGCTGGCAACTTTGTGCCGGACGCGGACCCGACGACCACGACGCTTCCTTTGGTTGCCGACACGGACGCCGGTGGCGTTTCGGACCGCGGCGAGGACCTGAACGCGAACGGTCGCGTGGACGAAGGCGAGACGGACCCGAACGACCCGACGGACGACGCGCCCACGGGTGACACGGACGGCGACGGGCTCACGGATGCGCTTGAGCGTGCGATCGGCACCGATCCGTTTGACGCGGATACCGACGATGACGGCTTGCCGGACGGCGTGGAGTACAACGCGGGCATGGACCCGCTGGATCGCGACTCGGACGACGACGGCCTGTTGGACGGCGACGAGCAGACGCCCACGGGTGACACGGACGGCGACGGCCTGATCAACGGCCTCGACCCGGACAGCGACGGCGACGGCATCTTGGACGGCACCGAGGGCGGCGTTACTGCTCCGCTCGACCCGGACACGGACGAGACGGCGGGCAACTTTGTGCCGGACGCGGATCCGAGCACCACGACCGATCCCTACCTGGCGGATACGGACGCCGGTGGCGTGTCGGACGGCGCGGAGGATGTGAACCGCAATGGCCGCATCGACGCGGACGAGACGGATCCGAACGACCCGGACGATGATGTGGTCGGCGACGACGACGACGAGGACGGCCTGTCGAACGCGCTGGAGGACAGCTTGGGCACGGACCCGCTCGACGCGGACACCGATGATGACGGCGTGTTGGACGGCGACGAGCTGGACTTTGCGGTCGACACCGACGGCGACGGGCTCATCAACGCGCTCGACCCGGACAGCGACAACGATGACGTGCTGGACGGCACCGAGCTCGGCGTGACCCGTGGCGATCTGACGCCGGACACCGATCTGGGCGCTGGCAACTTTGTGCCGGACGCAGACCCGACGACGGTAACGTCGCCGGTGAACGCTGACACGGACGCGGGCGGCGCGCCGGACGGCCAAGAGGACCCGAACGGCAACGGCCGAGTGGACGCGGGCGAGACGGACCCGAACGACCCGGCCGACGACGCCGAGGTGCTCGACAGTGACGAAGACGACCTCACGGACGCGCAGGAGCTGCTGATCGGCACGGACCCGCTGAACCCGGACACGGACGGCGACGGTTTGCCGGACGGCGTTGAGTTCAATGGCGGCCTGGACCCGCTGGACCGCGACTCGGATGACGACGGCGTGCTGGACGGTGACGAAGTAGACCCGCTCGTGGACGGCGACGGCGACGGCCTTGTGAACGCGCTGGACCCCGACGCGGATGGCGACGGCATCTTGGACGGTACCGAGGTGGGCCTCGTACGCGCCGATTTGGACCCGGATACGGACGTGACGGCGGGCAACTTTGTGCCGGACGCGGACCCGCTGACGCAGACGGACCCGAACGCCGCAGATACCGATACCGGTGGCGTAGACGACGGCGCGGAGGACGCGAACCGCAACGGTCGCATCGACGCGGGCGAGACGGACCCGAACAACCCGGCCGACGACGTGCCTCCGGTGGACACCGACGGCGACGGCTTGAGCGACGCCGTGGAAGAGTCGCTCGGCAGCGACCCGTTGGACCGAGATACGGACGACGACGGCGTGTTGGACGGCGATGAGCCGGACTTCGCCGTGGACAGCGATGGCGATGGCCTGGTGAACGTGCTCGACCCCGACGCGGATGGCGACGGCATCTTGGACGGCACGGAAGCCGGTGTTGTGACCACCGACTTGGACGCCGACACGGATGTGCCCGCGGGCAACTTCGTGCCGGACGCCGATCCGACGACGACCACCTCGTTGGTGAACCCCGACACCGACGCCGGAACGGTTCCGGACGGTCTTGAGGACGCCAACCAGAACGGTCGCGTGGATGCGGGTGAGACGGATCCGAACGACGGCGCGGACGACCTCGAGCCGGACGCGGACCCGGACGGTGACGATCTGACCAACGCTGAAGAGGCGGCGCTCGGCACGGACCCGGCGAACCCGGACACGGACGGTGACGGTCTCAACGATGGTGTTGAAGTGCAGTTCGGCTTGGACCCGCTCGACCGTGACACGGACGATGATGGTGTGACCGACGGCGCGGAGATGAACCCGCTGCAGGACGCCGACGGCGACGGATCGCCGAACGCGAACGACCCGGACAGCGACAACGACGGTATCTTGGACGGCACGGAGCTCGGCCTCTCGGGCATCGGGCTGGACCCGGACACCGACCTGACCGCGGGCAACTTTGTGCCCGACGCCGACCCCGGAACGACCACCGACCCGCTCGTCGCGGACACGGACGGCGGCGGTGTCGACGATGGCGCCGAGGATGTGAACGCGAACGGCCGCGTCGACGCGGACGAGACGGACCCGAACGATCCGGCCGACGATGTCGCTCCGCTCGACAGCGATGAGGATGGCCTCAGCGATGCGGTGGAGAACGCTATCGGCACGGACCCGTTCGATGCCGACACCGACGACGACGGCGTGTTGGACGGCGATGAGCCGAACTTCGCGACGGACTCCGATGGCGACGGCGCGATCAACGCGCTCGACCCAGACAGCGACGACGACGGCGTGCTCGACGGCACGGAGCAGGGCCTCGTGGACGGCGACCTGGGCCCCGACACGGACGTGACGGCCGGCAACTTTGTGCCGGACGCGGACCCGACGACCACGACGAACCCGCTCGACGAAGACACCGACAACGGCAGCGTTCCGGACGGCGTGGAAGACACGAACGGAAACGGCGCGGTGGACGCTGGCGAGACCGACCCGAACAACAGCGCCGACGACCTGTTCGCGTTGGACTCCGACGAGGACGAACTGAGCGACGGCGACGAGCTGCTGATCGGAACGGACCCGAACGACCCGGACACGGACAACGACGGCCTTGAGGACGGCGAAGAAGTGAACGGCGGGACCGACCCGCTGGACGCCGACTCCGACGACGACGGAATCGAGGACGGCGACGAAGTGGACCCGTTCGGCGATGCCGACGATGACGGACTGCCCAACGCCAACGACGCCGACAGCGATGGCGACGGCCTGTTGGACGGCACCGAGACGGGCCTCGAACTCGATGACGTGGGACCGGATACGGACCTGGGCGCTGGCAACTTTGTGCCGGACGCGGACCCGACGACCACGACGGACCCGCTGGTGGCCGACACCGACGCGGGCGGCGTGAGCGATGGCAACGAGGACCCGAACTTGAACGGCGCGATCGACGCGGGCGAAACAGACCCGAACGATCCGGCCGACGACACGGCGCCGGTCGACACCGACGGCGATGGCTTGAGCGACGCGCTTGAGGACACCATCGGGACGGACCCGCTGGATCGCGATACCGACGACGATGGCGTAGAGGACGGCGATGAGCCGGACTTCGCGGCGGACACGGACGGCGACAGCGACATCAACGCGCTGGACCCTGACTCCGACGACGACGGTATCCTGGACGGCACCGAGACGGGCGTTGTGCCGGCAGACCTCACCGAAGACACCGACCTTGCGGCCGGCAACTTCGTGGAGGACGCGGACCCGACGACCACGACTCTGCCCTTGGTGGAAGACACCGACGGCGGCGGCGTGAACGACGGCGACGAAGACGCGAACCAGAACGGCGCGATCGACG
>CBDUJZ010000123.1:0-15191 GCA_965367675.1 uncultured Myxococcales bacterium | reverse complement strand
TCGACGGCGCCGCGCGCCCCATGCCCGCCGCGTCGTTCCCGCTGTTCAACCCTGCCACCGGGGCGCAGATCGGAGTCGTTGCGAGCGCCACCGCCGAGGACGTCGACGAAGCCGTTCACGCCGCCCGTCGCGCGCTCATCGGGCCGTGGGGCACAATGCCCATGGCACAACGCCTCGACCTGCTGATGGCCGTCGCCGATCGCATCGACGCCCGCGCCGACGAATTCATCCGCGCCGAGGTGCTGGACACCGGCAAGCCGTCTTCGTTCGCCCGTACGGTCGACGTTCCCCGTGGCGCCGCGAACTTCCGCGTGTTCGCCAACCTGATGCGCACCGCCGCGAACCAGAGCTTCGAGCAAGACACCCCCGACGGCGCCGGCGCGCTGCACTACACCCTGCGCCGGCCCGTCGGCGTGGTCGCCGTGGTCTGCCCCTGGAACCTGCCGCTGCTGCTCATGACATGGAAGGTCGCGCCCGCCCTCGCGGCCGGCAACACCGTGGTCGTCAAACCGTCGGAGGAGACGCCACAGACCGCCACGCTGCTCGCCGAGGTGATGCGCGAGGTCGGCGTACCGGCCGGCGTATACAACGTGGTGCATGGGCATGGCCCAGGCGCCGCGGGCGAGTTCCTGACCACCCACCCCGGCGTCGACGCGATCACCTTCACGGGCGAGAGCCGCACCGGCAGCGCCATCATGCGGGCGGCCGCGCCCGGCGTAAAAGCCGTCTCGTTCGAGCTCGGCGGAAAGAACGCGGCCATCATCTTCGACGACGCCGACATGGACGCCGCGGTCGCCGGCACACTGCGCTCCACCTTCTCGAACTGCGGCCAAGTCTGCCTGTGCTCGGAGCGCGTGTACGTGGCGCGCGCACGCTACGACGAGTTCGTGGAGCGCTTGGCCGCGGGTGCTGCAGCGCTGCGCATCGGTGACCCGTTCGCCCCCACCACAGAGATGGGTGCGCTGATCTCCGCCGCGCACCGCGACAAAGTGCTCGGCTACTTCGACGTGGCCCGCGGCGAAGGCGCCGAGTTTCTGACCGGCGGCGGGGCCCCGACGCGACAACCCGCCGCCCTCGCCAAAGGCTTCTACGTCGCGCCCAGCGTCATGGTCGGCCTCCCGGACTCCGCCCGAGCCGTGCGCGAGGAGATCTTCGGCCCCGTCTGCCACGTGGCGCCGTTCGACGACGAAGCCGAGGTCATCGCACGCGCGAACGACTCCGACTACGGCCTGTGCGCAGCCGTGTGGACCCAAAACTTAGCCCGCGCGCACCGCATGGCCGGCGCCCTCGACGTGGGTATCGTGTGGGTCAACTCCTGGTTCATCCGCGACCTGCGAACGCCGTTCGGTGGCGTCAAACTCTCTGGCATCGGCCGCGAAGGCGGGGTGCATTCACTCAACTTCTACTCCGAACTTCGCAATGTCTGCATCAAGCTCTGACGGCGCGGCGCCGGCCCGCGACGAAGCCGTCATCCTCAACAAGCACGCCCCAGCCCTCGCGAACTACCCGCACGCACGCCGCGTCGGCGACCTGGTGTTCGTCTCCGGCTGCTCGTCTCGGCGCTCCGACAACTCCCACGCCGGCGTGATCCGTAACGCCGACGGAACGGTCACACGCGACATCATCGCCCAAACGCGGGGCTGCATCGAAAACATCCAGACCGTGCTGCGCGCCGCCGGCGGCGACCTCGCCCACCTCGTCGACCTGACCACCTTCCTGGTCAACATGGACGACTACGCCGGCTACAACGCCGTGTACGACACCCACTTCGACGCCGCTACCGGGCCCGCCCGAACCACCGTCGCCGTCGCCCAATTGCCGCACCCCGATCTGCTGATCGAGATCAAAGCCATTGCCCACATCCCGCGCCATGACTGAACCGACCACCTCGCAAGCCACCCTTGAGGCCCTCGCGGCGCAGCTGTGGGACGCACAAGTGAGCCGCACGCCCTGCCCTCCGCTCACGCAGGGCACCCCGTCGCTGACCACCGCGGACGCCTACGCGATCCAGACCATCAACGTGCAGCGACGTATCAAAGAGCGCGGCCTCAACGGCGGAACCGCGCGGCACATCGGACACAAAATTGGCCTAACAAGCCGCGCAGTGCAGCAATGGCTCGGCGTCGACGAACCCGACTTCGGCGTGCTGCTCGACGATATGGTCATCGGCGACGGCGAGCTCGCGAACACCGCCGAACTCCTGCAACCGCGCGCGGAGGGCGAGATCGCGTTTGTGCTGGAGCGCGACCTCTCCGGACCCGGCATCACGGCGGCCGACGTCATCTCGGCCACCGCCTACGTGTTGCCGTCCATCGAGGTCGTCGACTCCCGCGTCGCCGATTGGAAAGTGAAATACGAGGACACCGTCGCCGACAACGCGTCGAGCGGCATGTTCGTGCTCGGCACCCAGCCCACCATGCTCAAGGACGTGGACCTGACCATGGTCGGCATGGCGCTGTCGAAGAACGGCCGAGTGTGCTCGACCGGCGCTGGCGCCGCATGTCTCAGCAACCCGATCAACGCCGTCGTTTGGCTCGCCAACAAGTTCGGCGAGTTCGGCAAAACGCTCTCCGCCGGCGAGGTCATCCTCTCAGGCGCGCTCGGTCCCGTCGTCCCCGTGAAAGCCGGCGATCACCTTGAGGTCCGCATCGCCCACCTCGGCCACGCGACCGCCCGATTCTAGCGCAGGTCCGTACACCAACGCGCCGCACGCCCAACCCCGAGTTTCCGATGCAACCGACCCTCGCGCCCAAGACCATTCAACAGCTCGCCGAGACGCTCGACACCGCCGCGTTCAGGGCCGAAGCCGTACCCATGCTCTCACTCTCCCATGAGGGGCTCACCGTCGAGGACGGCTACGCGATTCAGCGCGCATCCATGGACCGCCGCCTGGGCCGCGGAGACAGCCGCGCGGGCATGAAGATGGGCCTCACCAGCCTGGCAAAGATGGAGCAAATGGGCGTGCACAGCCCGATCTACGGCCACCTGACCACGCACATGCAGCACTCCGACGGCGCCACGCTGTCGCACGCAGAATACGTGCATCCGCGGGTCGAGCCGGAGATCGCGTTCATCCTCAAAGACGACCTCGTTGGCCCGACGACCGCCGCCCGCGCGATGCTCGCCGTCGGGTCCGTTGTCGCCGCGCTGGAGGTCATCGACAGCCGGTTCCAAGACTTCAAATTCAGCCTGCCGGATGTGGTCGCCGACAACGGCTCATCGTCTTCGTTCGTGCTCGGAGACACCGTCGTCCCAGCGGACCGGATCGACGTATCGAACCTGGGCATGGTCATGGAAATCAACGGCGTAGCCGCCCACGTCGGCTCCTCCGCAGCCGTGTACGAACACCCCGCGCGCTCCCTCGCCAAGCTCGCGAACATGCTGCACGAGGTCGGCGAGAGCCTCCGCGCAGGCGACGTGGTGCTGACCGGCGGCGCTACCCCAGCGGTGGCCCTTTCGCCCGGCGACCGCGTCCGACTCCGCGTCGACGGCCTCGAGTCCGTGTCGTTCCAAATGGGCGCCTAGCGTATCTCCTATCACCGTGTTCGGCGCGTCGGCATTCGGTCGACGTGAGGCGCGCGCGACACGGCTGACAGTCGGAATCTAGGCCACGTTCTGGTACCGTCTCCGGCAACGAACCTCCCGCCCGAGCCACGCCATGCCGCTTCTACCCCCGTTCAATTTCAGCGCCTGGATCGACGCAAATCGCCACCTGTTGAAACCGCCGGTGGGCGCCAAGAAGGTGTTCGAGAACGCGGAGTTCATCGTGATGGTGGTCGGCGGCCCGAACGCCCGGTCGGAGTACCACATCAACTCCGGCGAAGAGCTGTTCCTGATGATCGAGGGCGACATGGTCCTCAAGGTCGTCGACGACGGCGAGTTCAAGGACATCGCCATCCGCGAAGGCGAGATCTTCCTGCTCCCAGGCGGTGTCCCGCACTCTCCGCAACGCGCCGCCAACACCGTGGGCTTGGTGGTAGAGCGCCCTCGGTTCGCCGGCGAGACCGACGCGATGCGGTGGTATTGTGATGAATGTCGAAACGTCCTGCACGAGGCCCGGTTCGAGGTCGTGAGCTTCCTGCAGCAGATGAACGACGCCATCGCAGAGGTGAACGCCTCCGAGTCCATCCGAACCTGTGACGCCTGCCACGCCGTGATGCCGATCCCCGGCGCCGGCTCCGCGGACGAGTCGGAGGGCAGCGCATGAAAATCGACATTCATACGCATATCTTACCGAAAACCTGGCCCGATCTCCGCGAACGCTACGGCTACGGCGGCTGGATCAGCCTGGACCATCACTGCGCCGGCTGCGCCCGCATGATGATGGACGACCGATTCTTCCGCGAGATCGAGTCCAACTGCTGGGACCCCGGCGTACGCATGACCGAAGGCGACGCGCTCGGCGTCGACGTACAAGTGCTGTCCACCGTGCCCGTCATGTTCGGCTACTGGGCCCGGCCTGAGCACACCCACGACCTGTCGAAGCTGCTCAACGACCACCTGGTCGGCGTGTGTGCCGTCGCCCCCAAGCGGTTCGTAGGCCTCGGCACCGTGCCCTTGCAGGACACCGCACGCGCCATCGCCGAGCTGGAGCGCTGCATGACGCTCGGCCTCGCCGGCGTCGAAGTGGGAACGCACGTCAACGGCCTCGGGCTCGACGACCCCTCGCTCCTGGAGTTCTGGGCCGCCTGCGAGTCACTCGGAGCCGCCGTGTTCGTGCACCCCTGGGACATGATGGGCAAAGAGCGGTTGCCCAACTACTGGCTGCCGTGGCTGGTCTCGATGCCCGCCGAAACGTCGCAGGCCATCTGCAGCATGATGATGGGCGGCATCCTCGAGCGATTCCCCAAGCTCCGCGTCGCGTTCGCCCACGGCGGCGGCTCATTCCCCGCCACGCTCGGCCGCATCGACCACGGCTTCGACGTTCGTCCGGACCTGTGCCAAACCAACACCACCACCCGGCCGTCGTCCCTGCTCGATCGCATCTACGTGGACACCCTGGTCCACGATCCCCGCGTGCTCCGCTACCTGCTCGACGTCCTCGGGGAACAGCGCCTGCTGCTCGGCTCCGACTACCCGTTCCCACTCGGCGAGCACCACCCCGGCGCGATGATCGAAGGCATGGACCTGCCCTCCAGCACCAAGGAGCGACTGCTCTCCGGGAGCGCGCTCGAATGGCTCGGCAAGAACCTCGACGACTTCCGTACGCCGGCCAGTGACGCGCACTCCGACGCACTGCGCATCCGTGTCCCGTCGCGATGAACCACCCGCGCTTCCATGCCTCGGCACGGTCCGACGTTGTGACGTTCTTATGAGCATCCACGCAACTGTGAACATCGCCGGGGTGGAGCGCTCCGTGAACCTGGAGGCGCCCATCTCGCTGGCCATTCCGCTGCGCTTCAATGGCGCCCAACCGAACGCGTTCGGGCTCCCCGCCGCGACGGCCGCCGCGTTCCAAGCCGAGGGGTTCATCGCCGACACCCGCGAAGGCGGCTCCATCAACTGCGCCACCGTGACCCTCAACCCGCACGGGAACGGCACGCACACCGAGTGTGTCGGGCACATCGCGCTCGAACGTCTGAGCATCGCCGACATTCACCCCGGCGGGCTGTTCACCGCCGCCGTCATCACCGTCACGCCGGCCGAGTTCGGCGCATCGAGCGGTGGCTACCCAGCCGGCCGGCCCGACGACACCGTCGTGCACGAGCAAGACATTGCGGCGGCGCTCGACCGGGTTCCGGGGGCACGGGATACGCAGGCGATTGTCCTCCGCGTGGTGCAGCCGGGGCTCGACAAGCGGACGGCAAACTGGTCCGGCACGGCGCGCCCCAACGGCCCGCCCTACTTCTCCCCAGCGGCCATGCGCTCGCTCGCCTCTGGACCGTGGACCCACCTGGTCACGGAGCTGCCGAGCGTGGACCGCGAGGACGATGACGGCTCGCTGCTGAACCACCGCACGTGGTGGGGCCTACCGCAGGATCGTCGCGCCGGCCCATCCCCCAGCCCGCGGACCATCACCGAGATGGCGCTCGTTCCCACGACAGTCGCCGACGGCCTGTACGTGCTGAGCCTCGATATCCCTGCGTTCGACCTCGACGCCGCGCCATCGCGACCGCTACTGTACACCCTGTCAGACATCGCCTGACGCAGCGCCCGCGCGGCCTGCCCTCTGTCTCCCACGAGCGCGCCTCACCGCCCTCTCGCCAGTCCCTCCGCACCTGGAACATCCGTGGATCTTCGCCTCGAATACGCGCAAGAGCGCGACGCTGACGACCCCACCCCCAGCCTCCGCGATCGGTTTCACATCCCCAAGCGCGCCGACGGCACGCCCGTCGTCTACCTGTGCGGAAACTCGCTCGGCCTCCAGCCCAAAGCCACCGCGCAATATGTGAACGCCGAGCTGCAAGCGTGGGCGGAGCGCGGCGTGAACGGTCACTTCGAGGGCGACCTCCCGTGGCTCCACTATCACGAGTTCTGCGCCGAAGCGGCCGCACACATCGTGGGCGCGAAACCGCGCGAGGTCGTCGTCATGAACGCCCTCTCCGTAAACCTGCACCTGCTCACGGTGTCGTTCTACCAACCCACGCCAGAGCGAAATCGTATCGTCATCGAGACCGGCGCCTTCCCGTCCGACGCCTACGCGATGCAAAGCCAGGCCGAGCATCACGGCTACCCGGACGCGGTCGTCGACACCGCCCAGTTTACCCTCGATGGCGTGCTCGACGAAGACGCGTTCGTCGAGTGGCTCCGCGCCGAGGGACACACCGTCGCGCTCGTGATGATGGGCGGCGTGAACTACCTCAGCGGCCAACTCTTCGACATGGAACGCATCACCCGGGAGGCCCACGCCGTGGGCTGCAAGGTGGGCTTCGACCTGGCACACGCCGTCGGAAACGCGCCGCTCCAGCTGCACGACTGGGGCGTCGATTTTGCGGTGTGGTGCTCGTACAAGTACCTCAACGCGGGCCCCGGCGGCGTCGGCGGCGCGTTTGTACACGAGCGCCACGACGCCAACCCGCCCGCCCGTTTCGCCGGCTGGTGGGGAAACGACCCGGCCACGCGGTTTCAAATGCCCGACGCGTTCAAGCCACAACCTGGCGCCGCGGGGTGGCAACTGTCCAACGCGCCGATCCTGCCGATGGCGGCATTCCGAGCGGCCGGCGACATGTTCCTCGAAGTGACCATGCCCGCGCTCCGCGCCAAGGCGCTGCGGCTCGGCGACTACATGCTCGACCTGCTGCAAGCGCGCATCGGCGGCGGCGTCGACGTGCTCACGCCCCAGAACCCCGAGCAGCGCGGGTGCCAGCTCAGCCTGCGCATCCACGGCGACGCAACGAACATCCAAGAAGCGCTCGAAGCCCTCGGAATCATTTCAGATTTCCGCCCGCCAAACATCGTACGCGTGGCGCCAACACCACTCTACAACACCTTCGAAGACGTCTGGCGCTTCGTCGACGCACTGTACACGAGCCTCAGCGACGGAGCCCCAGCATGACCGGTTCGACGGCCCCCGTAGCGGTCGCTGGCGCCGGCCTCGCTGGCTCTCTCGCCGCCATCTATTTGGCCCGCCGTGGCCTCGATGTGACGGTCTACGAGCGCCGCCCCGACATGCGTACCGCGCAGATCGCAGCTGGCCGCTCCATCAACTTGGCGCTGTCCGTCCGCGGACTCACCGCCCTCGCCGGCGTGGGCCTCGACCAAGACGTGCTCGCCATGGCCATCCCCATGCGCGGCCGCATGATGCACGCCGTCGACGGCACGCTCCGCTTCCAACCGTACGGGCGCGACGAAGAGGCCATCTACTCGGTCTCGCGACGCGAGCTCAACGTGATGCTCATGGACCGCGCCGAGGCCTCCGGCGTGCGCTTCCAATTCAACACCCGCGTGCGCGACGTCGACGTGCGCGACGGCACGCTCACCCTGCAAACCGAAGGCGCGACCGAGACCACCCGCCAGCCCTCACAGTTTGTCATCGGAGCCGACGGCGCGTTCTCCCAGATTCGCCAGCGCATGCAACGCCGCGGGCGATTCAACTTCAGCCAGGCCTGGCTCGCCCACGGCTACAAAGAGCTCACGATTCCGCCCGCGGAAGACGGCAGCTTCCGCCTTGAGCCAGAGGCGCTGCACATCTGGCCGCGCCGCGACTTCATGCTCATCGCGCTGCCCAACCCCGACCGCAGCTTCACGTGCACGCTGTTTCTCGCCCACGAAGGCGCCCAGGACAGCTTCGAAGCGCTCTCGACGCCCGAGGCCGTGACCGCCTTCTTCAACGCCGAGTTTGCCGACGCCGTCCCGCACCTCGAAGCGCTCACGGACACGTTCTTCGCGAACCCGACGGGCAACTTGGTTACCATCCGCTGCAGCCCCTACAACCACGGCGAGCGCGCGCTGCTCATCGGCGACGCCGCCCACGCGATCGTACCCTTCTACGGGCAAGGCATGAACGCCGCGTTCGAAGACTGCACGGTCCTCGAAGGGCTCATGGACACGCACGGCATCGACGACATCGGCCGCGTGTTTCACGCCTTCTCCGACCAACGCGCCCCCGACGCCGACGCCATCGCCGAGCTCGCGGTGTACAACTTTGAGGTCATGCGCGCGCTCGTGGCCGACGAGAAGTTCCTGCAACGCAAAGCGCTCGAGCACATCTTGGAGGAGGAGTTCGGCGACACGTACCGCTCGCTGTACGGCATGGTCACCTTCTCCAACATCCCGTACGCCGAGGCGCTGCAGCGCGCGCGCGACCAAAGCGCGTGGCTCGACAGCGTGGGAGCGTCTGGCGGCGCCGAGATCGCCGGCCTGCTGGCGCTGGCGTGGGTCCGACGGTTCGCGCGCTAAGGCAACCGATCGCCCCGCGCGCTAACGCAACCGATCGCCCCGCGCGCTAACGCAACCGACCGGCTGGCGAACTACGCGACGCCGTTTCCGCCGACCGAAAACCGTGCGGTCACACGGTCGCAGAGCATCCACAGAGCGTCCTCTTTCGCCTTGGCGACCCGCGTCCGCATCCCCGGGAGGTGCTCCGTTCGCGGCACCCGGTCCAGGTAGAACGAGCCAGCGTTCATGGTGTGCGTCTCGCCTGCAGCCAGCCACACCGCCGTGTCGGCACCCTGCGCGGGCGTGCGCAGAAACCCCTCGGTCACGCGGTGGAAACGGGGCAACGCGGTGCGAACGCCGTCGGTGTCCACCCACCCGGGGTGCATGGACGCCACCACCACATCGGGCGCCAGCCGAGCCGCCCAACGCCGCGCGAGCACCACCTGCGCCCGCTTCGCGTTCGCGTACGCTTTCACGCCGTCGAACCGCTCGGCGCCGCGCTCCAGCGTGTCCACATCGAGCCGCTGACCATACATGCCGCCTGACGCGACAAAGACCACCCGGCCGATGCCCCCAGATGCCCCAGAAGACGAGGCCGCCAGAGAAGACTGCAGCAGCCGCACCATCAGATGCGGTGCGGCCACGTGCACACCGAACGTCAGCTCCAGGCCGTCGGCCGAAAACTGCCGGTCGTCGACCAACGCGCCGGCGTTCAACACGAGCGCGCGCAGCGCCGGCCACTCCGACCGGATGCGTTCGCAGACCGCAGCGACCGCCGACAGGTCCGCCATATCCGCGATGCGGACGGTCATCCGCTCGGGGTCCACCCCCGCATCTTGTGCGATATCCAAGCGCGCCTGTTCGGCACGCTCCGCGTTCCGACACACCATCACGACGTGGGCGTTGAGGCCGACCAGCGCGGTGGTTATCGCGCGGCCGATACCGGCGTTGGCGCCCGTGACGACGATCACGGCACCGTTCAGGTCGGCCGGGAGTGCGTCCGCGCGCCACGTTTGGCTTCGAACCTCGAAGCCGGGCCGTCCAAACGCGGGAGCGACCGCGAGGTCAAAGGTGCCCGCGAGGGCTTTCCACAGCGGCTTCATACGCGCGCCTCCTCCGACTCGGGCGATGTCGGGATCCGCGCGTTGGCCATGCCCTCCATCGCCTTGTCTCCCACCGAATCAAACGTACGGCGCAACAACGCCTCGCTCCACTTCAGTACCTTTCGGAGGGTGAACTCGGCCTCGTACCGCACCCGCGTCCCGCCCTGCTCGGTGGGCGAGAACGAGATCCGGTCGGTCGCCGTCATCGCCGTGGAGTCGCCCCGCAGCGTGACTCGGTTCGGCGGCGCCCATTCGGTGACCTCGTAGGTCATATCCGAGGTGCCCATCGCGACATTCACAACAACGTCGTAGCGAGTTCCCACCCCGGTCGGTCCGGGCGTGACCTTCTTCACCTCCACCGTACCGGGGTCCCACTCCGCGAGGTTCGCGAACTCGGCGATATACGCAAAAACTTCGGATTGAGGGGCGTCGAGTTCCAAGCATCTATCGAGTCGAATCATGTACTTCCGGGGGCAATGAACAGACATAATCATGAATGTCTCTTCGTTTAAGTTACTGTTTGTAAATCGTATTTCGTTCAGGAGCGCAGTGATCAGGCTGCCGATACTGTGTTCCCGATCGGATGACGGTTGGCGTCGATCCAATCGTCGATGGTCGCCCAGCGCTCGTAGAGCCAAGTCGCGCGATCGGCGTCCGGGATGTCCGCCGCAGCCACGCGACGGAGCCGCACACGGACCTGTCGGCCGATGAGTCCACCGCCCCAAAATTCGGCAAAGGACGTAACGCCATCGAAACCCACGTGCTCCACGAACAACACATCGCAGTCGGGTGCCGCCTCGAGCAGCGCGAGCACGCCGCCGATGCGGGGCGGCAGCACGTGCCGGAACCCCTCCGCGATCTCCAAAAGCTGCGCGGAACCACCCGCCCGAAGGCGCTCAAGCCCCTTCCGCAGCTTGGCCTCACTAAAGCGCGTCCCCTCCGGGTAGATCAACGCGCCAGACGTCGCGTCCAGCCCGTCCGCCAGCGCCGCGATCGCCGCCAGCTTGGCCTCCGACTTCGGCGCATCGCGATCAACGAACGCGTTCGGCAGACGCCCGCCAACGATGTCGATACACGGGTCCCAGAGCAGCTCCTGCTTGACCACGTAGCGCAGCAGCATCCGATTCGGATTCCCGACCACCGCGGCGGTGACCAACGTATCGGCCGTGCTCGAGTGACGAACCAGCACCAACAACGGGCCCGGAACCACCTGGTCCGCCCCTTCCACGTGCAACGTCATACCGAAGATAAGAAACGTGCCGTCGAAGATGATCCGCGTCCACCAACGCTGTAGCGCCGCGTTGGCGTTCACATACCGCGCATGACCACCAACGCGACCGCCCAGCAACCCCACATGCACCGCCGTCGCCGCCACGATCCCGGCGATCTCCGCAGCCAAGTACAGCGCGAAGAACATCACCGCGCGGCTCCGCGACCAACGGCCACTCCCCTGCGACGACCCCAACACCAGGTCCACCAGAGCCGCCAAGCCCAGCCACACCGGAAGCCCGGCCCAACAGACGGTCGCCGCGACGGCATACAGAGGCAACGTTACAGCCCGACGCGACCAGCGTTTTACCGGGTGTTCCAACCCTGTGCTTGCTGCCTGACGGCTACTGTTCATAAAAACCTGTGCAATACATGAACACACCCCTAATTCTATTCGCGCGACTCCGCCAGCCCTGAATCCGATCCAAGGCGCAGAACGCCTCGCGGCACTACCGAACGCACCCTCCTCGCCACTGAAGTACGCCGCTAACTCTGCTACACGTGCCGACTTCTGGATGCCCGACCACACTAGCCTGAACCCAACGCCACGTGAACGCCCTACCGATCGACGCCGTCCTTGCTGAGCTGATCGCCGCCGTCGCACACGACGGAACGTCAGGCCAGCGATCGGTCGTCCTCCAGGCTCCCACCGGCGCCGGCAAGACCACCCGGGTGCCCGGTGCGCTGCTCGAGGCTTACGGCGGCCGCGTGCTCATGTCGGAGCCGCGCCGAGTGGCCGCCCGCGCAGCCGCCCGACGCATCGCCTCCGAGCGCGGCGCGCGTGTGGGCGACGAGGTCGGCTATCAAGTGCGGTTCGACAGCCGCGTCTCCGCCGCCTCGTCGATCGTGGTCGCCACAGAAGGCGTCATCCTGCGACAGCTGCAAGACGACCCCTTCCTGGACGGCATCAGCGCGCTGGTCTTCGACGAGTTCCACGAGCGCAGCTTGGACAGCGACGTCACCCTCGCGCTGGCTCGGCAAATCCAGCGCGAAGTCCGACCGGACCTGATCATCGTCGTCATGTCCGCCACCCTCGTGCCCGCGCCCCTGGCGGAGTGGCTCGGCGGGGTTCCCATCGTCCGCAGCGAAGGCCGCGCGTACCCCGTCACCACCGAGCACCTGCCCAAAGCCGACGACCGTCGCATCGAGGCCCAAGCCGCTGCCGCCGTCCGCCGCCTCGCGGCCGAGACCGAGGGCCACATCCTGGTGTTCCTCCCCGGCGTCGGCGAGATCCGGCGAACCGAGGAGTTCCTGCAATCTGACCGCACACACGGCCTGCGCGTCCTCACACTCCACGGGCGACTCGAGAGCGAAGAACAGGACGCCGTCATCCGCCCATCGGAGGGACGTAAGGTCATCCTCTCAACCAACGTGGCCGAGTCCTCGCTCACCATCCCCGGCGTCACCACGGTGATCGACAGCGGGCTCGCGCGCGTCATGCGGTACGACCCCTCGGTGGGCTTCGACCGCCTGGTGCTGGAGCGCATCTCGCTCGCGTCGGCAGAGCAGCGTGCGGGCCGCGCCGGACGCGAGGGCCCCGGCCGCTGCCTCCGACTGTGGCCGTCGGCCGTGGAGTACCGCATGAGCGAGATGCTCGAAGCGGAGATGCAGCGCGTGGACCTCGCCGGCGTCATGCTGCAGATGCTCGCGTTCGGTGAGCCCGACCCGGCCACGTTCGATTGGTACGAAGCGCCCGACCAAGCACGCTGGGAAGACGCCGCCACGTTGCTGGACCGACTCGGCTGCACCCACGACGCCGCGCTGACCGACCGCGGGCGAGACGCCGCCGCCCTGCCCCTGCACCCACGTTTGGCCTGCGTGCTGCTCGCTGGCGCCGCGCTCGGAGTCGCCGCCGACGCCGCCAACGTCTGCGCCCTCATCAGCGGGCCCGACGTGGTCAAGCGACCGCACCCGCGCGAGTTTGTGGTCCGGGACTCCGACTCTGACCTCGCGGACCGCGCGGCGCTCGTCGCCTCGGACGGCCGCAACCCGACGTCGCTCGCCAACCGTCTGCAGCGCGGCGCCTTGTTCGAGGCCAAACGCGTGGCCCGCCAGCTCAGCCGCGTCACCGAGCGTAAGACAGGGCGCGGCAAGCGCGCTCAAACCCCCGTCGCCGGAAGCCCCCGCGAAGCGCTCCGCCGCGCCCTCCTCGCCGGCTTCCCCGACCGCGTTTGCCGACGGCGTGACGGCGACCTGCAACGCGCCGCCATGGTGGGCGCACGCGGTGTACAGATGGGGCCACACACCGCCCTCCGCGATGACGAGCCCCTCTTCGTCGCCATCGACGTCACCCCCGCCCGCCGCGGCAGCACCGGCGACGGCGTGGTCGTGCTGGCCTCCGCCATCTCCGAAGACTGGTTGCCCGCCGACGCCGTCATCGACGAGATCCAAGTCCAATTCGACCCCGCCATCGATAAGGTGCGCGCGCTCCGCGTGAAGCGGTTCTTGGACCTCGAGCTGCGCAACAAGTCGGCACCGACCCCGTCGGGCGAAGCCGTCAGCGCCGCCTTGGCCGCCGCCGCCGCCAGCCGCCTGACCAACGCGCTCCCGCTCGACCAAGACGAGTTCGCCCGCGCCCGCGCCCGCTTCGCGTGGCTCGCAGACGCCCGCCCCGAGCTCGGCCTCCCCGACCTGAGCGACGACGCCTTGTTGGAGTATCTGCCGGAGCTCTGCCTAGGCAAACGCTCGTTCGCCGAGCTCCGAAGCACCGACCTCCTGGCCTACTTCCGCGCACGCCTACCTTGGGCGGCGTGGCAGCAGCTCGACGAGTTCGCGCCAGCGTCGGTGGCGGTGCCCAGCGGCCGAGCGGCGTCGCTACGTTACGAAGCCGGCAGCCGCCCAGTGCTCGCGGTGCGCATCCAAGAGCTCTTCGGCATGGTCGACACCCCCCGCGTGAACGGCGGAAAGTCGCCTGTGCTCGTCCACCTGCTCGCACCCAACATGCGGCCTCAGCAAATCACCGCCGACCTGCGCAGCTTCTGGGAGACCGGCTACCCCGAGGTGCGCAAAGAGCTGCGCGCCCGCTATCCCAAGCACAGCTGGCCCGACGACCCGCTCACCGCGAAAGCCGAGCGCAGACCCCGTCGCAAACGCTAGCCCAACGAATGCCGACTGTCCGTCGGCGGTTCGTGACAGCCCCCACACGACGTTTGTGACAGCCCGCGCCCAAGGTTTGTGACAGCCCACGCCTAAGCTTTGTGACAGCCCCCACCCGACGTTTGTAACAGAGCGTCACAGAAGCGACACACAACGTGTTCGCGACGGCGCTTTGAAAAACTGACGGCAATTCAGCCACCTACGATTGCGTTTCAAATCTGCCCGTGGAGTTTTCTCGCCGTAATGTCGTGACTTTTGTGTCGATCCGCTTGCGTTCTGTGACAGACGTGTTACAAATATCACACCTTAGTGATCCGGAGCCCGATATGAACACCACGACCCAGCCCACGCCCGCCGACGCGACGACCGACGCTGCGACTCTCTTAGAAGCAGGCCACGAAGAAGCCATCGCGTTTCTCCAAAGCACGCTCGGAGCAGATGGTTGGCGCGTTGTTCGCACTCGTAAAGGTGTGAAGGCCCGCTCCCGGTGGTTCAGCGTCGGCATCAAGTTCGACGCCAAGACCGGCATGTGGCGCGCACGTCTTCGCGACGGCGTACCTCGCATGACCGCGACCCCGACCGAGGCCCTCGCGCCCGTCGCGAAGTACGCCCTCGACTGCGCTCGCTTCTGTGACGGCCGCCTCGGCCTGTTCAACAACCCCTCCAAGAGCTACCTCGGCCACCGCCTCTGGCAGGCCGTTCGCCCGGTCGAGAGCCCGGCCGAGTAACTCGCCAGCTCGTACTGCCGAGTAGCACTTCCGCGTTTCAACTCAGCGCCCGCCGCCGAGACTACGCGACGAAAGAAAATGAACTGAGCGCCAGCGAATCCGCCGGCGCTCAGTTCGTTTTTGATGCCCAATTTCGACGCGTTCAGGGTCGCTCGGCGTTGACCGCGCGAACGCGAAC
>CBDUJZ010000122.1:0-15428 GCA_965367675.1 uncultured Myxococcales bacterium | reverse complement strand
CGTGAATATGGATGCGCTCGTTTCGAAGAATAGCGCGACGGATTCGGCGCACAGCCTTATCCATGTTCCGCATGCGGAACGGATCGCGGAGCGCGTCGAGGCGCGGGTCCAAGACCGTACGCATCGACTCTAGCCCGTTGATCCCGCGATTCAGCAGGACCTGTGCAGTTAGGTCGCTGACATCGAATTCACGAGCGTAATGGCTAGCGGCAGCCTGCCTGGGCTTGTGTCGCTTCCAACGCATAAGGGGTTGAACTGGATCAGATGAATCATGACCCCACACATACCCTGAATCACGGTTGCGCGATACTCCCCGTTGCGCCATCTCGGTGGATGGTCGCAACGGGGTCGGTTCCTAGCTGATGGCGGAGGCGCGCTCGGCTTGCGCCGCGGCCTGTGCGTCCATGTAGCGGCTCGTACGAACGAACAGCGGGCTCGCGATGTAGATCGACGAGTACGTACCGACGATAACGCCGATGATCATGGCCAGGGCGAACGAGCGGATGAGTCCGCCGCCGAGGACAAAGATACAAGCGACGGCGATGAGCGTCGTCACGGACGTCAGCACGGTACGGCTGAGGCACTCGTTGAGGCTGGTGTTGACGATGGACGTCAGGTTCGCCCGGCTCTCGGACAGCTCGAGATTCTCCCGGATACGGTCGAAGTTCACGATGGTGTCGTTTAGTGAGTAACCGACGATCGTGAGGAGCGCGGCCAGAATCGGCAGGCTGATCTCGATCTGGAAGATGACGAAGATGCCAAGCGTGATGAGCACGTCGTGGGTCAGCGCGACAACCGCTCCGGGAGCGTAGCGGAGGTCGAATCGCACAGCGATGTAGAGCAGGATGCCGACGAGGGCGAAGAGCACGGCCTTGACGGCGTCGTTACGAAGCTGGGCGCCCACGCGAGGTCCGACCGTTTCGACGCGGTCGATCTGCATGAACTGCTCGGGGAAGGCGTGCGTGAAGGACGCTGCGACGACAGACTGGAGGGTCTGCACGTTGGCTTGGAAGCGGCGAGACGTCGGGTTGCCGTACATCTGCGCGGTGCTGCCAGCAAAGCCGGCTGCGTGGAGTGCGTTCTCAAGCCGGTCGCTGATGGGGTCTTGGAGCAGGGAGTAGAGCGCGATGCCCTCTACCGGCTCTCCGTCCGCACCGACGACGCCGATGCTGGCCTCTTCGTACGTGGACTCGGGGAGCTGCACGTAGACGCGGTCGCCGGAGGAGTCGTCGTATTCGACGGTGGCGCCTTCGCCGAACTCGGCTTCTACAGCGGTTTGCAGCTCGTCGCGGGCGCCGGCGGTGATGGCGGTGACCGCACCGGTCTGGATGAGGAACTGGAAGTGGTCTGCGGACTCACCGAATCGCACGACGGAGGCGTCATCGTAACCGAGCTCAGCGAGCGCGGTCCGGACGTCGGAGTCGGGTACCTGCTCGGAGAACCGAGCGATGATGTTGGTACCACCGGCGAAGTCGATGCCGTAGTTGGGGCCGGGTACGAAGACCAGCACGAAGCTGATGATACAGACCACGGCTGAGATTGTGCCGGCGAGCCGCCACTTAGACGTAAAGTCGATTTGTTTGCGCTTCATGGTGGCCCCTAGATGCTGACGCGCGAGATCTTCGCGCCGTCGAGCAGATAGTCGAAGATGAGCCGCGTCACGAAGAGCGCGGTGAAGAGCGAGCAGATGATGCCGATGATCAGCGTCACTGCGAAGCCTCGGACGGGACCGCTACCGAACTCCATGAGCACGAGGCCGGCGATGCCGGTCGTGATGTTGGCGTCGAGAACGGCGGAGAGCGCCTTCTCGTACCCGGAATGGATGGCGGCACGTGCGGACTTGCCGAGTGCGAGTTCTTCCTTGATGCGTTCGAACACGATGACGTTGGCGTCGACGGCCATACCGATCGTGAGCACGATACCGGCGATACCGGGCAGCGTGAGCGTGGCACCGAGCAGCGCGAGGCATGCGAGGATGAAGAGCATGTTGAGCAGCAGGGCGACACTCGCGATGGCACCGGACAGCTTGTAGTAGGCGCAGATGAAGACGAACACGAGGAGGAACGCGACCGCGAGCGAGAGCTCACCGGCGCGAATGGAGTCCGCGCCGAGCGACGGGCCGACCTGTGTTTCGAACTGCTTCTCGATGGGCGCGGGGAGTGCGCCGTTACGAAGGACGATGGCGAGGCCTTGGGCTTCGAGCATCGACTCTTGGTACGAGTTGCCGCCGAGGGTGATTTGGCAGCGACCGCCGAGGATGGGCTCGTTGATACGCGGCGCGCTGTTGACGACGTCGTCGAGCACGATGGCCATGAGGCGGTTGACGTTGTCGGTCGTGAGCTGACCGAAGACGCGAGTGCCTTCACCGTCGAAGGTGATGTTGACGACGGGCTGGTTGGTGCGCGCGTCGGTGCCGGTGCGTGCGTCGGTGATGTATTCGCCGGTGAGCTCGGTCTCTGCGTCGAGCAGGATGGGCTGGTAGGCGGTCACGCGGAATTCACCGATGGAGGCGTCCATTTGGGTGACTTCTTGGTAGGCCACGATGGCGCCGACAGGCGGCTCGATGGTCTCGAAGTGCTGGCGCAGACGGACGAGCGCTTGGGCCTGCGCGTCGGGCTCGGTGCCGACGACGTTGGCTTGCGGGCGACCGGCTGCAACGGACCACTCTTCGCTCGCGGGGGGCGCGGGAAGGGCACCGAAGAACGCGGCGTCTTGCTCGGACACCATGTGGAACTCCAGCTGCGCGGTTTGCGCGATGAGGTCCTTCATGCGGTCGAACTCAGACTCGGCGAGGCCGGGCAGCTGCACGATGATGTCGGTGGTACCGCGTCGCGAGATGCTGGGCTCGGCGACACCGGTCGCGTTCACGCGAGCGTCGATGGTCGCGATGGCCTGCTCGATGGCGTACTGCTTGGTCTCCTCGATGTATCCCGAGTCGATCTCCAGTCGGACGCCGTCGGTGCCCTCGGAGATGGGGTTCAGGTTCATCGCGAAGAGCGTATCGTCGCTGATGAGGTCCAGGGGGTTATGCCCGGGGGTCACGACGCGAATCGCCGGCGTATCGGGGACACGCTCGACGGTGAACTCGGCACCTTCGGCGAGTCCACGACGTACTTCTCGGGCGATCTGCGCGGTGAACTGGTCCACCTTGTCGCTGATCGCCTTATCGACGTCGACTTGGTACTGCAGGTGGAGTCCACCTTGCAGGTCGAGGCCGAGCGTCACCTTAGCGCCGCCGGTCATTTCGTGAATCGAGGACACCCAGCCAGGCCAGCTGTCTTCGGGACGGTCACGGTTCTCTTCAGGAACCGGATACAACGTTGGGACGAGCGCCAGGGCGGCTACCACAATAATGGCAACTACCAGGCCCGCTTTGCTCCACCATGCGCCAGGCATCGGGGACGTACTCGGAAAGGGAAAATAAGGCGGCCGCAGCCGCAGGCTTAGAGGACTTCGGGTTCTTTGGCTTCTTCTTGCATCTTCACGATCTGCGATCGGTCGATGCGCACCTTCACCTTAGGCGCGAGCTCCAGTTCAACGACGCCATCGTCCACACGGACGACGCGTCCGTAGACTCCTCCGGACGTGATGACTTTGTCGCCATCTTTCAGTCCATCACGGAACCGTTGTGCCTCTGCGATCTGCTTCTGCTGTGGTCGCCACATCAGGAAGTAGAAGATCATTACGATCATCATGGGGAGCAGGGCAGCCTGAGCACAGCTCTGGCCGGACGGTGCTCCTTGAGCGATGAAAAGCGCGAGGTCCACTGTGGAATCCGTCGGGGTGGGTTGGCTCGTTCGCGGACCCGACGAAAACCGTCGCGTCGCGCCAAATCCCCGCAATCCACGGGGGTTTGGGAACGGCGCAGCTATCAGAGGGGTCTAGAGGGGTCAACAGTTTTGTCGGAGGTCCAATCGGCGTAGCAGCGCCGCCGAAACCCGTCGAATTCACCCGCCAAGATGGCCTCTCGGGCCTCCCGCATCAGGGTCAGGTAGTAGGTGATGTTGTGGAGCGTCGTGAGTCGGATTCCGAGCACTTCGCGGTTGCGCAGCAGGTGGTGCAGGTACCCGCGAGAGAACGTCGTGCAGGCGTCGCAAGCGCATGTGGGGTCGAGTGGGCCCTCGTCGGTGGCGAAGCGCGCATTCCGGATGTTGATCCTGCCGAATCGCGTGAACACTTGGGCGTTTCGCGCGTTGCGGGTGGGCATGACGCAGTCGAACATGTCGATGCCGCGCGCGACGCCCTCGAGGAGGTCCTCGGGACGGCCGACGCCCATCAAATAGCGGGGGCGGTCGGTGGGCATATCGGGGGCGACGGCCTCGATGGTGTCGTACATCTCTTGGGGCGTCTCGCCGACGGCCAATCCGCCGAGCGCGATGCCGTGGAAGGGGTGCGCAGCGAGCTCGTTGACGTGGGCGCGGCGCTTCTCGACGTCGGTGCCGCCTTGGGCGATGGCGAACAGGGCCCCGGGGGCGTCGTCGGCGGCTTTGAGGCAGCGCAGGGCCCAGTCGGTGCTGCGTCGGACGGCTTGGCGGAGGGTGGCGTCGGTGGCGGGCAGCGCGGGGCACTGGTCGAGCACCATCATGATGTCGGAGCCAATGCTGCGTTGAACGCGGATCACCTCTTCAGGGGTGAACTCGTGCTTGCTGCCGTCGTGGTGGCTTTGGAACTTGACGCCTTTGTCGCTGAATTTCGCGTACTTGGAGAGCGAGAAGAACTGGTAGCCGCCGGAGTCGGTGAGGATGGGGCCGTCCCACTTCATGAAGCGGTGCAGGCCGCCGAACTGGTCGAGGATGTCGGTGCCGGGCCGCAGGTACAGGTGGTACGTGTTGCCGAGGATGATCTGCGCGCCGGCGGCTTTGAGGTCGTGCGGCGCGAGCGTTTTGACGGTGCCGAGCGTGCCGACGGGCATGAAGATGGGCGTCTGAATCTCGCCACGGGGGGTCGAGATGGTGCCTGCGCGTGCTGCGCCGTCGGTGTTGTGCAGCGCGAAGCTGAGTCGGTCGTTCCAGGTCATGCGGAGGGTGTTGCTCGTCGAGGGATGAACATGGCGTCGCCGTAGGAATAGAAGCGGTAGCCGTGTGCGACGGCGTGGGCGTAGGCGGCGCGGACGGCATCGTAGCCTCCAAACGCGGCGACGAGGGCGAGCAGCGTTGAGGCGGGCAAGTGGAAGTTGGTGATCAGGGCGTCGACGGCTTGGAAGTCGAAGCCGGGCCGGATGAACAGTTGCGTGGAGCCGGGGCCGGTCGTGATGCCATCGGGCGTGGCCGCTGCCTCGAGCGTGCGCACGACGGTTGTGCCCACGGCGACGACGCGTCCGCCGCGCGCCTTGGTGGCTTCGATGGCGTGCGCTGTCGCTTCGGGCACGTCGTAGTACTCGCGGTGGAGCGTGTGTTCGCTGAGTTGGTCCGTGCGCACGGGCGCGAAGGTGCCCACGCCTACGCGGAGGGTGACGCTGGCGCGTTCGACGCCGTTATCGGCGAGGGCTTGCAGGAGCGCGTCGTCGAAGTGGAGTCCGGCGGTGGGCGCTGCGACGGCGCCTTCGTTGGCGGCGAACACGGTCTGGTACCGCACGCGGTCGGTAGGGCTGGCGTCTTCGAGCCCGAGCTCGCGCCGGCGTTTGACGATGTAGGGGGGCAGCGGGAGGTCGCCGGCGGCGTGCAGCAGCGACCACGCGTCGTCCGAGTGGGTGCGCAGCACCGCGGGGCCGCCAGCGGCGGGGGTGATGACTTCGAGCGTGGCGGGCGGTGCTCCGGGGGCGGCGCCGGGCAGGTCGTCTAGAATGATGTGCTCGCCGACGCGGAGTCGTTTGTTGCTCTTGGTGAGACAGATCAGGTCGGCGCTGGGATCGTCCCACCGGCCTTCTTGCCCAAAGCCGAGCACGAAGGCTTCGACGGCTCCGCCGGTCGCGCGGCGGGCGGCGAGGCGCACCGGGGTGACCTTGGCGTCGTTCACCACGAGTAGGTCGCCGGGGTGGAGGAGTGTGAGCAGGTCGTCGAAGCGTCGGTCGGCGAGCGCGCCGTGGCGGTCGTCGTCCAGGCAGAGCAATCGCGACGCGGAGCGCTTTTGCGTGGGCTCGGCGGCGATCTGCTCTGTGGGCAGTTCGAACTGGTAGGCGTCGATATGGTCAAGATCGGACATGGGGAGCCCATGCCACAGTCGGGACCGGGATTCCATCAGTCCGCACTGGGATTCCATCACTCGACGGGGGTTGCTATAGGAGTGCGGATCCCGCAGTTTGCCATCGCCTTTCTGTCTTGGAGCGCTCTTCGTGGGCCGATTCTTTGCCGCATTCGCCGCCGCCGCTTCTGTGGTTCTCGCGGCCGCCGTCTTGGTCAGTCAAACGACCACGCCTCGCGAGATCGTCTACACGTCGACGCTTGAGGCGCCTTCTACGTCGACGCCGGAGGACATCACGCCCCCGGTGTCTCCGCTGGATATCCGCGCGGCGATTGGCCATGCGGGTAACGCGGTCGCCGCGGCGCATTTTCATGCGGTGGAGTCGGTGCCGCGCGTCCCGTGGGGCGAGTTCGGCTTGGCGCATGTGGAGATCGACCGTGAGGAGATTCGTTTCGACTCCGGGCGTGACGCGTACGTGTACGACCTGCCGGACGGCGAGACGGCGATCCTGACGTTGGATCGTGGGCTGCAAGAGCGTCTGGCGACGACTTTGGACAGCCAGCCGGAGCCGGGTGAGGCGGTTGTGGCGCTCGAGCCGGCCACCGGTCGGGTGCTGGCGCTGTTGGATGATAGCGAGGGTGGGGCGTTCGCGCCGGGGCTCGCGCTCCGGGCCGAGGCGCTGGCCGCTTCGACGTTTAAGGTGATCACCGGCGCCGCGCTGATGGCGGAGGAGGCGGCGACGCCGAGTACCGAGGTGTGTTTCCACGGCGGCGGTCAGGGGTTCGACTTGGACGGGTTGGTTCCGAACGCGGAGTTGGACACGCAGTGCATGTCGCTCACGACGGCGATGGCGTGGTCGGCGAACCTGGTGTTCGCCCGTCTCGCGGACCGTCATTTGAGCGCCGACACGCTCCAGATGTACGCTGACCGATTTGGGTTTAACTCCCGGATTCCATTCGAGGTTCGGGTGGGACGCTCTCCGGCGCGTATCCCGCAGGACCGCCTTGGGTTTACCCGCTCGGCGGCCGGTTTCTACAACACGTGGATGTCGCCGCTGCATGGCGCGATGATCCAGGGCGCGCTCGCCAACGATGGCGTGATGATGGTGCCCACGCTGGTGGCGCGCATCGAGGCTGCGGACGGCACGGTCGTGTACCAGCACGAGCCGACGGTGTGGCGTGAGCCTGTGACGGCCGAGGTGGCCACGCGCGTGAACGAGTTGATGAGCCAGACGTGCCGGTCGGGCACCGCGCGGGCCGATTTTGGCAACCGCTCGGGTTGGCCGAGTCGCATCACGGCGTGGGGCAAGACGGGTACGCTGTCGAACCGCGGGCCGGACGCGACGGAGGAGCCGGACCCGTACTACATTTACCGCTGGTTCACCGGTCACGCCGAGTCCGGCGAGGACGACGTGGCGGTGGCTGGATTGGTGATCAACACGCCCCAGTGGCACATCCGCGGCACGTATTTGGCGTCCGAGGCGGTGTTGGGCGCGCTCCGCTGAGGCTGCCGTGACGACGCTGAGTCGACCTTGAAGTTCGGCGAGTATTTGCACCGCTGGCCGGCGCTATCGCTCCTGCTGCTGGCGTTGTTGAGCGCCTTCAGCACCACGCAGATCTTCCCGCTTCAGTACGACTTCAGCTTCACGTCGTTGTTCGTGGGCGAGGGCGAGGGCTACGACCGGCTGCGCGACTACCTGAACCGCTTCGGCAGTGACGTGCAGTTCGTGGTGGTGTCGGTGGAGTCGGACGCGCTGTACTCGACGTCGGTGATGGGCGAGATCGAGGCGCTGACCGATGCGCTTGAGAGCATCGAGGGCATCGACGAGGTGGTGTCGCCGACGAACGTGACCGACTTGGTGGGTGATGGCGGTTCGCTGCGCACCGAGACGCTGATGCCGTCGCCGCTGCCGACCACCGACGCTGAGTGGCAGGCGGTTCGAGAGACCGCGACGGGTCACCCGCTGCTCAACGGCACCGTGTTCTCGGAAGATGGCGAGCACGCCGCGCTGCTGGTGCGCTTTGGGCGCGAGAGCGGGCCGGAGCAGTGTACCGACGGGGTGGACAACGACGCGGCCGGCGGCATCGATTGCCATGATTCGGCGTGCCGCGCGGCGTCGGCGCAGGGCGTCTGCGACGTGACGGCTGATGGCACCGAGGCGGACAACGCGGCGTGTACCAACGGCGTGGACGACGATGACGATGGCGTGTCGGATTGCCTGGACCCGGACTGCTCCGGGCTGCTGGCGTGCCGGTGGGTGCACAGCGACGAGTCGAGTCGAGCGCTGTGCTCGGACGGCTTGGACAACGACGGCGACGGCGACATCGACTGCTTGGACGCGGACTGTTTGCTGAATCCGGACGTGCCGTCCTGCAGCACGACGATCGCGATCACAGAGCGGGTTCATGCGCTCGATGCGCGGGCTCGGGCCGAAGGTTGGGGCGCGCTGTATCTGGGCGGAATTCCTGTGATTTCGGACGAGTACACCCGTGTGATTCAGCACGATATGACCACGTACTTGCCGCTGACCGCGGTGTTCGTCGGGCTGGTGCTGTTCGCGCTCTTTCGCTCGGTACGCGGCGTGGTCTTGCCGATGTTCGTGGTCGGGCTCGGCGTGCTCTGGGCGATGGCCGCGCTGATGGGTTCGGGCGGCAAGCTGAATATGATCAACAGCTCGATGCCGACGCTGCTGATGGTGATCGCGGTCGCCGATAGCGTGCACATTCTGTCGCGTTACCTGGAGGAGTCGGAGGACGCGGAGAGCTCGCCGGAGGCGACGCGGCGGGCGATGCGTCACATGATGAGCGCGTGCTTGCTCACGAGTGTGACGAGCGCGGTGGGCTTCGCGAGCTTGCTGTCGGCGCGGCTGCCGATCATTCGCTCGTTCGGGTTCTACACCGGCGTGGCGATCGTGCTGTCGTACGTGGTGACCATGCTGCTCATGCCTCCGGTATTGGCGCGGTTGCCGTTGCCCACAGCCAAGGACCGGGCGAGGTCGCGGGCAGGCGAGGCGCTTGCGCGGCACGTGACGGGGCTGTTCGTTACCTTGGTAACCAAGCACCGACGCTGGGCGGTCGGCATCACGTTGTTGATCACCGCGGTGTCGCTCGGCGGTATCGTTCAGGTGCGTGCGGACTCGAAGATTATGCAGGAGCTGCGGCCGGACAATCTGCTGGCGATCGCGAACGCGCAGATCGAGGCCCACCACGGCGGCGTGCTGAGCGGCGCGATCGTGTTCCATGGGCCGCCCGGTGCGTTCGCGGAGCCTGACGCGCTGCGAGCGCTCGATGAGCTGGCAGTGATGGCGGAGGATTGGCGATGGGAGGGCGAGCCGCTGGTGTCGTCGGCCGTGTCGCTGGTCGACGTGGTGAAGGAGGCGCACGCGGAGTATCGCGGCGATGAGGCCTCGCGTTCGGTTCCGGACACGCGCGCCGCTGTGGTGTCTTTGCTCGACCAGTTGCCGGCGGATCAGCGGGCGTCGCTGGCGAGCGCGGACTACAGCACGGTCCACATGACGTTCCGCATGTACAGCCTGGGTTCGCGGGCGTGGGCGGCGCTGCGGGCGGACCTGACGGCCGAGGTGGAGGCGCATCCGGCGCTGGGCGATGACTGGTATTTCACGGGTTCGTCGACGCTAGGCCAAGACGCGATGCGGTTCATGACGCGGGATTTGCTCACGAGTCTGCTGTTGGCGGTCGTGATCATCATGGTGCTCATGAGCGTGCTGTTCCGCAGCGTGTGGCTCGGGTTTATCTCCATGATTCCAAACGCCTTTCCGCTGTTTGTGACCATGGCGGTCGTCGGCTATTTGGGCATCGATATTCGCGTGTCCACGGCGGTGGTGTTCAGCATCAGTCTGGGCATCGCGGTGGACGATACGATCCACGTGCTGGTGCGCTTCCGCGAAGAGGTGTCGAAGGCGGGCGCGGGCTACGACGAGGCGATGATTCGTGCGATCGACGGCGCTGGGCGCGGCGTTGTGTATACGACGGTGATGCTCTGTATCGGCTTTGGCACGCTGTCGATGAGTGAGTTCACCGCCGTGCGCGAGCTGGGCATGCTCGGCGGTGTGACCCTGGCTTCGGCGCTGGTTGGCGACCTGCTCGTGCTGCCGCTGGTGGTGCTCTGGCTGCGGCCCAAGGTGCGGTTGGGCGACCAAGCGGATGGGGCGTCCGGCTAGAGAGCGCAGCGCTAGGCTCGGGCGTTCAACTGCGCGCGCGGTCGATGGGCAGGAAGAACGCGAGCGGGCGCGAGGCGGCGAGTTGAGCGACGCCGCGGACGCTGGTGCGCCAGTCGATGCCGTCGAGCCGGCGGGCGTCGATGGCGATCATGAGGGTGATGCCGAAGCTGACGACGAAGTTCACCAGGCCGATGGCGCCCACGGAGCCGAGGATTGTGAGCACGGCGGTGGGGCTCATGAGTTGCGGGCTGCAGAGCGCAGCGGTGGCGCCGTGGCTGGCCGAGAACGCGATATGTCGGATGTCGAATGGGAGTCCGAGCATGAGCCCGACCGCGCCGGCGGAGCCGAGCATGAAGCCGAGGAGCACGTTGCCGGAGAGGGCGCCGGCGTGCTTTTCGATGTGCACAGACAGGGCTCTACGGGGGCGCGCGGGGATCCAGCGGAACATGCCACCACCGGCGGCGGCGCGCTCGCCGAGCCGGTGGAAGACGACGGCGTTGTCGACGAAGCCGGCGAAGAAGCCGGCGAGCGAGAGCATGACGCCCGCGATGGCGGCGTAGTACAGCGCGCCGGACTGAATCGGGTTGATCTTCTTGGCCAGCGAGAGCGCCTCGTCGGCGGAGATGAGGGGCGTACCGGTGATCTGCTGGAAGGCGAGCGTGATGACGGTCCCGAAGGCCGCTGCGCCGATGACGTTTCCGAGCAGGGAGGCGACTTGGCTCTGCCAGATGGCGCGAACGAGCTCGGGGAAGGACTCGAACTCGGGCCCGGTGTCGAGGGCGTCGGCGATTCGTGACGCGGTGAGCGCGGGCTGTTTGGTGGCGAGTGTGGCGCCGAGCAGGTAGATGGCGGCGAAGCAGATGGCGTAGTTGAGGCCGTAGACGAACGCCTGTGGCGCGGGGGCCCAACCTTCGTGGGATAGGTGCAGCTTGATGGAGGCGAAGACGGCGACGATGGCGCCTCCGAAGAGGCTCTTTTTCCAGAAGCCCCAGTATTCGCGGCGCGTGCGCACGGCGTACTTGTCGCCCTTTTGCGCGGCGTGGCCGATTGCGAGGTAGGCGAGCAGGTCGAGCTTCTCTCCGACGAAGTGCCGGATGGGGTGGGGCCGGGTGACCTCGATGGCGGCGGCTTGGCCGAGCGCTGCGATCGCGCGCCATTGGGTGGCGGGTTGCGTCATCTCGACGAGGAGCTCGAGGCGTCGCAGCTGCTGGAGCATGCGGAGGGACGCGCTGGACAGGTGCAGGGTGGTGCCGAGCTGCTTCTTTTGTGCGCGGAACAGGGTGACCTGGTCGACGCATTGCTGAATGGCGAGCAGCGCCTCGTCGGCGTTGGTGGGTCCGTCTCCGGGGCTGACGTGGGCTTCCGCGAACCGGTCGATGGTGCGGGAGAGGCGGATGAACGGGGAGCCCCACGCTTCGAGTTGGGGCATTCGCTCGGAGAGCTGTGGCTCGACTCCGGCGCCCGCGACGCGTGTCGCGAGGATGACCATCGCGCTGGCGAGCGGCGCGCGGACTTGCGTGGTGTACTCTTCGAGGAAGAGCGCTTGGGTCCAGCGCTCCCAGTGGTCCAGTTGCATGCGCTCTACGATGGGCGCATCGGACGCGGAGAGGAGCGCTCGGAGGCCCGCTTCGAGTCCGGAGTCGAGGACGGGCGCCGGCGCGATAGCACCGCCGATACGCCGCAGAACGCCGGCTCCGACGGGCTCGGCGGATACGATGCCGAGCTCGGTGAGCGGGTGTGTGGCGGGCACGGTCCCGAGCGCGAACCGGACTTCGTCGCGGACAGCGGCGCGGTATTCCACGTCTTGGTTCAGTCGCTCCGTGGAGTCGATGACCACTTTGTGCAGCGCGTCGTCATCCCCTCGAGCCGCCTCGCGCAGTCGATCGATGAGGGAGCTTAGCTGCTGGAGTTGGTTCCGCTTCACAGGCGGGGGAGCTTCGAGGCATTCGGTCTAGATGGCAAGCGCAAACACTTGGTCCAGGGGGGATGCGCCGTTTACGATGAAGAGAACGGTGCTCATGGATGGAGCGAGGGGTTCCACCTGCTCGGGGTGTATTCCGTGAGAATACACTTTGAAAAACAACGGCTTGAGCCGGATGGACGCGCAGGTAGTTTGGGGTCGTCGAGCAGGACGGGCGGTGGCGTGATGTCGCGGGCGCCTGCCGACATCTACAACGTACTTTCACCTCGGCTCGTTATGCTCTCCTCTTCGTTTCGCTCGTTCGTTCGGTCGCCCGCGCTCGGTCTTGCGGCCGCGATGTCGCTCTCCGTGGGCGCCGTGTCGGTGCTCGCTCCGGCGCCCGCGTCCGCTTGTGGCGGGTTCTTCTGCAACCGTGGGGCTCCGGTGGAGCAGACCGGCGAGCACATCTTGTTTGTGGTCGATGAGGAAGCCGGGACCACGGAGACGCACGTGCTGGTGAACTACGCTGGGCCGTCGGAGCAGTTCGCGTGGATCGTGCCGACGCCGTCGCTGCCGGAGATCGGTATCTCCAGTCCGGCGCTGTTCACGGCGCTGGAGTCGGTGTCTGCGCCGCGCTGGCTGTTGCGGCAAACGGAGACGGGCGAATGCACGTACGATTGGACGGACTCCGTGGACGTGAGCGCCGACGTTTCGGCCATGGATGCCGGCGCTGGGGCCCCCGTGTTTGTGGTCTCGGAGCGGAGTGTGGGCGCGTATGACACAGTGACGCTGCAGGCGACGGACAGCGCGCTGCTCGTGTCGTGGCTGCAGGACAATGGGTACGATGTGCCGGACGATATTACGCCGCTGCTCGAGCCGTACGTGCTCATGGGTGGGGACGTGCACTTTGTGGCGTTCAAGCTGCAGTCGGACCGAAGCGCGGGCGATATTCAGCCGGTGCGACTGACGTACGATGGGGTGAAGCCGGCGATCCCGATTCAGCTGACCGCCGTGGCCACGGTGCCTGACTTGGGCGTGACGGCGTACGTGCTCGGCGAGTACCGCGCCGTGCCGGAGAACTACTTGAGCGTGGAGATCAACGAGGCCCGGCTGGATTGGCTCAGCGCCGGCAGCAACTACGAGACGCTGATCAACGAGGCGATGAACGAGGCCGGTGGGCATGGGTTTCGGACCGAGTTCGCTGGGCCAAGCAATCTGTTCCATGGCACGCTGACCACGGCCTGGTTCGACTACGAGCAGGTGGCAGCGGCGACCGCGTCGGACGTGATCGCGGTACTGCAGTCCCAGGGGTTCGTGCCGGAGGACACGCTGCCGGCGTTGCGGCGTCATCTGCCGGCGCCGGGCGGAGTCGACGAGGTGTCGTTCTACAACTGCGTGCAGTGCTACTTGGAGAGCGGCGAGAGCACGTTCGACGCGGTCGCGCTCGCCGATGACCTGTGGGCGAACGTGGTCGAGCCGCTGGAACATGCCGAGGAGCTGTTTGAGCGGTTCCCTTACGTCACACGCATGTACACGACGCTGTCGGCGGAGGAGATGACGCTGGACCCGGTTTTCTCGTTCAACCCCGACATGAACGACGTGGACAACGTGCGGTACGCGGACGCGGAGTTTGAGTGCGGCGACGGGCTGCTGCGCAGTGAAGCGCCGGTGACGATTACGTTGGAGGATGGTCGAACGATCGCGTTGGCGGCGGGCGGTAGCCGGCAGGTGCTGGACGCGATGCCGGCAGCGGATTCGATGTCGGAGGCCGGCGCCGAGGGGGAGCCGAAGCTGGTGCAGAGCAACCGGGAGGCGATCGACGCCGCGCTGGCACGTCACAACGGTGGGGAAAATGGCGGGAGCGGCGGCGCGGGAAGTGGCGGGAGCGGCGGCGCGGGAAGTGGCGGGAGCGGCGGCGCGAACAACGGGAACGGTACGGCCCAGCCGATGGACGAGCGTTCGGGCTGCAGCAGCGCTTCCGGTGGCGCGCAGTTCATGGCGCCAGCGTGGATGCTCGTGCTGCTCGGCGCGGTCGCCGCGGGCCGAGCGGGGCGCCGACGCAGGGATTGATTCGATGCGAACGCCGCCCCTCGGATTGGATTTGCTGAGCTCATCCGACGCTTGGCGTAGCGTGCGAACGTCGCGCGGCGGCGGTCCAAGTGCGTGGGGTGGTGTGCGGTTTCGAACGGCATTCGGCGGTTGGCAAGCCGCGATGGGTCATGGTAGGAGCGCCGCTGCGTGGGGGCCACTCCCGCCTGAAGAAGCGCGCACCGAGTAGAGGAACGTATGTCAGATTCGTTGGAAGCACGCATCAAGGCCGTCATTGTTGACTCCTTGATGTTGGAAGATGTGAAGCCGGAAGAGATCGAGTCGGACGCACCGCTGTTCGTGGAGGGCCTGGGCCTGGACTCGATCGACGCGCTGGAGCTCGCGCTCGCACTGCATAAAGAGTTCGGTGTTCGCACCGAGGCCGACGATGAGCGCAACCGCGAGATTTTCCACTCCGTCTCAAGCTTGGCGGAGTTTATCCGTACGGAGCAGGCGAAAACTTCGGCCGACTGATGCGCGCTTCGGCGTTCGTCTAGGTGGCAACTCCTTCACGCGCACCCAGTCCGTACGCGGACGACGGTCGGGTCACCCGCGTGTTGGATCTGTGCGGAACGCTGGCGCTGCTGGCGTATCCGTTCGTGGTTTACGCGGGGTATCGAAACGGCGCGACGCGGGTCACTGCGCTGATTTTGCTGTTGTTGGTCGCGCCCATCGGCTTCGTGCGGTTGCGTAAACTGGGCAAGTCGCAGGCTTGGACACTGGCGATTGTGCCCTTGGTCACCGCCACGTTGCTGGGGCTGAGCGCGGTGCTCAATGCCAACGGCCTGGTGCTGGCGGTGCCCTCGGCGGTGAACTTGGTGCTGCTTCTGGCGTTCGGCGTCACGCTGCGGTGGGGGCCGCCGATGGTCGAACGGCTGGCGCGCCTGCAAGACCCGACGCTGAGTGAGCCCGAGATGCAGTGGTGCCGCCTATGGACCAAGCTCTGGTGCGGGTTCTTTGTCGCCAACGCAGCGGTGAGCGGTGCGCTGGCGAGCGCCGTGATGTCGGGCCTGGCCGACATGAAGGTTTGGGCGCTCTACAACGGTCTCGTGGCGTACGTGCTCATGGGCATAATGTTCACGGTCGAGTGGGTGTTGCGGAAGCTGCGATTCGGCGGCGTCGGTGACTCTATCGTTGGGA
>CBDUJZ010000121.1:0-15507 GCA_965367675.1 uncultured Myxococcales bacterium | reverse complement strand
AGGTGCTCGACAGCATCGCCAAGCTGCACTTCAAAACCACCGGGCAGCTTCGCTAGACCAATGGCAACCGCTGGTCGCTAGACCAATGGCAACCGCTGGTCGCTAGGCTACGGCCACGTCGCCGCTTCACTCGGCTCGCAGAAAAACGCGTCGATCAACGCGCGCGCTTGCTCGCAGTCGGACACGTCGTTCATCGCGCCGCGCAGTTTGGCCGCGCCATGCATGCCCTTCGACAGGTAGCCGATCACGCGGCGCAGCTTCGCGATGCCGCGGTTGCGCAGCTTCCCCTCGGCCCCGAGCCGGTCCAGGTAGTCATGCAGCAGCAGTCGCCGATCGTCGTGCGTGGGCTCTTGAATCGTGGTGCCGTTCAGGTGCGCCGAGATCCGCGCGATCGCCCACGGGTCGCGCATCACGCCGCGACCGACCATCACGCCGTCGCATTCGGACGCCTCGAGCGCTTGCTCGGCCGTCTTCGCGTCGATGATGTCGCCGTTCACGAACACCGGCACCGAGACCGCCCGTTTGACCTCGCGCACCAACTCCCAGTTCGCCGCGCCCTTGTAGCCGCACATGCGCGTGCGACCGTGCACGGCGATCATCTGCGCGCCCGCTTCGACGGCGCTGTGCGCGATCTGCGCCGCGTTGAGCGAGTTCAGGTCCCACCCGAGCCGCATCTTCACGGTCATGGGGATGGTGATCGCCTCGAACACGGCGTCGAACAGCTCGCGCGCGAGCTCCGGCTCTTTCATGAGCGCCGAGCCTGAGCATCCGCTGGTCACCTTCTTGGACGGGCACCCCAGGTTGAGGTCCACAAAGTCCGCGCCGAGCGCTTGGCAGTAACGCGCGGACTGGGCCATGCGCTCCGGGTCTCGACCGTAAATCTGGATGGACACCGGGTGCTCGCCGGGATCCAGCTCGGCCATACGCCAGGCGTCCTGGACTTCACGGGTCAGCCCCTCCGAACTGACGAACTCCGTGACGGTGAGGCCGCAACCGCCCAGCCCGCGAATCACGCCACGAAACGCGCGGTCGGTGACGCCCTCCATGGGGGCGAGCGCGACGGGGTACGCGATGTCGATGTCTCCGATCCGCATGTTCACTGACGATTCTAATGGGGGGCGCTGCCGGACTTGCCCGGCGCCGGTGAGCCAGCGCAGGTGGCCGGCGCGTAGCCAGCGCGCGTAACCAGCGCACCGATGGGCACAGCCGTGCGGATATCAGAGCGTACGGTCCGCATCCATGGGAAACCGTTCTCCAAAGTCGCGCGTTGAATCAACCGGGCGCACGCACGTCCAAACCCATGCGACGTCTTCCGCCGCGGCTACTCAGTCGCTACGATGACCCGACACCCCACGCTGAAACCATGCTCTTCCAATCCAAACACACGGTCCTCCGCACCCTGCTCACCGGCGTACTTCTGTTCGCCGGAGCCGGGCTCGCGACGGCGCAAGCGGTGAACGCCGGGTTTGGAACGATGCGCCTCAGCGGCGTCGCCGGCGGTTCCATGCGGGCGGTCCGATTCGGCAACACGTCCGACGGATTCTGCACCGGCTGGATCGGCTCGAGTCCGAACCACGTCATCACGCTCGACCGCGCCATGCCGACCCTGTCGATACGCGTCCAAGCGCCGTCCGACACCACGCTCGTCGTGCTCGGCCCCACCGGAACGCGCTGCAGCGACGACGATGGAAACGACCCGAACCCGCGTATCTCGGGCGGCTTCGCTCCCGGCGAATACCGCGTGTTCGTGGGCAGCTACGACGAGGGCCAGAACATTCGCTACGCGCTCGAGATCACCGAGTAGCGCGACTCTCTCGGCTAGAGCGTTCGGCCGCCCAAGCTAGAGCGTTCGAACCCGAATCGCCCTACCCGTCGGTCGGCTTGACCTCGAGAATGAAGCGGCGCCGCTTCTCGTCCCACGACAGCGTCCGCACCGTGACGGCATCGCCGATGCGAAGCGCTGGTGCGTTTGGCGCGTCCACAGGCATGAGCCCGCCCGCGAGCTCTTCGTACGCGCAGCCGTACCGAGTCTTGAGGTCTTCGGCGTACACCTTGAGGTCCAGCGCGAAGGCGTCGAGCGCGACGAAAACGCGATTGCGCGCCACCCCCATGACCGTGCCGCGGCGCTGCGGCCGAGCGTCTTCGTCGCAGTCCAAATCTCCGCGAAGGAGCCCGTCGATCACCATCAGTTCAAGCTCTTTGTTGAGCCGTTTCTGAAGCGCGCGCGCCTCGTTGGCGCCCTTGATCACCTGCGCGCGCAACACCTCGTCAGCTTCGCGATCCATGGGCTCGGCGAGCTTGAGCGCCTCCAGCAGCTCCTTGTGCGAAAACACGCCGACCATCTCGCGCATGGGTGCCGAAAAACGGGCGTATGCGTCGACGCCGAGCGCGTGGTGGGGGCCCGGCGCGGGAGAGAACTCGGAGGCCCGGTTGGTCTGGCGCACCTGCCGATCGATGGCCAGCCGCACGCGGCGCGTAGCGGGGTCGCGGGGCAATCGCTCCAGGTAGTCGGCCAGCGACTCGCGACCGTCGGCGCCCCACATCCAGGTCGCCGGAAGCGCGTGCGCAGACACGATAGCCGAGAGGGTCTCACGGAGCGCGGAGAGCCGCGTCGTCATCGGCGGCAAATGCACCCGGAACACGGCTTGAAGCTCTGGATCGAGCTTGCCCAACCGGTCGAGCAGCCGCGCGCCCTCGATATTGCACAGCAGCGAGATCTGCTCATTCCAGCGCTCCACATCATTGCGATCGCGCAGCTCGACGACGAACGAATCAGGGTCATCAGCGTCGATCGCCACCGACGCCTCGCGCCGCTCGTAGTCCACCACATCCCGCTTTCGCCCCTCGGCGATCCTCAGCTCGCCGACCTCCCGCAGCAGGTGGAGCGACGCCTGATACGCCGTGCCCGCGAACGCGTCATCCGGCTGCTCGGTGAACGCGCGCTGCACACCGTTGTAGCTCAGCTTGGCCCGACTGCGGATGCGTGAGCGCCGGACCTCCGTGCCCAGCACATCGGCGTTTGCGTCCAGCCGCGTCACGAAGACGAGCGCGCGGCGGGGCACGTCGGCGTTGAGCGAGACGATGCCCTCGGAGAGCGCGGCCGGCAGCATGCGCACCGCGTGTTTGGGCAGGTAGTACGTCGCGCCGCGCTTGAGCGCCCGCGCGTGCAGCGCGGAGCCCGGACGCACGTAGTAGGCCGCGTCCGCGATGGCGTACCACACCCGGTAGCCGTCCCCGTCGCGCTCCAGGAACAGCGCCTGATCGAGATCGCGGGAGTCATCGTTGTCGATGGTCACGAACGGCAGCCGCTCGAGGTCCTCGACCTGGTCCTCGAAGCCCGGGTTCTCAACCCAAGCAGCCACCTCAGCGTCCACTTCAGCGCTCTCGCTGGTGTCCACGTGATAACGCTTGAGCAGCTCCAAGATGCGCGCGTGCGCCTTGCCGTTCTGGATGTCCGTCATGTCAGCAGTGTGGTGGGCCACGGCGCTGAGTTCAAGAGCAGGTGCTGCGTTCCACGGGGAGACGGGGCCAACCGTGCGATGAACCGTGAGGCGGACATCGAAGGTTACCGTGGGAGCCCACACACGCAAGCACTTCCATAAGTGGTTACACAACATACAGGAAGCCCCTACGCAGCCTGTCGATGCGGGGGCCGCCTGCGCGCACGCTACGGAAGAATCACCTCACGCGGCAGCCCGCGGTGGTTGTAGTTCGACGCCATGCTCATGCCGTATGCGCCCGCCATATCGATCAGCAGCACGTCGCCCTCGGTGGTCGTGGGCATCTGGCGCCCGCGTCCGAGCACATCGCCACTCTCGCAGATGGGACCCACGATCTCGACGGTGCCCGTGGCGGGCTCGCCGAGCTTGGAGAGGTTGATAATGTTGTGCCATGCGCCGTACAGCGCCGGGCGCAGCAGCGAGTGCATGCCCGCGTCGACGCCGACCCACGTGTGGCCACGCTTCTGCTTTACCTGCGTCACGCGCGCGAGCAGCACACCGGACTCGGCGACCACAAAGCGGCCGGGCTCGATCCACATCTCGCCGATGGGCCACGCTTCGCGTGCCGCCTGGAGCGCCACGTCCACCTCTCGCAGGTCGAGCGACGCCTGGCCGGGCTTGTAGGGCACGCCGAGCCCGCCGCCGACGTCGAACACGCGCAGGTCGGGGAACCCGTCGGCTTGCTCAGCCAAGCGCGTGGCCACATCGCGCCAAGCCTCCGGCGAGTCGATGCCACTGCCGCTGTGCGCGTGCAGGCCTACGACCTTGGCGCCGACCGCATCAGCGAGCTCGCGGAGCCGCGGCAGCGCCTCGGGGTCGAGCCCAAACTTGGACTTCGCGCCGGCGGTCTTCACGTGCTTGTGGTGTCCACGCCCGCTGCCGATGTCGACGCGAACCATGAGCTCACGGCCGGCGAACACTTCTCCCCAGTGCTCGAGCGGATGCAGGTTGTCGATCGTCACCGTCGCGCCCGCCGCGTAGGCCGCTTCGTAGTCGGCGCGCGGCGCAAAGTTCGGCGTGAACAGGATGCGCCCTTCGGGGCCGGCGGCCGCTCGGGCCAGCGCGATCTCGCCGGGAGAGACACACTCAAAGCCGAGGCCCGCCGCGTGCACGATATCGAGCATGCCGGGGTGCGGATTCGCCTTCATCGCATAGAACACGCGGTCGACGGCGGTCAGCGATGTCAGCGCGCTCGCCCGCTTTCGCACCGTCTCGGCGTCATACACATACGTGGGGGTCGACTCGGCGGCGATCGCGAGCAGCGCGTCGGCCTTCTTGGCCCACCAACGCTTCTTGCGGGTCGGTCGCGCGGAGGCGGGGCCGTCGTCGTGAAGGCTGGCCCACGTGGGACCAAAGGTGGCGGCCGACAGCTTGCCCTGGAACAGCTCCAGATGCAGCCGGCGCATGATGCGCTCTTCGCGGTCGGCGTCCACGACCACAGTCAGGTTCAGGTCGCTGGCGGCTTGGGTCACGAGCCGGACCGGCTGCTCTTCGAACTGCTCCAGCGCGGCGCCCAACCGGTGGAGAATACTACGGATTCCGCGGCCCACGAGGCTGATGGCGGAGAGCCCCTGCGTGATCTGAACGCGACAGTGTCGGCCCAGCGCGGTGGCGAGCGCAGACACGGCCGCCTCGTCCATCGGGTTCGCCGCGCGGTCCAAAGTCACGGTCACGTTGAACTCCGAGGTCGACACGAGGTCGACGCTCACGCCGTGCGCTTTGAACACGCCGAACACGTCGGCGAGGAAGCCAACCTGTTGCCACATATCGAGCGCGTCCATGGACACGAGCGTTACGTTTCGCTTGCTCGACAGCGCCTTGACCTGCGAGCCGGAGGCCGCGTCAGCGTCGATCACGGTGCTGGGCATCGACGGGTCCGGCGCGCAGCGGATGTGCATGGGGATCCCGTGCCGGCGGAGCGGCGGAATCGAGCGCGGATGCAGCACTTTGGCGCCGGTAGACGCGATCTCTTGCGCCTCGTCGTAGTCCAGCCGCGTGAGCAGCCGAGCAGAGCGCAGGATGCGCGGGTCGGCGGTGAACATGCCGGGCACGTCGGTCCAGATCTCGCAGCGCAGGGCGCCGAGCCGGGCGGCGAACACCGACGCCGACGTATCCGAGCCGCCGCGGCCGAGCACCACGGTGTCGCCTTCGAGCGTACCGGCGACAAAGCCCTGGGTGATGAGCCCCAGGGTCGGTTGGGCGTCCAAACGCTCGCGCATCGCGGGGTCGCGGGCGTCGTGGACCTGCGCGGAGAGGAACCAGCGCGGCGCGTGGATTGGGTCGGCCTGGGTGCCGGCGGGGTCGACCGCGCTGAGCCCTTCGCCGGTCTCGCGGGTCCAAGCGATCAGCGCTTCGCGCGCATCGAGCCAGCCCGCATCGACGCCTTGGGCCTGCAGGAACGCGGCGCCCAGGCGGGTCGACATGAGTTCACCGGCGGCGAGAATCCGGGCGCGGGTGCGGGGCGAAACTTCGCCGAGCAGCCCGATGCCGCGGCTCACACGCGCGAGCTCGCTGAGGTGCGCGGCGCAAGCGGCGTCGAGATCCACGCCGAGCGCTTCGGCCAGCTCGCTGTGCTTGTCGCGCAGCGCGGTGAGCACGTCATCGGCGTCGCCGTCACGGGCTGCGTCGGGCAGCGACTCAAGCAAGTTGGTTACGCCGCTGACGGCCGAACACACGACCAGGGGCCGGTGGCCTTCCGCGAGCACACCGCGGACCTGCTCCGCGATCGTCTCCCACCGTTCGCGCGACGCGACGCTGGTTCCACCAAACTTGAGAACGATCCAATCCATGAAAACGACGCGGGCAAAGGTAATGGGCGCGCGAGCATCGCGCGTTTGGGCCAAGAACGCTACCCCCAGCCACCAGGATTGGCATCCGCGCGCGGGATGCTTAAACCGTGCAGCTCACTCCCAAGAGGATTGCCATGTTCGGATCGAAGACCGCCCAGACGCTCACCGCCGAGACCGCCCTCCCCGGCCGCTCAAAGGCCATGGACGTGCCGCAGACCCATTTTGTGAACGGCAACCGCCTGCTCGCGCCCTGGCCCGAAGGCCACGAACAAGCGCTGTTCGGCATGGGCTGCTTCTGGGGCGTCGAGCGTATCTTCTGGAAACTGCCGGGCGTGTACTCCACCCAGGTCGGTTACGCGGCTGGCTTCACGCCCAACGCGACGTACAAAGAGGTCTGCTCCGGACGCACCGGTCACAACGAGGTCGCCCGCGTCATCTTCGACCCCAAGTTGATCTCGTACGCCGAGCTGGTGAAGGTGTTCTGGGAGAACCACGACCCCACGCAAGGCATGCGCCAGGGCAACGACCACGGCACGCAGTACCGCTCCGGAATCTACGTGTACGACGACGCCCAGCGCGCCATCGCCGAGGAGAGCAAGGCGGCATACGGCGAGCGGCTCAAGGAGCAAGGCTACCGCGCGATCACCACGGAAATTCTGGACGCTCCAGAGTTCTACTACGCCGAGGAGTACCACCAGCAGTACTTGGCGAAGAACCCGGGTGGGTACTGCGGGATTGGCGGCACGGGCGTGACATGCCCGATCGGGTTGGACGTGTAATCGCCGTATCGCCTGCTATCCGCGGCGAAACTCGGCGCATCAATCTGCACACCGAACCGCGCATCAAACCGCCCCGCCCTTCGCTCAAAATGCCGCGGTACATGACCCGCGCGCTCGGCCTATTCGCCATTCTCCTAGCGGCCGCCTGTACCCCTCCACGGAACCGGTCTCGGAGGCGTCCCCGGGCGCCCAAGAGACCGTCAAACACCCAGAAACACCGCATACACAGAGCCACCGGAACGTTGAGCGAGGCGGCGACCGTCGTTGAGGCACGGACAGCGCTCACGCAAGTTGAGGCCCTGCTCGCCGAGTATCACACGTACTTCAGGTAGGACGCGCCCCGCTCAGCGCACTCCTGGTTCGCGGCGCATCCAGTCGGAATGGTCTGGAAATCGGCTGATGAGGTCTCCCCAAACGCCGTGTGTGCCGGTCCCTGTGCGCTCGTAGCGTTCACACATACCCGTCCGCATCTCCGCCGACTGCGCCTCGAACACCTTCCAAACCTCGGCTTCCTCGACCTCGGGGACATCGAGCCCGAGTTCCACGCCATAGCGCCGCATGCGCTCCAGCGTCGCGAGCGCGTACTTCCAGTTCGCGAGCGGCTTCAAGAGGAGCACTTCCCCGCGCGCGAGCGATTCGACGGCCAGCGGGTGTATCTCCGCCCGCCAGCGGTCGCCTGGCCCGTGCTCAACCCCAATCGCTGACAGCGCAATGTCGAACCGCGCAAGGCGCTCCTCGAGCGTGCTCGGCTCCACCTTGTCCGGAACCTCGACCACGCGCCCGGCCAACTCGAATACGTCCGCGAACGGGCCGCGTGTCCGCGCCACCGCGCCTCGTGCTCGCAGGGCCGCGATGACCAAGTCCCGGTCCCTCTGAGACGGAGCCCATAGGTCCAGGTCACGAGGAGACTGCCCTGTGATGAGCGTCTTGAACGCGCCGCCTGCCAGAAAAAACCGGGCACCGCTGTCCAGCCCAACGGTCGCCGCCAGCTCGCGACGCGCGAATTCGATCACGTCCGTCTCTGCGAGCGAACACAACGGCTGCTGACGGACCGCGTGGCGCGACCGGTAGTGGGTATGCACACCCTCGACGGTTCTCCAGCACCACGCCCCCTCCAGATACCACGGCCAGTCTTCGGCCGAGATCGGTACCCCCAGGAGCCGCGCCGCGGCGGCGGTGATCACAGAGTCGTGGGTGGCGAACACGTGGACGCCCGGCTCATCGCCAGCGATGGCTAACATATGGTGCGCGAGATATCGGGCGGCCTCCTCCGGGCGCGCCATTCCGGGAAGCGCATCAGCACCGCTCACCAAGTGTTCCATCACCCCTTCATGACCAAGCCGTTGCCAATTCTGCCACGCCACATCACCGTCGAGCACAAAGGCTCCCGGGTCACCGAGCAAGCGATCAGGCACAACAGTCTGCTCGGTTCCTGCGCCAGCGCGTAACGCCTCGGCCGTCTGAACACAGCGCACCAGCGGGCTCGAATGGAGGGTCCGCAGGCGCGCGCCAATTCGCCGGCCCAGCTGCGACGCGAGCTCCCAGCCAACCTCTGTAATTGGCAACACACGTCCCGCTTCACCGTCCGGCAAATCGTTGCGTACCGAGTGCCGAAGCAAAAGGACCACCGGCCGATCACGGGGAGCCCGCTCCAGCCCTTCGAGGGTAGACGGCGGAATCCGCCAGTCGATCGCGGTCATACCGCCACCCCCACGACCACGGAAGGCAACGCCGGCGTATGCCGGACGCTGTCCAGGCGGAATCCGGCCGCCGTGAGTAGCGCCTCGAACTCCGCGACGGTGCGCTCACGCCCTCCGGTCACCATCAGCAGATGCAAGTCGCAAAGCCCACCCGCGAAGCCGTCCTCGCGCAGGACCATCTCGACGATGCAGATACGCCCCCCTGGCACCAACGAGGCCCGCGCACGCAGTAGAATCGCCGCAGCGCGCGTGTCATCCCAATCATGAAGGACGCGGGCCAACACGACGACGTCCGCCGAGTTCTCCCAAGGCGCGAACAGATCACCGGCCACGAATGCGACTCCCGTCGGTGCCCTTCCCGTTGGGTCCTTCCGTTCGTCGTTGCGCTCGCCGCCGCCCAGCTCAGCCACCTCAGCAAGCTCAAGCACGACAACCCGCGCCTCTGGATGAGCCTCCGCGATCAACCGCGCCAGCGTTCCCGAGCCCCCCGCCGCGTCGATGATTCGCTCGTCCCCGCGGAGCCCCAACGCAGACACAACTTCCGGGTAATCGTGGCGCGCATAGCTCCGCAACATACGGTGGTGTCCTTCTCGACGCAGGGCGTCTTCCGCCACCTCTTCGAAAACCTTGGGCGGCGACCACCGTCCACCGTCGCGCAGCGCGTCCGGGAGCCTCGTCCACATGTCAGCGAACGGGCCCGCATATTCCAGCGCTGCGTCCGCCATGGTGAAGCTATGCGCACGGCGCAGCAGTTGACCGCGCGGCGTTAAATTCCAAACCGCGCCGTCGTTCAGAACGAGCCCCAGTTCGCCGAGCGCGCGAAGCAGCCGCCGAGCGCCGTCCGCCCGAAGACCACACACGGCGGCAATCTCATCACCTGTTGCAGGCAACGTGTCGATCACGCCCAATTCGACTGCCGCTGCGATGGTCTGCGTTCGCCAGAACCCCACCATATCTCCCGACAATGCCGCGAGGTCCGAGCGGGTCGCAGGCCGAAGCTGCACGACGGTCGCACCCGACTCGTCGATCACCTCGAGCGCGCCATCAAAGCGCTCCACCCGCGCCTGCCCGTTGTAAAACGGCTCAACCGCGGCGAATCGGCGCGCATAAGCGGGCGTGCCACAGCGACGTAAGTGCATCCACCCGTCGTCGTCTCGCGCCCGCGCGAACCCCTTGTGAAAGACGTCCAAGTCTCGAAACCAACACCCGTGAATCCACTGTCCATCGGCGTCGATATGCGTGGAACGACCGTGCTCTGCCTGCACCACCGCAACACCATCGCGATAGTCCCCTGCGTACCGCCAGTGGTCCGCATACGCAGGACATCCAGCGGGGTTGATGTGCATGTAGGCGCCAGCGAAGTCACGCACGGTACATCGACCGCCCTGGTAGTTCCCACTCCACGCGTAGCGCTGCTCATACAGGGCGCCACCGGCCGGCGTGATGTGGTGCCAACCTTCGTCCGACGCCACTGCGGCCACCCCCTCGTAGAAGCCGAACGTCCGAGAAAAACGCTCCTCGTACGCCGGGTCTCCGTCCGACCGAATGTGCCACGCGATGCCGTCTCGAAGGACCGGCGCCAGCCCGGGCGCATGGAACTTCAGGACCTCGTCAAACCGCGAATCATACGCAGGTCGCCCGTCCGGAAGAAGGTGATGTGTCCCGCAGTCCGATGGACTCAGTTCCTGCCAATTCATCGTCCACCCCGTGTGTTGCGCAGGTGGGCCGAGGCTGACGCCAACTCCGGCATCAGCACGTCTCGCACATCGAGCCAGACGTCAGCCCGTGGGCGCCCGTCATGATCGCGAAGGAGGGTCAACGACGCCTCCAAACGAGCCAGCGCGCCGACCGCGTCCGCCGAAAAGCCCATCTCCGGGAGCGTCTGCAGGAGAATGCGGGCCACCTCCAACGGTCGGCGTTCAGCCGACGGTAGCGGAAGCTGCACACCCGCAGCCGCGGCGGCATCAACGAACAAGCGGCCGGAAGAGTCCATGCCAAACGTGTCCACGCTGCCGTGCGGCGTCGGCACCATGACCTTGCGCTCCCACCCCGTACGTGACGCCCAACGAACCGCCAACGCCCGACGGCGCCCAGGCCCCCGAAACGCCGCCGACGCATGCCAAACGCGTGCGTCAAAGACCACCACATCCCCCGGCGCAGCCTCCACACAAACCGCGTCACGCCGCCACGCCGGCGCAGCCGCTCGATCGCGAAACCCCGCGGACAAGAAGTCCTGGCGCTCGACGACCACGTCCGGTGCGAACGCACCGCTGAACAGCAGCCCCCCGCGGTCACGGCCGCATCGGTCCAGCGCAAGCCAAGTCGTCAGTGCGTAGCGACTCCCGACGGGCCGGTTCCACTTGTACGCGATGTCCTGGTGCGCGTGCGTCGCTCGCCCTTCGGATTGCACGAACAAGCTCGAGTCCATCGGTGGCCCCTCCGCGGCCGCTACCGACATCGCCACCTCGTTCAGAGGCGCCACAACCCCGGCGAGCATCTCCGCGACGAATCCACAGGCACCGCTCCACGCCGAACAGAGCGCATCCAGGCCATCGACACTGGTGCCCGCACTGACCGCGACATCCTGCAATCCCGCCGTCGCGAGCATTCCAACTTTCGCAACCAGCGACGGTTCGACCACGTTTCGGATCACCGCGAACCCGTTCGTCGCGAACGCCCCGGCCCGCTCCGCTACCGCCGGACTCGTCATGAAACCTCCACGGCGGGCTTCCGCATGTTGCACCCCAAACACAACGCCCGATTGCGGTACGTCGACGTCAGCGATTGGTACGGCGCGCCATCCCAGATGCCCATGAAATCCGCATCGTTCAGGTTGCCGAACTCACCCAGACTCAGCCGCTGCGCGTCCGGCGCACAGCACGGGTTGAACCGCCCCTCCGCGCTCACCCACGCCTCCTGTCCGAGGAATGGACACGGCCCGCCAGGCGCGATGTCGCCAGTCGCCTCGTCATCCAGCACAAAGATGTTCTCCAACAGGATGTGGTCGCCATTGGGGAGCGTGCGTTCAGCTGCGGCCTCTTGAGCCAGCAACACGGCGGCGTTCCACCGGCGAATCGCCTCCGCGCTGCGACGCATCGACTCGCCTTTGATCTCGTCAAAATGTGCCCACAGATGGTGCCCCTTCACCCGGTCCACGCCCAAATCGATCGCCAACCGGACAATGTCTGCCAGCTCGGCAACGTTCGACTTCAAGAACGTCAGTTGGAACGTCACCCGACAACGATTCCCACCCGCGGCCGCATGTCGGTCACGCTCGGCGACAAAGGTCCGAACGTTCGCGAGCACCTTGTCCCACTGTGCGCCCAGCATGATCGCCTCTTGGGTCGCCTTCGTGGCACCATTCCACGAGATCTTCACGTCCGATGTCACCGGAACGATGAGACGCGCCCAAGCCTCGGCGCCGAGCCGCGGAAAGGTGCCGTTGGTCGTGAGGTTAAGCTTCACACCGTAACGCTCGCACAGGGCGATGATCCCCTCGAATTCGTCGTAGAGCAGCGGCTCGCCCATCGTCGACGGGATGATCTCGCGCAACCCGTTTGGCGCAGCGTCCGCCACCACGCGCTCGATCATCTCAAGCGGCATGATCCGGCGTGGACGGTCCTCCGCCTTGCGCTGTCGCTGCAGCGCGCTGTGCGGCGAGTGCTCCTCGCACATGATGCACTTCAGGTTGCAGGTGTCCGGGTTGGTATCGAACGTAATGCGCCACGGCCCCTTGCCGGACGTCACACGTGCGGAGTCGCGACGCCGGAGCACGCGCGCGTAGAGCGCCTCCACGTCGGCGATCTGACGCGTGATTCCGGGGATGTCGCCGTCGTCTGAGTACAGGTATCCGCGGGCGCCAAGCTGCGCTGCGAGCCCCGGGTCGTCGACAAATCGCTGCATTTGCAGCGCCCACGACTCCATCGAACGATGCTCAAACAGCAACCCGTTCGTCTCGTGCTCTACGTACTCCCCCATGCCCCCCGCGTTTGCGGTGATCACCGGCACGCGTGCCTGCTGTGCCTCATGAATCACCAGGGGCGAGTTCTCGACCCAAACCGAGGGCACGACGATCGCATCACACCGGTCGAACACGTCACGGACAATGTCCTGGTTCCGGTACTCCTCCATCCACTCCACACGCTCGGCGTCGCCCGGCGCTAGCCCCGCCGCGATGGCTTTGAGCGCAGCGGTGTCTTGGCCGCGCGGGCGCCCCCAAATACGCAGCACGGCGTCTCCCTGAAGACGGCCGAAGGCGCGAATCAAATCATGAACCCCTTTCGCCGGAATGTGAGTCCCGATGTACCCGAACGTGAACGGCTCGCCGGCTCCGCGCTGCCGCCCTTGCATCCGTTCCCGCGCAAAGCCGTAGTCCATGTACACCAGCTTGCGCTCCGGCAGCCCGAACTCGTCCCGATAGCGGTCGTGCAGATACCGCGCCGGGGCGACGAACACGTCCACCTGCTCGGCCACCGCGCGGACGTGTGCCATCCGCCGCTGAACCCAGTCCGTCCAATATGCCACATCGGCCTCGCGCTCCTCCTCCGCACCGCTAAAATACCGCGCATAGCACCGCTCCGCGCACTTGCGGTCCTCCTGACCATCACACGCCGCCCACAGGTTCTCCGGGTCCTCCGGGAACATCTGCATGAACTGCCCGCGCGGGCACATGAGCCAATAGTCGTGCAGCGTATACACAATAGGAACCTGTCGACGCGCCGCCTCCGCCAGCAACGACGTCGACAGGTGATTCAGGTGCCCTACGTGAACGATATCGGGCGCCACCTGGTCCAGCACCTGCGTAAACCGCAGGTCGATCCCGCTCGACCGATAGCGGTCCTTGAAGCGCGGGTTGTTGACCAAGTGCACCGTAATGCGTGGGTCGTCCGGGTCACACTCCCGGCGGAGGCGAAAATCGGGTGCGAACGCATCTTCCTCTCGGGTGAACACGTGCACTTCGTGACGCTCCGCGAGTCCATGACACAACGTCTGGCTATAGACCTCCGACCCCGCGTTGTAGCGCATCGGATACCCATGAATGACTTTCAGAATCTTCATCGTGCTGTCTCCGACTGTAGAGACGCGGCCTGCGCATCTCGAAAAGCGTGAATGAGGTCGCTGAGCCCCGCTTCGAGCGGAATCTCGGGCCGCCAACCCAACAGCGTGGCCGCGCGAGACCCGTCACCGACAAACCGCTCAACGTCGAAGTTCCGAGGCGGGGCGTGTCGAACGGTCGCGTCGGTTCCGGCGAGCCGAATCGCCATGGTCGCGAGCTCACCCAACGTGGTCGCGTGACCACTCACAAAGTGAATCGGTGGCGGCGCTGGTGCGGTGCCATCGAGCAGTTCAGTGAGCGTCACGAGGCCTCGGGACACGTCCTGAATATGCGTAAAATCAAACGTGTGATCAGCCCCATCGACCCGAAGCACCTCGCCCATGGCTGCGCCTCGAGCGAAGGCCGGTACCACACGGTCCACATGGTCAGCGGTGGTCCCGAACACGTTCGAGAAGCGCACCGTGCACGCTCGAACACCGTCGTGGCGCGCAGCCGAGACCAGCTCTTCGCCGGCCACCTTGGACCGGCCGTACACGTTCATCGGCCGCACAAGACAATCTTCGGCCACCGGCAAACGCTCCTGCTGTCCGTAGACTTCTCGGCTACTCGCAGACACGACCCATGGCCGCCGTGCCGAGAGCGCCGCGGCCTGCAGAACGTTGCGCACACCATCCACATTGGTTGCCTCACACAGCGCCGGTTCGCGCTCGCCTGTGACCACGCGCGACACCGCTGCCAGGTGAATGACACCATCACAGCCGTCCATCGCGGCACGTACGCGAGCGGGGTCCCGAACGTCACCGAATTGCCGCCCGGTCTCGCAAAGGTCAAAGCGCTCAATCGTCGCTCCCCGGCGCTCAAGCGCTGCCGCGATCGCAGTGCCGATGAGCCCGGATGAGCCCGTTACTAGTATCCGTTGGTTCATCGCTTTCCCCTGCGGCTGCGCGCGCTCGTCCCCGACTTCGTGGTCCGTCTGGTCGAGTTTGACTTCGCACCGGTAGGACGAGCACCGGACTTCGGCTTGGTAGCACCAGACCGCTTGGCCGTTTTCACCGCCCCCGAACAGCCCGAAGTGGCCGCCTTTCGCGACGCCGGCTTCTCCTTCTCGGAAGCCGACGTCGGCTTGCTCGAAGAAGTCCTAGGCTTCCTGGTCGTCTTCGATCGATTTGCGATTGGGCGCCCCTTAAAGTCGACGTTTGCATAGCAGCCCGAAGCCGTGTGCCCGGAACGTCCGCAGACAAAACACGCCGTTTCGCCAAGTCGCTCCGCAGCGTGTACGCGACCATGAACAGCCGGGTCCAACACGACGAGGTTCTCCGGTCGATTATCGGACTTACGCCCATTGATGTGGTGAACGTGGTTTCCCTTTGGCAGGCGCACGCCGAGGCTCTTCTCGGCCACTCGACGGTGCGTAAAACGGACGTTTCCCTCCTCGTCGACATAGGTTGCATAGCCGTTCTTGCTTCCGAATTTTGTCATGGTTCCCCCAAGTTGAAATGTCGCAAATTGCCGAGGTTCAGACGTCGTGAGTTCGCGAGTATTCAACTCTACGAACACAAAATTCCAGTGGATACCGACGACGTCTCCCGTCCCTCGGCCGTTCAGTGCACCAGCCCGTCCACTGACCCGACCTCACTCCAGAACCAACCCCGAAGGTCACCTTCCGCGAAGCCGGTCGCCGCA
>CBDUJZ010000120.1:0-15520 GCA_965367675.1 uncultured Myxococcales bacterium | reverse complement strand
GAGACCCACCACCGCGAGCTATCGGGCGGATGGGGCGAAACCCAACGTCAGATCCCACCCCCAACCCCTCCTGAGCGAAGTCGAAGGACTCGCGCCCGTGGAGGGCGCGAAGGGGACCGTGAACTGTCGGCGTGTTGGGTGGCGTAACTACTTGTTGTAGCTGTAGAATCCGCGACCGGTCTTGCGGCCGAGCCAGCCTGCTTCCACGTACTTGCGAAGCACCGGGCAGGGGCGGTAGCGGTCGCCGAGCCCGCGCTGCAGCACTTCCATGATCGACAAGCAGGTGTCCAAGCCGATGAGGTCGGCGAGCGCCAGCGGGCCCATCGGTTGGTTGGTGCCGAACTTCATGCCCGAGTCGATGTCCTCAGCCGACGCGATGCCCTCGAGCAGCACGTAGCAGGCCTCGTTGATCATGGGCATGAGCACGCGGTTGACGATGAAGCCGGGGTAGTCGGCTGCGAGCACCGTGCGCTTGCCCATGGTCTGCGCTGCCGCGATGGTGCGCGCGTACGTCTCGTCGTCGGTGGCCAGGCCGCGGATGACTTCGACGAGCTCCATGACGGGCACGGGGTTCATGAAGTGCATGCCGATGACTGACTCCGGCCGCGACGTCTGCGCGCCGAGCCAGGTGATCGAGATGGACGAGGTGTTGGAGGCGAGCACCGCGCCGGGCTTGCAGGCTTCGTCGAACTCGCGAAACAGTTCGGCCTTGAGCGCTGCGTTTTCAGTGACGGCTTCGACGACCAGGTCGCAGTCTTCGAACTCGCCGATGCCGACGCCGGGTCGGATGCGCGCGGTGATCTGCTCCTTCTCGTCGGCCGAGATGCGGTCCTTCCGCAGCAGGCGCTCGAGGGAGGACTCGATGGTCGCTCGTCCGCGGCGGAGGTTGCTGGAGCTCTTGTCGACCAGCACAACGCTGTAGCCAGCGGCCGCGGCCACCTGTGCGATTCCGCTGCCCATTTGTCCGGCGCCGAGCACGCCAATTTGTCCGATTTGCTTCGTCATGTCGTTTGTGTTGCTGAGGGAATCAGGTGCCTTGGGATCTATCGAGGCTCGTCCGAGGTGTCGACACCGAATCGTGGTGGATGGGTCGGCGGAGGTGCGGAGGCGTGCGCGACGCGGGCGGTTTTCGGTGCGAAACGGGGTTGGAATTCGTGGGGGCCCGTGGTCTAGGAGCGCGGACCCCGCTAGGTGTGACCCATGAAGAACCTCTGCCGATTCGCGCTCCTCGTCTCGTTGCCGCTCGCCGCCTGTGGTGACGACCCGGTGTTCCCTTTCTCCGACGTCGCCTTCGACGTGACGTCCGACACGGGCGTTTCGCCGACGGATGCGGGCGACACCGCGCTCGATGCGGCGACGGATGCGGCGACCGACGCGGGCGCCGACACAGTCACCGACACGGACCCGCGCGACGCGTCTGACGACACCTCTGGCGAAGACGCCGCGGTGGATGCCGACGGCGATGCCGACCCCACGTGCATCGGCGCCGAGGGCGGCACATTCGCGTTCGAGGGCGGCACGCTCACCATCGAGGCCGGCGCGCTCGACGACTGCGTAGACTTCACCGTCACCCAGGTCGACGTGGCGCCGGAAGGCTACCTGCTCGACAGCCCCGTGTTCGAGTTCCAGCCCGAGGGGACCCGCTTCGCTAGCCCGCAAGACGTGTGCCTCGATGTATCGTCGCCGCGCCCCAACGCGGCCGTGTACTGGAGCGATGAGGGCGACAACACCACGTTCTCGGCGCTGGCCACACGCCGCCGTGGAGAGAGCCAGTTCTGCGGTAAAACGGACCATCTTTCGCGCGCCTTCGTCGGCCTGCGCGACGACTGCGTCGACGTGGTGTGCGAGCCCGGCGAAGACACCTGCGACGGCACTACCGCCGTGCTCGCGGGACTGCCGGTGTGCGTCGACGGCGGCTGCGTCGATGTGACCGAGCGCGTGGACTGCGCCGCGTTGGGCCAAGCCTGCGAAGCGGGCGCCTGCGTGGACACCTGCGGGAACGGTAGCCTGCAGCCCGGCGAGAGCTGCGACGGCGTCGAGTTTGGAGACGCCACGTGTCAGTCGCGCGGTTTCTTCGGCGGCGCGCTCGCCTGCACGGACCTGTGCCGAATCGATGAGTCCGGCTGCTTCGAAGACCCCTGCGCGGACGTGCTCTGCGGCCCCGCGCCGGTCGACACATGCGACGGCCGCGACGTGGTCTCGTACACCGCCGGCGGTTGCAGCGAGGGCGACTGCCTGTACCCCGAGTCGCGAATCTCCTGCGCCGCGACCGGCGACGTGTGCATCGACGCCGCGTGCTTCGCTGGCCCGTCGATCGGCGCGCTCGTCATCACCGAGATGCTCGTCGACGCCACCGGTGAGGACGCCGGAAAGGAGTGGTTCGAGGTGCGCAACGTGGCCGACTTTGCGATCGCCATCCCCGGCTTGGTCGTGAGCGACGACGGCGGCAACACCTTCACGGTGAACGTGCCGGCCATCATCGAGCCCGGCGCCGACTTTGTGTTCGGCGCGACCGCAGGGGCCGGCGGAGGCGCCGACTTTGTATGGTCTGGACTCGGCACCTTTACCCTCGCCAACACCGAAGACGAGATCGTGCTCACGTTCGACGACAACGTGATCGACCGCGTGGCGTACACCGCCGAGTGGCCTCTCAAGGGCGGCGCGACGCTGTCGCTGAGCGCGGGCCAGGCTGACGCCACCGCGAACGACAGCGCCGCGAACTGGTGCAGCGGCCTCACCCTCTACGACGCGGACAACCTGGGCACGCCCGGCGCGCCGAACCCCGTCTGCGCGGTGTGCGGCGACGGCGAGATTCAAGCGCCTGAAACCTGCGACGACACCAACACGGACGACGGCGACGGCTGCTCGGCCCTCTGCCAAATCGAGCCGGACTGCACGTCGGACTCTGACTGCGACGCCCCGCCGGCGGACGCCTGCGCGGGGACCGTGTTCCAAGCCTACGCTGACGAGGGCGTGTGCGACGACAGCGGCTCCTGCGTGTACGAGCCCGCCGTTGAGGACTGCGCGCCGTCGGCGCAGATCTGCACCGTGGACGGCTGCGCGATCCCCGTGGACACCGTGCTGCCCGGCGACGTGATCGTGACCGAGTTCTTCGCCGACCCCACCGGCGCAGACGCCGACCTGGAGTGGTTCGAGGTGTTCAACACCACGGGGCGCACCATCAACCTGCGCGGCTTGGTCGTGTCCGACGACGGCGGGAGCACGTTCTCGGTCGGCTCCGACCTGATGCTCGGCGGAGGCGCCTACGCGGTCTTCGCCGAGGCGTTGACCTCGACGCCCGGCGGGCCCGCCCCGGTGTTCTTCGCATGGAACACGGTCTCCTCGTGGGGCCTCACCAATACCAACGACGAGATCGTGCTCACGCTCGGCGGCGTGGAGATGGACCGCGTGGCCTACGATAGCGCGCTGTGGCCGATCGCAGAGGGCGCCTCCGCGAACCTGAGCATCACCGCCTTCGACGCCTCCGCGAACGACGCGCCGAGCAACTGGTGCGTGTCCGAGAACCCGATGGCCGGCGACACGTATTACGGCACGCCCGGCACCGTGAACGCGAACTGCGGCACCGGCACCGCGTGCACGTCGGCCGCGCAGTGCACCAATCCGCCAGAGGCGTCGTGCGACGGCAACACCGCGCAAACCTACAACGTGGGCGTCTGCCTGGCGTCCGGCTTCTGCGACTACGCCGAGGACCGGGTCGCGTGCGGCGACCGCGCGTGCGCGGATGGCGCGTGCATCGACTCCGACTTCCGCCCCGGCGACCTGGTCATCACCGAGTTCCTCAAGAACCCCGCGGGCTCGGACACGGACATGGAGTGGTTCGAGGTGTACAACGCGAGCGGGCACGCGCTGCAACTCAACGGGTTGGTGGTCACCGACCTAGGCTCCAACGCCTTCACCGTGGACACGCCGTTTGAGATGGCGGCGGGCACCTACGCCGTGTTCGGCGAGTCCGTCAGCGCCGTCCCCGGTCAGGTGCGCTTCGCGTGGGACCCGGCCCCGGGCTCCTTCACGCTAAGCAACGACGATGATGAGATCATCTTGACGATGGAGGGCGTAGAGCTCGACCGCGTCGCCTTCGTCGACTCCGGTTGGCCCGACTCCGCCGGCCGCTCGGCCTCGCTTCACGGCGGCATCCTGAGCGCGACCGGAAACGACAGCGGCGTGGCTTGGTGCGATGGCTCCGGCACCTACGGCGTGGGTACCAACGAAGGTACGCCCGGTGTCGCCAACCCGGTCTGCGAGTCCCCGTAAGACCGAGCGCTCGCGGCGGAGCATTCGTTTCGTCGCCCGCTTTCTGACCTCGACCGATAACCGGCCCCCTACAAGTGACTCGATACGTGACTCCGCCCAACACGCGCCTGAATCTGCTCCTACAACGCCCTCCGCAGCTTCGCTCCACCGGTCCGGCCTGGGCGCTCTCGCTGCTATGGCTGTGCGCGTGTGGTGACGACACCGAGCCCGCTGCGACGACCGACGTCATGGTCGATGCGGCCGATGTTACGGACGCGACCGCGGACGACGCTACGGCAGGCCCGATCGCGATGTCGCCCGCCGAGCAGGGCCCCTGGTCCGTGAGCTACGCGCAGACCTCCGTGGTGGTCGGTGAGCGCACGCTGCCGGTCGGCATCTGGGCGCCGTCGCTCGAGCCAGCGGCGTCGGTGGGGCTGGATGCCCTCGTGGAGCCGGCGCGGGCCGCCGAGATGGCGACCTTGCTCGAGGCCGCCCCCGCCGACTGCCCCACGCGGGCGCTCGACGTAGCGCTCGACGCTCCCATCGCGGACGGCACCTGGCCGCTCGTGGTGTACTCGCACTGCCATGAGTGCCTGGGTGTTTCGGGCGCCAGCGTGGCCGCGCGGCTCGCGAGCTGGGGCTACGTGGTGCTCACGCCGGACCACACGGGCAACACGTTGTGGAACGGGATCGCGGACGACGGCGTCGCGCTGAACGCGGCGTTCTTGGAAGTGCGCGGCAACGATATCATGGGCGTGCTCGACGCCGCCGGTGACACCGCCGGCCCCCTCGCCGACGTGGCCGCGCATGTGGACGCGAGCGCCGCGGCGGTGGTGGGCCACAGCTTTGGCTCGGTGACCGCCGGTTGGGTGGCCGAACGCGACCCGCGCGTCGTCGCGGCCGTGGCCATCGCGGCGCCCATCGAGAACCCGCTGCTCGCGGGCGTGACGGCAGCGAACATCGACGTGCCCATGCTGTTCCTGGTCGCTGTGGAGGACAACAGCATCTCGGAGATCGGCAACCGGCTGCTGCGCGACAACTACGAGAGCACCAGCGCGGCAGCGACCAAGATTGAGATCGCGGACGCCGGGCACTGGTCGGTGTCGGACCTGTGCGGCCTCGTGGACGCGTTCGATGCCGGCTGTGGCGAGGCCAACCGCCAGACCAACCGCGAGCAGTTTACGTACCTGGACGCCGAGCTCGGTCGCGAGATCACGGCCACGTGGATCGCCGGGTACTTGGGCGCGCACATGACGCAGGACGAGGGCGCGACGGCGTGGCTCGATGCGCAGGCGACGACCCCTGAAGTGGCTGTCGAGAGCCGCACGGCCGAGTAGGCAGGCCCGCTGTCCGTGCGGGCTTCACCACACTTGTGAATCTTGTTTGAATGCCACTAGAGGGGGCGCGTCAAAGGGTCTGTTCGCATCACCGAACGCGGCACGCATCGAGCGTGGCTGAGTTCGCGGTGCAACCCCAACACTCTCATCCCAGATGGTTCCGATGAAGACCGCCAAATTGCTCGTCCTCCCCATGCTTCTCGTCGCCGGTGCCGCCTCGGCCCAGGACATCTCGCAGGCGCCGGCGTACGGCCAAGCCGAGCTCGTCACGGGCTTCGTCCCCGACCCGCACATCGTGTCCCTCGCGGCGGGCGGCTCGATCACGGTCGACAGCAGCTTGGCGCCCGGATGCGTTGGAATCGTCGCCGAGGCGCCGGACTACAACCTGGTCTACGAGGCCGGCGACACGTACCCGCTCAACATCTACGCGGTGTCGGACGAGGACACGACGCTCGTCGTGAACCTTCCGGACGGTAGCTGGGTCTGCAACGACGACGCCGAGGGCTTCAACCCGCTCGTGAACCTCGAGAACCCGCAGTCGGGCCTCTACAACATCTGGGTTGGCACGTACGGCGAGGACGTGACCCCGGCGCAGCTCAAGATCTCCGAGATCGACCCCGTGTGGTCGGCCGACGCCGCTGGCAGCGCCGCTGCGCAGACGATGCCCATGGCCGCCGGCCAAGCCGCCGCGACCGAAGGCGCCACGTACGGCCTCGTGACGCTTGAGACGGGCTTCGTTCCCGACCCGCACCGCACCGAGCTGCTCTCGGGCGGCACCGTTGACGCCGCGGAGATCGCCGGCGGAAACTGCGTTGGATTCGTCGCCGGTCGCCCGGACGTCGACCTGATGTACACCGGCGGCGACGTGTACCCGCTCAACCTGTACGTGACCTCGGAGTCGGACACGACGCTCGTCGTGAACCTTCCGGACGGCACCTGGGCCTGCAACGACGACGCCGAGGGCTTCAACCCCCTCCTGTCGTTCGAGACGCCGCAGACCGGCCTGTACAACATCTGGGTTGGCACCTACGGAGACGCGACCAACGAAGCGTCCGTCCTCAGCATCTCGGAAGTCGCGCCCCAGTGGTAGACCTTCCGTCGCGCCCGTCGCGGGGCTGAGCTCCGCGGCTGCGACACATGAAAACGGCGCGCCATCATGGCGCGCCGTTTTCATTTCGTGTGCGGTCGCCAAGGACCGCGGCGTTGGGCTAGGACAGCTTGCGAATGCAGTGTTCGAGCACTCGCGCGATACGCGTCTGGTCGCGAATCACCGCCAGCTGTGGCCACGTCGCCCGCTGCCCGCCGTGGATATACGCACGCAGCTGATCCTCGGACGGGTTCTGCATCACCTTCGCGTACATGCGCGGGGTGACCGGCGGGTGAATCGTGATGTCGCCGCCGTAGTTTTGGTCCGCGATGGCGTGGGCGGTGTCGAGCCAGGGCCGAATCAGGTCGCTGTGCACGCGCCGGCGGGTCTCGTCGAGCACGGCCGCGGCTTGGGCGCGAACGATGGAGCCGCCGAACCGCGCGGCCGACTGCGCGAAGCTGTGCGAGTTGCGGCCCGCGAACGGCACCACGAACGGGTTCGCCTGGCTCACGATGAAGTGGTTCACATTGTACAGTCGGCCTACGCGCCGGAGCGGGAGGTCGCTGCGCATGGAGCCGTCGACCCATTTTTCGGTGGGCACGTAGTCGAACAGCTCGCCGGTGCGCGGGTTCTTGGCGCGCAGGCGAACGGCGGGCCAGAATCCGGGGATGGCGCACGAGGCGACCGTGGCGTCGGCGACCAACACGTGGGGCGAGGTCAGGTGGCTGAGCACCCGCGGCTTTTGTCGTGCGCGTGTGGGCGAGACCGACACGTTGAGCACGCGCCCGGTGCGTTCGAACGCCTCTTGGAAGGTCCACGCTCCGACGTTCTCATGAATGTGCTCCTCAAGCTGCTCGAGCTTGAGCACGGAGCCGCCGCGCATGAGCGCACCGATCGCGTTCACAGCCACCGCGCGTCGGTGGATGGTCTCCGGTTTGGCGAAGAACGTGCGCAGCTCTTCGTCCGTGCGCGTGCCGATTCCGGAGGCGACGATCGCGCCCATGCTGGAGCCGCAGATGACCGTGGGCAGGAGGCCTTGGGTGAGCAGCGCTTTGACCACGCCCAGGTGATACAGGCCCCAGGCGGCGCCGCCCGAGAGCATGAGCGTGGAGCGTCCCAAGTTGCGATACGCCCGCTCAAACCGCTCCCGCTTGACCGCCTTCGTGAACCCCGGGACGTCCGCTTCCGCAAGGAACGTGAGCGCGCGCTCGGCCTCGTCCAGATACTCGCCGACGATGATCTTCGACTCGCCCACGTGGGTGCGTTCGTACAGCGGCGGCGCGCTGATATCGGGCAGCGTGCGGTACAGGCTCTCGGTGACCGTCGCTTCGAGCGCGGAGATGTCCCCGACAGAGCGCAGCGCTTCGAGCTCGCCGATGTGTCGGCGCAGCAGGTCGGAGTCGAAGTAGGCGGACTCGTCCTCTTCGCGCCACGCGTCATTGCCGTCGAGCGCGTCGAGCGCCTTCGCTGTGACGTTCCAACGTTCATAAGAAGGTGCGCTTCTGAGCGCGCGCTCGAGGCGCTTCCGACGTTTTCGTTCTTCCCAGGCCAAGGGCGGGTCTCCGTGCCGCGAATGCGACGGCTGCTGTGGTTACAACGGGTGCGCTTAGAGCGTCTTCAGGAACATGATCAGGTCGGCGCGGTCGGCGGCGGAGAACACGGGCTGGCCGTCGTCGTCCGTGAGCCACTCGTCGTGGCCGAAGTTGCCGAGCCCTTCGAGCGTGGTGTCGTAGTGGTTGTGGTCGTCCTCGCGCCACGACTCGGGGACCGCGTCGCCGGTGGGGTAGCCCACGCAGTCCATGTCGTAGTCCGTGTCCGCATTCGCCGACGGGCCCATCCAGAACTCCGTCGTGCGCTCGGCCGCCGGCGTCAGCATGTCGCACAGCGTGGGCACGCTCTGGTTGTGCAGGTACGGGTAGCGCGCCCAGATGCCGTCGAGCGGCGGCGGCACATAGCCCGGCTGCACTTCGACCACCGTCTCCATCCACTGCGAGATGGTCAGCTCGTTCAGCCGGTCCGCGAAGGCGACCATGCCGTCGGCGCGCTGCAGGTCCGTGCCCACGTCGAGCACCGGCGTCTGGTCGTGATAGTACAGCCGCGTGTTGGCCAGCAGCTCGGCCGGCAGCAACGAGTCCGCGTCGTCGCGCTCCCAGCCTTTCTCGTAAACGCCGTGGCACTCGGAGCAGGTGCCGTTGAACAGCTCCTGGCCGCGTTGCGCCGCCGCCAAGTCGATGGAGTCGGCGCCGAACCACGCTTCCCAGCGCGGGGCCTGGGTGGCGAACACGGCGACGGTCAGCTCGTCGACGATGTGCTCGTTCTCCTCGAGCCAGCCGAGCAGCTCGTGCAGGTCCGTGCCGCGTCCCAGCTCGTTCCACAGGAAGTTGGTGAAAACGGGGTTGCCGGACACGATAGAGCCGTCGGAGAGCCAGCGCGTTTTGTAGCGCATGTTCCACCACACCGCGGGCTTGCTGTCGGACACGAAGTCGTCGAGCAGGTTCTCGCGCGGGTTGCGGGCCACGGCGGGGTCGGGCGTCGCCCACTCGTCTTCGGCGCGGCGCGCCAGGCTCAGCGACACCTGCGCGAGCGACGTATCCAGGCCGCGGACCTCGGGCACCTTCACGCCGATGATCTCGAGATTGCGCTGCGTGCGGACGAACAGCTCGATCTCGGCGTCGGTCGCGTTGAGCGTGTCCTCGAAGAACTGCGGGGTGAGGGCGGGGAAGAACGTGGCGGCGGCGTTAAAGAACTCGTTCGCCTGCGCTTGCCGGTTGGTGAGCCCGACCACGGTTTGGCCGAACAGGTCGGCCGAGTGACAGGTGGCGCACGAGAAGCTGAGCACCTCGTCGCCGGACTCGAGCGCGAAGACGCCCGCGCCGAGCGGGTCGCCCTCGGTCACATTGTCGGGCCACGCAACGCCGTCCCAGGCTTCGGGGCTGCCGTCGTGGTAGGCGAGCCCGAGCCACTCGTACATCTCGTCGACGGTGCCGAAGCCGAGCCCGTTGCGGGCGAGTCCCTGCAGGGTGCGCACGCTGGCGTCTTCGGTGTCGGGGTCGAGCATGCGCTCGATCGGCGCCCACGGCAGCAGCACGCCGGACACACTCACAGGCCATGTAAACGCGTGCGCGATGCCGCGCGAGGCGACGTCGGGCAGGGCGTCGCCGACCTGGTAGATGTCCGTTCGCTGGCCGCTCTCCGGCAGCGTGGCGTTTCGGCTCCAGTCGGCCACCTCGCGGTCACACACGCCGTCGTTGTTCTCGTCGATGCCGTGCTCACACACGGCGGGCTCGGCGTCGGCCTCCGCATCCGTTCCCACGTCGGCCGAATCGACGCCGGTGTCGGCGGCGTCGTTGGGCGCGTCGTCGGCACAAGCGGTGAGCGTGGCGGAGGCGAGGGCGAGAACGGTCAGGATACGTGTGCGCATGGCTTCCTCTGGGAGCGAGCGCGGAGGGTCGCAGGACAGCGCCCCGGAAACAAGCACGATGGTGCGCAGCGGCAGCCTCGCTGTGACGCAGCGCGTCGTAAAACGACATGCCACGACAGGGTTGCATCCACTGCGGGATCACTTCATGTTATCGCCTCAAGCGCCCCCGAACCCTCGCGGCACTCGACGAGCACCGACGGGACGTTTCCCGTTCGCAATCGCTCTCAAGTCCGCATCCAGAGCCACCGCGGGCGTTTATCGAGCGCAACGTGTTGCGCCGATTTCGTACCTCGCGTCAGCTGTTATGAATCGAAACATGTTACGATTTCGGTGGCGTCGTCGCGCCGCGTTGTGTGCACTCGCGTCGACGGCCGTTATCGGTTGCCAAGCCGAGTACGATGTCGCCCCCACAGAGAACACCGACGTGGGTGTCGAGGACGCCGTCGCTGACGTGGCATCGGACGCCGCGACGTCGGACGCCGAGACGCTCGGATGCGACATGACCGGCATGTGGGCGGCCAAGGCCTCGCCGTACGCGCTCGACTCGCTCTTCTCGTCGCCCCAGCGGTCCAACAACTGGTACTACCTGGAAATCGTCGACCGCGGAGACGAGATCGAGATCGTGGATGGCTTCAACTGCGGCATCCAGGTGGAGGGCGCGGCGTCGGTGACGATCACGCGGGCGACCACGCAGGCGCTCATGGAGCGCAACAGCCCGATCGGCCGCCGAGGGCTGTTCCGAGATGCTGACGATGGCACGTGCGAGATGCGACTGGAGCGCTGGTTCTGGGTGCGCGGCGCCGACCCCTCGTTCCTGCCCACAAGCTTCTCCGACTACCTCGAACTCGACGTGCTCGACGCGGACAACCCGCTGCCGACGCCCGAAGACCCCACCGGCGCGGACGACCCGGAGAACGACGGCGAGCTCGGCATGGCCTACCAGGTCGGCGGCGCCGTCCGCGGCACGCGCAACGTCATCCAGCGCGACTGGAACGAGTTCTTCAGCACGCCCGAACGGCACCCGACCCCCGAGACGCTCGACGACTTCGAGGTCGGCTTCAATTACGACAGCGTCGAGGTGTTGCTCAGCGTGACCGGCTGCACCGGCGGATGTGGCTTGCTCGAAGCCGGCTCCGCGCCAGACCCTGAGGGCGACCACCACGCCCGGTTCGTCCGCGTCGGCCCCGACTTCCGGCAGGCCGCCGACATCGACACCTGCTTCGCCGTCCAAGACCTCATCCCCTTCGAGAGACCATGACATCACGCTGGCTTCTCCCGACAGTCTGCGCCGCGGCGCTGCTCTCCACGCAGCTCATCGCGCCTGAGCGCGCCTCCGCGTCGCCGCTCTTTGAGGTCATCGGCGGCGAGAACGGCGGCGGCATGAACGCGCGCTTCGCCTCACCCGGCGTACCCTCTGCGCACTTCAACCCCGCGCTGCTCACGCGTGTCCCCCGGCGGCTGTCGTTCGGCTTCTTCATGGTCCAAGACTCCGTCTCCATGAGCCTGATGGGGCGCTCCGACGTCGACGTCCCGCTCTCGATTCTGGACGCCTACAGCCCGGACCTGAGCGGCTTCGACACGCCGACCTTCCCGACCGACTGGGTCGAGAACGGCTGCAGCCCCGCCACCGGTCGGTGCCAGCGCAACCTCGCCGCGCGCCCGCGTCAGGGCGGCGCCGACGGCAGCTCCGCGCAGCCCTACGCGTCCATCGGGCTGGTGCACCCGCTGTTCGGCCGACGCCTCGTCATGGGCGCGTACATCCTCGTGCCCATGGGCAACTTCACGGGCGGCTCGCAGTTCTTCTCCGACGAGCGCGAGCAGTTCTTCACCAACAGCCTGCACCCTGAGCTGTTGAGCGACCGCCTGTCCGCGCCCTCCGTCGCGATCGCGCTCGCGGGCGAGCTCTTCGACGGGTTCACGGTCGGCGTTGGCGTTGGCATCCGGCTGCGCACCACCGCCGCCGCGCAGACCTTCGTCGCCGACGGCAACGACCAATCCGGCTCCCTCGAACTCTCCACCGACATCGAGGTGTCCATCAACGTGGCGCCCTACGCATCGCTGGCCTACGAATTCGGCGAAGACGCGGGCACCATCACCGCGACCGTGCACTCGCCCAACCAGTTCGAGGTCGGCGTCGACATCGGGACCATCCTCGCGGACGGCGACAACCAGACCGCCACGCGGACGGCCATCCTCGACTACATGCCGTGGCAGTTCGGCTTGGGTGGCGAGATCGTGCTCCCGTCGCGCGAATCGCTGCGCGTGAGCCTCACCGGAGGCGCCGTGTACCGCACGTGGTCCGGCTACGTAGACCGGCAGAACGACCACCCGACGGGCGACTACGCGTGGTTGAACACCATCACGCCGTCCATCGGCACGCGCCTCACGTGGGAGCGCTTCAAGGCCGGCATGGACCTGAGCTACGAGCCGACGCCCATCCCGCTGCAGACCGGTCGCACCAACTACGTGGACAACGACCGCATCGGCGGCGCGGCGAGCATCTCGCGCAGCTTCGACCTGTGGGGACGCACGCTCAACGTCGGGCTGCAGTCGCACCTGCGGCGCCTGATGCCGCGCGAGCAGGCCAAGCTCACGCCCGACACCACCCCGGGCGCGTCGAACCCCGGTCTGGTCATCGACGAGTTCCCGGACGACGCCATCGACACGCGCTTCCAGGAGCCGGTCGCCGAGGCTGCGGGACTGCAGACGAACAACCCCGGCTGGCCAGGATTCGGCAGCGAAGGTTGGCTCTGGGGCGGCGGCCTGACCCTCGAGTTCCTGTACTAGCAGTCGCTGCCGAACGCGTGAACTTGGCGCCATAGGGCCAGTACCCGTGTCGTCCGCCACATCAGCTTCGGTGGGTGCTGATGGGGCGCGAGAAATGCCCTCCGCCGCGCGAGCTTTTCTCCGGTGGTTAACGCTCTAGCGGCACCTGCCTATCCGTTGCCGCTGAGACGCCGCACCAGTCGGTCGACGAGTCCTGGGGCCAAGCGATCCACGCGCCGCAACCAGCGGCTCTTGGCGTCGGTGACGAGCACGCCGGCCTGTCCGCGGTGCAACGCCCGGAGCGCCTGCGCGGCGACCGTCTCTGCGGTCACGTATCCCGATACCTTATAGATTTCAGGGAGTTGCGACAGGTTGTCGACCATCGGCGTCTTCGCCTGGGGCGGACACAGCGCCGACACCGAGACACCGCTCGCGAGCACCTCTGCGCGCAGCGCCTGCGCGAAGCCGACCACCGCACACTTGGACGCGCTGTAGGCCGCCAGCCCTGGGTATCCGCGCAGTCCGGCGACGCTCGCGATGAGCAGCACGTGGCCGGGCGCTTGGCCTGGACTGGCGCCTTCGCGCAACGCCGGCAGCGCCTCGAGCGCCACGTGGATACTGCCCTGTGTGTTCACGCTGAACATGCGCGCAAACTCGGAGGCGCCGGTTTCCTCGGCGGGCCCCGTGACCAGCACACCGGCTGAGTTTACGACTCCCGCCAGCGGCCCAACCGCCGCGACGGCGTCGGCGAACGCGGTGCGCACGGCATCTCGGTTTGTCACATCGACGACGGCCGTATGCGCGGCGCCGTGCTCGGCCGAAAGTGTCTGCAACCCGGCGGCGTCGCGGTCCCAGGCGGACACCCGCGCGCCGCTGGCGCTGAGCTGACGGACGAACTCACGCCCGAATCCAGATGCCGCGCCGGTGACGACCCAGCCTGCGTTGTCGAATCGAACATGTCGGTTCGACCGCACGCTACCCTACGCCCGGCGCTTCGCGACCGCTGTCGACCACGTACTCGGCGTACCCGCCATCGAATCGTCGCGACTCCAGACCGTCGAGCTCCAGCACGTGCGTGGAGAGCTCTCGCAGGAACGCGCGGTCGTGAGAGACGAAGAGCATGGTGCCTTCGAAACGCTCCAACGTTTTTATGAGCATCGTCTTGGTGTCGATGTCCAAGTGGTTGGTCGGCTCGTCGAGCACCAGCACGTTTGGCGGATCGTACAGAATCTGCGCGAGTACCACCCGGGCCTTTTCGCCGCCGGACAAGATGCGGACCGGCTTCTCGACGTCGTCGCCCGAGAAGCCGAAGGCACCGGCCAAGTTGCGCAGCGAGCCCACGGACGCCGCGGGATGTGCTGTCGCGAGCGACTCGTGCACCGTGTGGTTGGGGTCGAGCAGCTCCATGGCGTGCTGCGCGAAGTAGCCCAGCTTGACGCTCGCGCCGAGCCGCGCCTCGCCCTCGGTGGGTTCGGTGCGCTCGATCGCGATCTTGAGCAGCGTCGACTTACCGGCGCCGTTGACGCCCATGACGCACCAGCGCTCTCCACGCCGCACGTGCCAGTCCAGGTCCTTGAGCACCGCGTGGTCGCCGTAGCGCATGCCCACGTTCTGGATGCGGACTACGTCGTCGCCCGAGCGCGGCGGGTCGGGGAACTGGAACGCCACGATCTCCTTACGCCGCGGCGCCTCGACCAGGTCGACCTTGTCGAGCTTTTTCACGCGGCTCTGCACCTGCGCGGCGTGGCTGGCGCGGGCCTTAAAGCGCGCGATGAACGCCCGCTCCTTGGCGAGCATGGCCTCTTGTTTGTCGAACGCCGCCTCGGCGTGGCTGGCCGCGATGGCCCGCTCCTGCAAACAGAAGTCGTAGTTGCCCGCGTAGCTCTGGATCTGGCCCCCATCGATGTCCAAGATGCGGGTCACGAGGCGGTTCAAGAACGCGCTGTCGTGCGACGTCAGGATGAGCGCGCCTTCGAAGCCGCGCAGCCATTGCTCAAGCCAGATGATCGACTCCAAATCCAGGTGGTTGGTCGGCTCGTCGAGCAGCAGGATGTCGGGCTGCATGAGCAGAATTCGCGCCAGGGCCACGCGCATCTTCCAACCGCCGGACAGGTCGCCGACGTCGCCTTCGACCATGTTCGGGCGGAAGCCGAGTCCGGCGAGCACCTCTTGGGCGCGCGCGTCGAGGGCGTACCCGTCGAGCTCTTGGAAGCGTGCTTGCACGACGCCGTAGCGGTCGATCAACGCTTCGAGCTCGTCGCCGCGCTCGGGGTCGGCCATCGCGCCCTCCAGCTCGCGTACCTCTGCGGCGAGCTCCGAGATTTCGCCGGCGCCGGCGAGCACCTCGTCGAGCACGCTGCGGCCGGCCATCTCACCGACGTTCTGGTCGAAGTACCCAATCTTGGCGCGCTTCTCGACGCTTACGCTGCCGTCGTCAGGCTCTTCGTCGCCGACGAGCACGCGAAAGATGGTCGATTTGCCGGAGCCGTTGGGGCCCACGAGGCCCACCTTCTCACCCGCGAATACGGAGAAGTTGGCGTCGACGTAGAGAATCTGGCGACCGTGGTACTTGGCCACGTTGTTGAAGTGAATCATGCCGATTCCACTGCCACAATTCGGGGGCGCGGGCTACGACAAGTGGCGGGTCGCGTCGTTCGC
>CBDUJZ010000119.1:0-15727 GCA_965367675.1 uncultured Myxococcales bacterium | reverse complement strand
AACCAAACTCATCCTGAGCCCGTCGAAGGACCCCAAAAATTTGCCACCAAAACCCTTCCTGAGCCCGTCGAAGGACCGCATAAATTGGCCAACAAACCCCTTCCTGAGCCTGTCGAAGGACCACATAAAGCTGCCCCCAAACCCTTCCTGAGCCTGTCGAAGGACGCGCAGAAAAACGACCTATCCACCCAGGCTGACCCGAACCCTACTCGGGCGCCAACACGCCCGCTTCGGTGAGCTCGCCGGTGTAGGTCTCGTCGTTCACCGTCACGTACAACACGCCCTCGGTGCGGAGCAGCGTCCACGCGTTGTTGCGGTCCAACGTGGGCGACAAATCGCGGAGTAGCGGGCGCGGGACGTGCACCACGCGGATGGACTCCGCCTGGTGAATCGAGCGACTCGACCACTCCTTGTAGAGCGGCTCCAGGTCGCGGTGCGTGTAGATGATCACTTGGTCGGCCGCCTTGGTCGCTTTGTGCAACCGGTCGGCGCTGGGACCGCCGATGTCGAGCCACACGCCGATGCCGCCGTGCTCGTTCATGGTCGACAACGCCGGCACCTCCGACTCACACAGGCCGGGGCCGAACTCCAAGAACTCGGCGTACTCCATCGCGTACGCGATCACGCGAACGAGGGCGTACTCGGTGGACTCCGACGGGTGTTTGACGAGCCGAAACTCGAGCTGCTCGTACACCCCGCGGTCCACGTCCGACAGGTCGATGGTGAAGCGATGGAGGCTAGACGGGAGAGCCATGGGCGGGTGTGGGGCTGTGCGGCGCGGACTTCAACGGGCGAGTGAGACCTCTACCACGCATCGCCCGCGCGCACCCCGCTATCGTCCGGGCGCGGCCAAACTACGGACAGCTGCAATCGCCGTTGCGACACGCCAACCCGACGGTCAAACGGTAGGCGCCGTCGTCATCCGAGGCGTGCGTTCCGTCCGCGACGATCACGAGCCAACCGTCTTGCGTGGCGACGTACCGCGCCGTCTGATCGCTCTCGTAGTCTTCGCAATACGGCCGCCGAGACGACGAGCACGACAGGTCGGCCTCCCCGAGCGTCTCGTACAGCTTGAGCGTACCGCTCCAGGACGACGCGCTGCAGCCTTCGCCCGTCTCGAGACGCGCGGTGATGCCCTCACCCTCCCGCAGGAAGATTCGATACGCGTGGTCCGCGTTTCCGTCCCAGCAGCTGCCGCTATCGTCGAACCGGTTTCGCGCTGAGCAGGTGTCATCCGTGATCGACCACCCGCCCATGCCTGCCTGAAGACGCGAAATCACGCGGGCCCCCGAGCAGCGGTCGCGGCTTTGGCTGCCGTTGGCGCACGCTTCCGCCGGCGGCGGGTAGCCGTCCGTGCCTTCGCACACGCCGGACGCCAAGCACACGTCGTCGTCGGTCTCCGGGTTGGCGTCGTCGCACGTTGCGCCCACGTTGCGCGGCGCGCTGCCGCAGGTGTCGGTGCCGTTGCAGACATCGCCCAGGCAGGTCGTACCGCCATCGCACGTGATGGTGGCCGTGGGCACGCAGACTCCCGCGGCGCTGCACGTGTCGCCGTAGCTACACAGGTTTCCGTCGTCACACGTTTGGCCGGTGCGCGGCGTCTCGGTGCAGGTGGAGCCGCCGTTGCAGCTCCGCGTCATGCACTCGCCGCTCGTGCACGCGATGGCCGTGCCGCCGCACAAGCCCGTCGCGCCGCACACGTCGTTGTACGTGCACAGGTTGCCGTCGTCGCAGGTCGCGCCGGTGTTCGGCGTCGACGTGCAGGTCGCGGTGCCGTTGCACGAGCGCGTCGCGCAGGTGGTGTCATCACAGGTGATCGTCGTGCCGGTGCAAGCGCCCGCGATGCACTGGTCGTTGTACGTGCACGCCTTCGCGTCGTCGCAACCGGTAGACGTGCGCCAGGCCCAAGAGCCGCCCGTGTTCGTGCAGTAGTATCGCTCGCCGCCGCACGACTGCTCGGCGCACGCCGTGTGCACCTCGGCGTCGCAGCGGTGCACAGCGCCACCGGCACACACGCCGTTCGCGCCCGCGCTTCCGCAGCCCGCGCAGGCGGTGCCCACGGTCAGCGAGTTGGTGCCGCACGCGTCGGCGCAAGCGCCCGCGACGGTCGTGCATCCCGCCCCGTCCGTACACGTGCCTTCGCAGCACTCGTTCGTCGGTCCAGGTCCGCACGTGCTCGGCACTTCGCCGCGGCAAGTGCCCGTTCCGTCACAGGAATCTCCCACGCTGCAGGCTTGTCCGTCGTTGCAACTCGCCTCCGAACCCCAGTAGCCGCAGGCGCCCAGGCCGTTGCACTCGCCGTTCAAACCACACAGCGTTTGCGGGGTCGCTTCGCAGTCCGAGTCCAGGTCGATGCCGGCGGCGTAGTTGGTGCAGCGGCCTTCGCTGCCGGGCTGGCTGCACGAGCGGCACAGGCCGGCGCAGGCCGACTCGCAACACACGCCGTCCACACACGACAGCCCGCCGCAAACGGAGCCCGCGTTCGCCGTCGTGCACGCGCAGCCCAAGCCTACGCAAGGAGCGGCGTCCACGCCCGTGTCCAACGGGGCATCCGCCACAACGTCCACGCCGATCGTGTCTTCGCCAGTGTCGGCAGCCACGTCCCCGTCCGCGTCCGTGATCGCAACGTCCGCGTCACTCGACGTGTCCTCGGCGACCACCGCGTCCGTCGCCGTGTCCACCGTCGCGTCGTCCGGGCCCGTGTCGGGAATCACACGTCCGCTATCCGTTTCGCCGCCCCGCTCCGGAATCGACGACGTCGGATCGGTCCCCGCGCACGCGGTCACCCACAACGAGAGCGCAAGCAGCGCCACCCATCGCGAGACAGAAAGAGTCGAACGGTTGCGCAAGGCGAGAGTGTTGTCGTGAACCATGATTGGACCGGCAAGGCGTGAAGCGCGTCGATTCGCGCGCGCTATTCCTACGCGGGGTCACGATTCGTCGCAACCTCGCCACGCCCTCCGCCCCTCGCATCACAAACGCGCTACCAGTCCGTTATCTTGTAGTCCTTCAAGAACTGGCCCCACGTGTGCTCGCCCGTGTTCAACCCGCTGAAGATCGGGTCCACGATGCGCGCCGCGCCGTCCACAATGTCCAGCGGCGGATGGAACCGATGCATCTCACGCTTCGACTCCGCCAAATTCACCGGATCCTCGTCCGTCACCCAGCCCGTATCCACGCTGTTCATGTGGATGCCGTCCTCGATGTAGTCGAGCGCCGCCGTGCGCGTCATCATGTTGAGCGACGCCTTGGCCATGTTCGTGTGCGGGTGCCGCTCCGTCTTAAACGCCCGGTAGAACTGCCCCTCCATGGCCGACACGTTCACGATGTGTTTGTCCGCAGTGGGCACAGCCATCATGAGCGGCTTCAGGCGCGCATTCAGGATGAACGGCGCCACCGCGTTGATCAGGTGCACCTCGAGCAGCTCCACCGCCGACACCTCGGCCATCTTGAGACGCCAGCTGTTCACGGTCCGCAAGTCGACCTGTTGCTCGTCCGCGTCCAGCTCACCCTTCGGGAACAAGTGCTCGCCGCGCTCACGGTCCTCCGGCAAGAACTCAAACTGGCTGAGCTCCGCCGACACCACATCGCCAACCGCTCCGGCCCCCGAGTCCTGCACCAGCGGCAACGACGTGCCCGCCGTGTTTGTGCCCAGCAGGCTGCGTTCGCGCGACGACAGCGTTCCGTCGACCGCCAGCTCCGCGTTCATCAAGTGGTCGTAGAAACCAGGCGGACGCCGCACCGTCTGACAGGCGTTGTTGATAATAAAGTCGAGCCGCTCGAGCGTCGACAGCAGGTGCTTGCACAGCGACTCCACGCTCGGCGTGTGCCGCAGGTCGATGCCGTGCACGTGCAGTCGGTGTCCCCACTCGGCGAAGTCCTCTTCGGCAGCGTAACGACGCGCCGCATCCCGCGGAAAACGTGTGGTGGCCACGACGCGACAGCCCGAACGCAACAACAAGATGGCGGCCTGGTAGCCGATCTTCACACGTGCGCCCGTCACCAACGCAACGCGCCCGTTCAGGTCGCCGACTTGCGTTCTCTTTACAAAGTTAAAGTCACCACACCTCACACACAGGTGATCGTAAAAGTAGTGGATATCTTTGTATTCGGCTTGGCAAACATAACAAACACGCGCGTCATGCACCGTGCCGATCGGCTCGCTCTGCGGCGGCGTCGTTTCCGCGCCCGCCGAGGCCGTCTGCTCGGCTCCCGTATCCACCGTCGCCTCAGGGGCCGCCGCATCCGCGACCGCCGAGCCATCCTCAAGGGCCGGCACGACGTTGCGGCCGAGCGCGTTGCGGCGTGGGGTCAGGAAGATCGGGTTGGTGCGCATCTCACGGATGCCCGTCTTGTCGAGCACCGCCTCGTCCTGCTCCCGCTTCTTGAGCTTCGCCTTCCGAATCCGCGCCCGCGCGAGCTTCTTGCGCGCGCCCTTGTCGGGTCGCGACACACGGCCGGCGGCGGTCAGAAAACGCTCGCGCAGCTCGGTCGGCACATCGGCCAGCAGCCCACGATCCTCGTAGATGTCCTCAAGCAGGCCCACCAAGGCGGCGATGCGCTCGACGGTCTCACCCTCGGCGACCGGCTCAGTCGCTTCGTTGGACTCAGCGCCCTCGGTCACGGGCGGGTCGTCGGTGGAATCGGCGGGCAAGTTGTCGGTCGAATCACTCACGGTACTCTGCGGGCAAGGTTCTGGGCTGCGGCTCAGCGACGGCGCCACTCGGCGCATCGCCTAGCGCTTTGGCGCACGTTCGTCACGTGCAAACCCGCCCGTCGCCCGACGGCGCCGGACATTGAACGCTGTCCTCGCAGCCCACCTTTCGCTACAACGCCCCCATGAAACACACCTCTCGGTTCACCAAGGTCCTCGCGGGCCTCTCGTTGCTCGGCCTTACCCACTGCGCGGAGGCCGTCGTCGACGCCCCGCCCGCCGACGCGCCCGGCGCCACCACACCCGGCGCCAACGCGCCCGCTCAGAGCGGCAGCTCGGACGATGCGGCAGCGCTACAGACCAACGCCGAAGCGCTTGAGCTAGAGTGGGTCATCGCGACTCTCTTCCGCCCGCCGAACCGCGGCATCTGGATGCACAACCACACCGGTCACGTGTACGGCACGAGCACCATCGTGGGCGACGACGCGCGCGAGGCGTGGGCCGTGTCCCGGCTGAATTCCTGGCGCGTGGACCGGGTGTACGGCGGATACGGGCCGTCGTCGGCGCTCACCGCCGCGCACCGCACCGACATCGCGACCTGGAACCAGCGCCTCGACAATGCTGGCATCGACTCCCAGCTGCTGCTCGGCGCGCCGCACTTCATCTTCCCCGGCGCCGACTGCCGAGACCGGCTGCTGGAGCAGATCCAAGAGCGGCTGATCGACTTCCACGACGATCCGCCCGGCACCCCGCTGGGCACATCGCTGGGCGCAACGGCCCGGTTCGATGGCCTGCACTTGGATGTGGAGCCGCACCAATTCAAGGCGGGCTACTACGGGACGGGCACCGCGCCCTCGTGCGCCACCGACGCCTCGGCGTTTTGGGGTGAAGCGACGGCCTCCCGCGCCGAGCTGTTCGCGCACTTGTACGACACCTACGTAGACGTCCGGGTGTTCCTCGACACCAACGGCTACGCCGACCTGCCGCTGCATGTGGACCTGCCGTACTGGGTCGACGGCACCAGCTTTAACTGGGGAGACGCCCCCGCGTTTACGGACGCGTACGACTGGCTCGACCAAGCGGGCGACGTGGTCGACTCGATGACCTTCATGACCTACGAGCGCAACACCGCCGCGCTGATTCGCGACGCCATCGAAGACGAACGCATCACGCTCGGCACGGCCCCGCAGGTGCGCGCGTCGGTGAACGCCAAGGAGCGCTCGCCGCACAGCAGCATCCACACCTGGAGCCTGCTGTCGTACTTCTGGACGGTGGTCAGCCAAGTGGAAAACACGTGGGGCGAGTACCGCTACCCCGTCGATCTGCACAACTTCCGGTACATGGCGAGCAGCTGGCCGATCGAGTGGATCAGCGCCACCTTCGCCGAGCGCTTGATGCAGCGCGGCCCCTACGCCCGGTTCATGCGCCGGCTGCTGGCGCTCGAGGCCGTGACGCCAGCGGCGCCGGGCATCGATGAGCCCCACGAGCAGCTCAACGCCGGTTTGCCGGTGCGCGGTGACGGCGCGGAGACGGAAGCGGAAGCCAGCGAAGGCACACCCCGCCGCCGCTAGGCGTAGACGGCAGCCGATCGGAGCACGTTAGCGCGAGCGCCAGCGCGGCGGTCGATACTTCGCCGGGTTGGCAACCACGTAAGCGATCGCGCACGCCACCGCGGTTGGGCAGTCGAGGCACAACGCGTGGAAGCTGCGCTGCCACAGCTGCGCGTCGGTCCTCCACACCCGCTCGCGCCGAGCGAGCCGCGTGGTGCGGGTCATGCGACGACGCAAGCAAGAAGCGCAGCCACCCGCTCGAGCGCTTTACGGCTGACGGGTCCCGTTCACGTTCTCAAGGCAGGTATTCGACTGCCCCGCGAGCACACCGTCTACCCAGTTCCGCGCGCTTGTTCCGGGCAACAAGCTCTGAAACTGCGTCCCCAATCCTGCGGTATTCGCAACGGTTCCAAGAACCTCTGACTGCGTGCCAGCCACAAGATCACCGAGTCGCCCGAATACCGGTGCGCCGGAATCACCCGCCCGCGTCGCACTCAACCAGTCCAGATTGAAGTGGTCTCCTGCAGGGATGGTTCGGACCTCCGAACCGTAGGGGGGTTCGAGTAAGTCGAGGTACCTCCGAACGCCAAACCCTTCACGACTATCGGTCAACTCTCCGTCCGCTCCGTAGCCAACAACCCGGGTAGCCTCTCCGTTCAGCTCACCGGCCACGGGCAGCGCAGCAAGTAGGCCGCATGGGACTTGCTCAGTACCGAGAACCGATGCCACGGATTCCGCAAGTGAATCCACCCGAACAAGCGCTAGATCATGTTGCCACGCGACAACAGCATCCGTCCGCGGCGCTCGGCACGCCTGGTAACCTGGCATCACCGTCGCCGTCCCTGAGTCGGACAGAGGCTCCCGCGGGAGAGGTGAGCGGTACATCTCCGGCCAAGCCGCCCACTCAACCGACACGTTCGCATCCACCGGACACGATTCGAATTGTGTTTCTTCGTACCCAGCCGGGCATTCGGACAATGCCGCAACAGGGCACCGGAAGTCTGGATACCCCGCTCGGAGGAGACGTCGCGTGAATCGTCTCCGTCCGAGCCAGCTACGACCCACCAATCCAGGATTCCGTTCTCCCTCCTCAACGAATCGAGCCGGACGCCATTCCGACATCACGCAGTGCGCGGCCGTTAGGACATAGTTGGGGTGAATCCAGACCCCGCTACACTCCCCGTTCACGACAACGACGGACGGACCGAAGTACGATCCGTCCTCGTCAATACAGTCGGGCGTACCACCATGAAAGCCTGAGTCGCAGGCGCTCGGCGGATACGCGTCCTGCTCACTCGCGACCGCCAACGATGCGCCAGAGCACGTCCACTTTGAGTCCACGAAACTGTAAGAGCACGACAGGCTGTCATCGACCGCGAAACTGCCTGGTACGTTGTGGTGCGTGTGATCGGTACCCGAGAAGAGGGGTTCAAGTTGACTGTGGAGAGTTGACGGGGTCTTCGACCAGAGGTTCGCGTATTGTGTATGCTCTTCGAAGCAGCCGATCGAAGTAGAGAAGGGAAAATGTTGGCTCGCACTGTTTGAATGAGAACCGAGAAACTGAAACTGCGTTCCTTTGACCCGAGCGGCCGTTACGGCCTGCCGACCGGTCGTTTGTACGTAGTCGAATGCGAACCCTACGTCCCAACTCGTTAGATCCCACGCAGACAGTGAAGTCCCAGGGTTGGACGTGGGCGTGTACGACACATACGTCTGACGCACCGCGGCGGTATGCGTTGTGTTGCAGTACGTCGCGCTGATCGTGGACGGTCCGTACGTGCAATCAAACGGCCCCGGATGATACCCGATCAGATCCGCTCCGAGGCAACTCGACGCCAAAGCCGCGAGCAGGTTCTGGTCGTGGTCTGGTGCCCCGGAGGTGTGCTTACTCGCCTTCCAGATACTCAACCCCGAAATGCGAACAGGAATCGTGTCCGTGAGCAACTCCCACCAGTCCGTGTAAACGTCATCCATGTAGAACCACTCTTCCCGCTTGTCTGGGTCCGCATGAACGGCGTGGCTAAACCCGACACCGACGATGACGCCGGACGGGTCGACGAACGCAACAAAGTCATCTCCCATCTGACGTTGGCGCTGTTCCGCGGCGGGGAGATTCACTGCGAGAGGCACTGGGCGCGTGGCCGCGCGTGCGGACGTCGCGCCCGAGGAGGCATCGGACGGCGACACGCCACCGGAGCACCCAGACATCAACAGACAAGCGCCTGTCAGAACACACGCCCACCTGAGTACTGGTCTCGTATTGACTCTTCTTTTCATTTCAATCCTCGCGTTTTGTGCGTTCTGCACGGTTGTTCAGAGGAAGCGAACTGCGGTTACGGGAGCAGTTCGCCTTCGGACAGAATGTCCATTCGTTCTCCGGAGTCGGGGCCTAAAGGCTCCGAACTCCACAGAACGCGTAACTGATCCGCCATCCATTCCGGTTGCGTCCCCAACGTCGCTTCGAGTTCGGCGTCGACCTCCGCGGTTCGCTCCAACGCCCCGCACCGGTACGCGAGCCCACGCATCACCAGGGAGGAAGCCGGTTGGCCGGTAGCGTCGAACGCGCGCGCCGCTTCGATCGCCAACTCGCCGCCCAGTTCCAGCCTCCCCGCCCGCCACGCGGCCGCCGATTCGGTCATCAGCACCACGGATCGAACGGACGGACTCGCGCGGTGGGCCACCTCCACAAACGCGGCATCCGCCCCGTCAGTCTGCCGAGTTCGGTAAGCGACCGCACGTCCCAACCATAGCGCGCGCAGCTCCATTCCAAACCCGCGAATCTCGGCCGCCTGCTCTGCCGCCGCGTGCGCCACCGCGAGCGCCTCTTCATGTCGATGACACTCCATCAAGGCCCTCGCAGCGTTCGCGCCTGATACCGCCTTCAACATGGGGAACGTCGTGTTCTCAAACCCAAACAGGTGGCACTCCGCGGCCGACTCGTAGTCGCCGAGTCTAAAGTACGTGTTGCCCACCCATCCACGAACCGAAGCTCTCACATCGACCGACTTATCGGCTGCCCACTGCAACGCCTCGTCACCCAACCCGAAGTGCTCCTGCGGAGACAAACAATAGCCGGCCTGAAACACGATCGCGCGGCGCCAGCGGTCCAGCGCCAGGTCTTCGAATTCGCGTACCCCACGCGCCGTGCGAAGCCCCCGCTCGTTCGACCGCTCCACGTATCGAACGATGCGCGCGGCATCGAGCAGCTGCCACATGCTGGACGCGCGGCTCACGTGGCCGACCGCGCGCGAGCAGGCGTACAAGGCAAGGTCGAGACGCCGCGGGCATTGGGCGGACAGGCCCAACGTAACGTAGTGCCCGAGCAGGCGGTCCCAGGCGGCGATCTCGCCTTCGCGGCTCGCCAACGCGATCGCTTGCCCGACCACGGCGAACGCCCGTACCACTCGGCCGTTGCGCTCCGCCTCCGCGGCAATGCGTTCGGCCTCTTGGACCACGCCCTCCACATCGCCGAGCTTGAGCAGATGGACAAAGCGGGTGGTGCCCTCGCCGCTCAGGCTGGCGACGAGCTTCTTTCGGGCTTGTTGCGTGCGTTCGACCGACCAACGTGAGTTTCGCGGGAGGGTATCCAGGAGCCCGAGCCCGCCGCCGCCATGCTCACGTACGGCCCCGAGCTGGATGAGCGCCGTCACGTTCGCTTGCACGCTCTCCGTCGGCTGTCCGACCAAGTTGCCCAGCATCGCCACGTTGGCGTTCTCTCCGGCCAGGCGGATCCACTCGGCGATCTCGAGCTGCTCGTCCGTAGCCTCGGTGTCCTCACCATCGAACGCGCTTCCGTACGACGTGTGCACCTGCAGGCCGGCCTGCAGCCGGTCGAGCGACTCGCGCTCAATGCGCACCTTGTCGCCGTCCCAATGGCACAGGCCAGCGCGCTCCCAGGCGGCGAGCACGTGCAGCACGTTCCGGGGTGTGCCGTCCGTCGCTTTGGCCAGCTCGTGAGCGCCATCCTCCTTCAAGTGCAGCACCAAGTCGGGTCCGTGGAACAAGTCGCGCAGGTCCTCTTCGAGCAAGCGCGGGACCGAGAATTCCGCGACCGCCGGCGCGTCTACCAATCGCAACACGGTGTGCTTGGCGATGACGTCTTCGAGCGCGTCCACAACAAGGTCGTCCAGCTCCTCCGTGTCCTCAATCATCACAATCGTGGGCGCGGCGCCGCTCCCGCCGTCCCCCTCGAACCTAAAGTCGGGTGCAGGTTCAGGCACCTTCGCGACGTCCTCCGGGTAGGTCATCGCGTTGATCTCAACCACGTTCGCGTGCCGCTCCCGAAGCCATTCGCCTACGTCTCCGAGCAGGCGGGTTCGACCGCTGCCGGGGTTTCCAAACACGCGGATGGACTCCCGATTGAGCAACCGTACGCCGATGCGCTCCACCAGCGTTGGATCACCAAGCCGGGCGAGGTCGCGGTGCGTGTGGGCGCCGCCGAGCATCTCCAGCACCGTCGCCGCGGAGCCGGGCCGCGCATTGGGACGCAAGGACAACATCTGGTCGATGGTGGTGCTCACATGGACCGGCACCCAGGGCGCGACTTCGCGGAGTGACATCGGCGCCGTGTTCACCTTGGCAACAAGGAGCTCGCTCGCCGACGCCGCCCGGTGCGGCAAGCGGCCGCTCAGCGACTCGAAGAGCATCACGCCGAGCGTATACAAATCAGTGCGGTCATCGCCCGGCCGTCCAATGGCCTGCTCCGGCGCCAAATACGCAGGGGTACCGGCCACGTGGCCGCCCTTCTCGGAGTCGCTGAAGCCGGGGCCCCAGCTCACGCCAAAGTCCAAGATGGTCGGCTTGTGTTCCGCAGACACCAGCACGTTCGCCGGCTTCAAGTCCCGGTGCACCACGCCGGCGTGATGAACGCGGCTGAGCGCCTCAAGCAGCGCAAAGGTGGGCTGCGCGATGGCGTCCCAACCTGTCGCGTCGCGCCGCGGCGCCCGTGGAAACGGCGAGCCCTCGACGATCTCGGTGACCAAAAACGGCGTGCCCGCATCCACACCGTCGTCGAGCAAACGCACAACGCCAGGCAGGTCGAGCAAACGCAACAACGCGACCTCGTCGCGAAACCGGCGCACGTCTCCAGCATCGCTAAACGACAACAGCTTCACAGCGGCCCACGTCTTGGTGACGGAGTCTTGTGCGCGCCAGACCGTGCCAAATCCGCCCGAACCAAGCGGCGTAAGGAGACGATATCGGCCAGCGATCGTGCGGTGCACGGTCGTTGCGACAGGCGTCTCCGCGCGCATTGGCACGAGACGTTCGGCGGGGATAGTGGGGTCACCCATGATGAACATTCCCGGAGCTTACTGGAGAGTATACGGTAGCATACCCCCCCACATGCGGGGTCTCAAGCACACACGCGATCCGCCGTGTGTATGGGTGCCGTCACGCTGCTCTGTGCCGCGCCTACGGCGAGACGCAGTCCCACTTGGCGTTGGGCGTATCGTAAGTGCACGTCAACGCACGCGAACTCGACGCGCCGTTGTCGGAGTGATGATACCGGTTCACGCCCGCAAACACCGGCTCAAGCTCGTCTTTGATGTCGTTGCCGCTCATCTTCCAGAGCTCCACCGACGGATCGAACTCGTACAAACAAACCGACGACATCGGGAACGGGAACTGCTCCGACGTGCTCAAGGTCGCGCTCTGCGCCCCAATGAACTGAAACGCGTGGCTGGAGTTTACGCGAAACGCGGTGGCCGCCACGCGCGTACCCGACGGCTGACGTACGTTGAACGCGCCGGCGCCGATATACGTCCCGAGCCCCGAGTCCCAGTCCACGATGGAGCTCTCATCCGGCGTGGGATTGTACACCAGGGCCCACTCCTCCGCCGCCCCAACCGTCGTGTCCGTGCAGTGCACCAAGTAGTTGATCGCCGACGGCCGATTGGAACACGTCACCGCCCGCGGCGCGTTGACACCCAAGCACGACGACGCACTTCGGGCGATTTCGTCCGGCGTACCATCTGGAAAGTTGGCCAGGGGCACTGGGACGGTGGTCGCGATCAGGGTCCACCAATCATCGTCGGTGTCGGCCGTGTAGAACCACTCCAGGGCCTTATCCGGATCGGCCGGGTCTGGCTTGGCGCGCACCACCGCGACGATCGTGGTCCCGCGAAAGAGCGCGATAACGCCGTCGCCGAATTGTTTGCTTTGGTCCACGTTCGCGGCGCCCGGCCACGTCGGCGGGCTACCGCCACCACCCGCGATTCCGCCGGTAGCCGTTTGTCCGTAGGCCTGCGACGCCTCATCAGGCCCGAGCGTGAACGTGCCCGTGTCGTCTTGGTGCGGGCTGCAGTGCACGCCGAGCAGCCCGCACAGGACCACTGCAAATATACGAGTGGTGATGGTTCCAGATTTGCGTTTCATGTTGCGTTCCCTTCGAGTGAGTTTTTGTTTGTAGGTTCTAGACACGATAGACGCCGAGAAATTGCAATTCACGCTGTCGACTGTGTTTGCATTTCCCCTTCCGCAAGAATATCCAATCGAGGACCGATATCGGGCCCCAATGGGTGGGTGCTCCAGAGCGCGCGGGCTTGCGTTCGGATCCAGTCCGGCTGTTCGCGCAGTACGTCATCGAGCAACGCGTCGGTGCCTTCGTCGCGGTCGATGGCGCCGCACCGGTAGGCGAGTCCGCGCAACGTGAGCGCCGCAGCGCGTTGGCCCGACGCATCGAAGGCGCGTGCGCACTCCAACGCCAGCTCGCCCGCGTTGCCCAAGTCGTCCGCGCGCCAGGCCGCGGCGGCCTCGGTCATGAGCACCAGTGAGCGCTCGGACGGTCCGTGCGTGCGCAGCGCCACGTCGACCAGCTCCCGGTCGATTCCCGTGGTGCCGCGGGCGCGATAGGCCACCGCACGCCCCAACCACAGCGCCCGCAGTTCCATGCTCGGCGCCCGGAGGTCTGCCGCAAGTTCAGCGGCCGCCCGCGACATCGCGAGCGCCTCCTCGTCGCGATGACACTCCATCAGCGCCTTCGCCGCGTTCACACCGCTCGCCATTCGTAACAAGGGAGAGTGCGCCTTATGAAACGACGTCAGGTGACACGCCGCCGCCTCTGAGAAGTTGCCCTGGCGGAAGCGCGCGTTGCCCAGCCAACCTCGAACGGAGGCCTCCACGTCGACGCCCTTGCCCGCCGCCCAATCCATCTGGTGCTCGACCATGCGGGCGTGCTCGTTCGGGGGCAAACAGTAGCCCGCCTGCACGATGATCGCGCGCCGCCAGCGCTCCAAACCCAGATGCTCGAACGGGCGCACCGCCTGCGCCGCCCGTAGCGAGCGATGGTTTGTGCGCTCCACGTACCGAACAATCCGCGCGGCATCCAAGAGCTGCCAGATGCCCGAAGCCTCGGCCGCGTGCCCCACCGCGCGCGAACACGCATACAGCGCCACGTCCAACAGCCGCGGGGATTGTGCCGCCAGTGCCAACACCGCGTAGTGCTGCAGCAGCGCCCCCCAGCCCTCATGCGCTTCGCTACGAGACGCAAACGTGACCGCCTCTCCGACGATCGCAAACGCCTGCGTCACCCGTCCTGTGTGCTCCGCCGATCCGGCCACCTGAATCGCCTCATCCACCAGCCCAGACGCGTCGCCCAGCTGCAACAAATGTGCAAACCGCCCGGTGGTTCCCGCGGCCAACTCCGTCACCAACCGCTTGCGGGCCTGCTGGGTGCGTGCGACCGTCCATCGCGTGTCGCGCGGCAGCGTGTCGAGCAGCGCGAGCGCCCCACCTTCGGCACGGATCGCGCCCGCGCCCACGAGGGCGGTGACCCCCTCTTCGAGCTCCGCTTTGGGCTTGCCGACCAGGTTGCCGAGCAGCGCTACGCTGGCGTGATCGCCCGCCAGTCGAACCCACTCGGCGATCTCGAGTTCGACGCCCGTAACGCTCGGCTCTTGCGCGCCGTGGAACACAGAGCCGTAGGACGTCTGGACCTTGAGTCCGGCGGACAGGCGGTCGAGCGCCTCACGTTCCACGCGCACCTTGTCGCCGTCCCAGTGGCAGAGCCCCGCGCGCTCCCAGGAGCCGAGCACGTGCAGGGTATCGCGCGGCGTGCCGTCCGTCCGCCGGCGCAGCTCGCGGGCGCCATCTTCGACCAGGTGCAGCACCCGGTCGGGCCCGTGGAACAACGGCCGCAGGTCGCTCTCCGCCAGCGGCGGGATCGTCACGTGGGCCTCGGCGGCGACTTCGACCAGACGCAGCACGGCACCTGAGGGCGTCCCACTGTTGAGCAGCCCGAGCACTTGCGGATCCAGCTCGGCGCCGTCCTCCACCGTCAGGCACAGCGTCCGCTGGTCGCGCTGCCGGTCGATCGCCACACGCACTTCGTCCACCTGCGTCAACGCGGTCACCGCAAACACCTCGCTGCCGCGCGCGTGCAGCCACTCGGCCACGTCCTGCAACAGCCGCGACCGGCCGCTCCCCGATTGCCCAAACGCTCGCACCGACTCCCCCCGCAACATCCGCTTGCCCACACGCTCAACGAAGGTCGGATCGCCGAGCCGGGGTAGCGCGCGGTTGGAGCGCGCGCCGCCGAGCAACTCCAGCACGGTGGCCGCGGAACCGGGGCGCGCGTTGGGGACCAAATTCAACATATGGTCGACCACCGTGGCCACCTGCACGGGCACATACGGCGCGATCTCCCGAAGCGAGCGCGGGGCCTGATTCACTTTGGCAGAGAGCAACGCCGAGGCGTCCTTGGCGCGGTGCGGCATCCGCCCGCTCAACGACTCGAACAGCATGACGCCCAGCGTGTACAGATCCGTCCGGTCGTCGCCGGCACGGCCGAGCGCTTGCTCTGGCGCCAGATAGGCCGGCGTACCCGCCACGCCCGCGCCCTTCTCCGAGTCCGAGAACCCCGGTCCCCAGCTCACGCCGAAGTCCAAGATCGTGGGAACGCCGGAGGGCGACACGAGCACATTCGCGGGTTTTAGATCCCGGTGGATCACCCCGACGTGGTGCACGCGGCTCAGCGCCTCAAGCAACGCAAATGTGGGCCGCGCGATGGCATCCCAGCCCGCGGCGTCACGACTCGGGGCGCGCGGAAATGGCGTCCCGTTCACGATCTCGGTCACCAAGAACGGCGTGCCGTCGTCGACCCCATCGTCCAGTAAACGCACCACGCCGGGCAGCTCGAGCAGACGCAACAACGCGGCCTCGTCCCGAAACCGCCGAACGTCGCCAGCATCCCGAAATTGCAGGAGTTTCACCGCAACGTCAGCGCCCGTAACCGTGTCGTGGGAACGCCAAACGGTGCCGAATCCACCCTTCCCGAGGCGCTCCTCCAAACGATACCGTCCGGCAACCGTCCGTTCCACAGAAGTGGAGATCGGCGGCTCGTCTCGCGACGGCGCGAGCAAAGCGACATCGAGAGTCGTGTCTCGCATGGGGTGCATACCCGAAAGTTACTATTGCGTACCTTCGAGCATAGCCCCCTACATAGGGGGTCACAAGCGTTCCGCTCGGGACTTCACAAGCGTTCCGCTCGGGAGTTCACAAGCGTTCCGCTCGGGAGTTCACAAGC
>CBDUJZ010000118.1:0-15735 GCA_965367675.1 uncultured Myxococcales bacterium | reverse complement strand
TCGCGCTGCGTGGCTGGGTGGGTTGAAACCTGTCCCTCGACGAGCTCGGGATGATCTCGCCGCGCTCGGGATGATCTCGCCGCGCTCGGGATGATCTCGCCGCGCTTGGGATGATCCGAGCAAGCGACCCGAGCGGCGCTACTCGCGGTCGTCGCCTTGGATGTGCGTTTGTCCGCGGTACAGCTGGCTGACGGCGACGAAGACGACGGCGGTGCCGAGCATGATCTTGGCGAAGAACATGTAGTACGCGGCGCCCTCGAGGGAGTTGCTGCCGGTGGCTTCCATGTACGCGTTCACGCCGGACGCGAAGAGGTTTCCGAGGGAGATCGAGAAGAACATGTAGAGGCCCATGACCAGGGACTTCATGCGCTTGGGCGCTTGCGTGTAGCTGAACTCCAGGCAGGTGATCGAGATCAGCACCTCGGCTGCCGTGATGAACGCGTAGGCGAGCACGTGCCAGCCGATGCTGGGCTGTACGAAGGCGTCGGCCGGCACCTGGAGGAACGGGATGCCCAGGTTGTGGAAGAACGTGAGCTCCCAGGGGATCAGGTTCTCGACGTAGGCGGTGATGAGGAACGACGGCACCGCGACGAAGAAGCCGATGCCGACTTTGCGCAGGGGCGTGAGCGGGAACACGCGGTTGATGGCCGGGTAGATGACCATGTTGAACAGCGGCACGAACGCGAGGATCATGAGCGGGTTCAGCGCCTGCATCTGCGAGGGCAGGATGTTGAAGCCCAGCACTTCGCGGTTCATGTGCATGGACTGCAGGACCCACGCCGAGCCCGTTTGGTCGAACAGCGACCAGAAGGCGGCGACGAAGAGGTACAGCACCATGAGCTGCCCGATGACCTTGAGGCCCATGCCGGAGAACGTCTCTTTGAAGAAGCCGGCGCCGCCCGGGGGGATGTGGATGAACACCTTGCGGCCCATCCAGAACACGACGGTGGCGATGGCCATGAGCACGCCCGGGATGCCGAAGGCGACGCCGGGGCCGAACTCTTTGAGGAGCAGCGGCGTGAGCAGCGTAGAGATGAACGAGCCGAGGTTGACGGAGATGTAGAACCAGCCGAACACGCGGCCGATCATGCTGGCGTTCTTGGGCCCGAACTGGTCGCCTACGTGTGCGGAAACACAGGGTTTAATGCCGCCAGCGCCCAGCGCGATGAGCCCGAGTCCGATGGCCAATCCCATGCGCGTTTCGTCGAGCGCCAACGCGAAGTGGCCGCCGCAGTACACGATGGAGAGCAGCAGGATCGTGCGGTACTTTCCGAGCACCCAGTCGGCCAGGATCGCGCCCAGCAGCGGGGTCGCGTAAACGGCGGCGGTGAACAGGTGGTACCAAGCCTTGGCCTCGTCGTCCGACATGACGTCGAGCGCGCCGGAGCCGTCGATCAGGTACTGGGTCATGAAGACGATGAGGATGGTCTTCATGCCGTAGAACGAGAAGCGTTCGGCGGCTTCGTTGCCGATAATGTACGGGATTCCCTTAGGGATTCCGGCGGTATTAACGGGCTCGGAGGAGTAGTTCGACATGGGCGGCGGGGTCAGGGGAGGTGGCGCACCATGTCGAAGCGGCGGCGAGTTTGCAACGCGAACGCTACATTTCTGTGGGAAAGTGTGGGCGCGTGCTACCGGCCGAGCGCTGAGCAGGCCTCGAGCTCGCCCCAGTCGCATGCGCGGTCGCGCAGGTCTGTGGCGTGCGCGATGTCGGACTCGACGCCGGCCCCTTCAGCGTAGGCTTGGGCCAGGGCGGTGCAGCCGACCATGTAGCCGGCGTCGCACAATCGCGCGGTGCGGCGGAGCGGCGTGTCGCCCAGGCCGTTGTGCTCGACCGGGCTCTCGGCGATCACCCGAAGCTCTTCGTCGCCGGGCACGGCGTCGGGCAGCTCGAGCTCGGCGCAGGCCTGGTAGGCGCCCAGGTCACAGGCGCGCGCGAAGAAACCGCGGGCGGTGTTGCCGGCGCGCGGGATTCCGACGCCGTCGCGGGCGAGCATGCCGGCGAACTGGCACGCGGCGGGGTCCTGCAGGTCACACGCTTGGATCACGTGCTCCACCGCGCGCGTCACGTCGTGCGCGACGGTATCGCCGAGCAGGTAGCGCACGCCGAGGTCGTAGCAGGCGCGGCCGAATCCGCCGTCACAGGCCTGCGCGATGTGCGCGATGGTGTTGCCGCCGTCGCGGGTCACGCCGTCGCCGCCGTGAAAGCGCATGCCGACGTCGTAGCAGGCGGACATATCGCCGGCGTCACAGGCGTCCATGTCGTCGAGCGCGGCGGTCGTGGGCACGGTGGGCGCGCGCTGGTCGAGGTCGGCGTGCGTGCGGCCGGGCCCGTGGATATCGGCGTACGGCGACTGCGCGTGGGCGGTCGCGGCGCCGGTCGCCGTCATGATGACGATGGCGATGAACGCGCGGAGTCGGTGGGCGTGGGCTTGTGTTTGCGTGTGCATCAGAAGGTCTCCGTCCATTCGATGGTGCCGTTCATGTCCACGAACTGCGCGGTCGCCTCGGTGGCCGTGAATTCCATGTAGAGGAAGCCGGCGATGTCGTCCGACTTGAAGTGCGTGTCGTTGTCGCGTCCTTCGAAGTCGGAGAACTTGGCGCCGGCGCCGCTGACGGCGAACTCGGTGTTGCACAGCGGCTGTTCCCCGAAATCGAGGAATGCGGGGAGCATCCGCGGTTCGTTGAGCCATTGCCGGTCGTGGTCATGGCCGCAGATGTAGAAGTCGGCGCGGTTGCAGATCTGCGCGTTCACGAACTCGCGGAACACGCCGCCCATAAAGGTGAGATCTCCGGGGATGTTCTCGTAGGAGCCGGCGTTGCCGTGCTGCCCCTCGGAGCGATACGGGTGGTGTCCGAACACGAGCGACCACGGCGCGTCGGACTCCGCGGCGGCGTCCACCATCGCTGCTTGCTCGGCGACCTCGGTGCCCAGGTACGCGAGGGGGTTGGTGTCGAGCGCGGCGACGTGCACCGGGCCGATCTGCGCGTTCCAGTACCGGTTTGGGAAGTAGAACCAGTCGCGGTCGCGGCCGTAGTCGATATAGTGCTGCGCGAGGGCGGCATCGAGGCCGGCGCTGCCCAGATCGTGGTTGCCGAGCGAGACGAGCAGCGGCAGGCGCTCGCGGGTGTCCTCTTCGCCATCGGCCGGCGGCGTGCCGTAGCGCAGGTTCGCGTAGGGCAGGTCGATGTACTCGGTCAGCAGCGGGTCCTCGGGGCTGCTCGGCCCCACGTCGTAAATGTTATCGCCGAGCATGATCATGGCGTGGCAGCCACCACGCTCGTCGCAGTGCTGCCCGGCGGCGGCGGAGACGGCGTACTGGCGGTCGTTGCCCTCGCCGGTGTCGCCCACGAGGATGAACCGCACGGTCTCCAGGCCGTTCGGGTCCAGCGGGCCGATGTTCGGCAGGCGCGGGCCCGTGTCCTCGGCGATGTCCTCGGCGACGTCCTCGCTGATGTCCGTGCCGACGTCTTCCGCGACGTCCTCGGTCGCGTCGGCGACGTCCGCTTCGACGTCTTCTTCGACGTCCAGAGCGGTATCGTCGGCAGTATCCTCGGCGGTGTCTTCCTCGGCGACATCCTCGGCCGCGATGTCTTCCGCGACGTCTTCCTCGGACGCGTCGTCACCGGGATCGGTGCCGGTGTCGACCGAGATGTCACCGCGACCGGCGGCGTCGGTTGTTGCGTCCGCGTCGTCGCCGGTGCCGGCGGTGGAGGAGCACGCGGCCATCGCGAGCGCGCATGCGGAGAGGAGTACGAGTGGAGTTCGAATGGAAGCCATGCGGAGTTCGCCGGAGTTGGAGTGCGAGGACACTAGCGCGTCACCGTTCTGCCTTCAATCCGTCGCATGAAGCGCGGCGTGTTGTGGGCGCGATGCGCGATTCAGCCCCTGTATTCCGTGGCGTCGCGGTCTGGTTTCGCCCGAACGCCGGTGCTAACGTCGCGCGCCTCCCCTCCCCGGTTGGACCATGTACGGATCGCTGAAACTCCCGATCGCGGCCTCTGCGCTCGCTGTCTGCTTGGCCGCTTGCGGCACGACGCCCTCGTTTCCGTTCACCGAGGGGCCCGTGCTGGTGGGCGACACTTCGGGCGTGGACGCGCCGGTGTTCGACGTCGCGTTCGACGGTTCAGAGGAGCCCGATGCGGCTGACGTTGGCCCGACAGACGCGGAGCTCGACACGGAGAACGACGCCGAGTTCGACACGATCGCGCCGCCCATCGATGTGGGTGGTCCCGACGTTCCGCCGACGGACGCGAGCGGCCCCGATGCGATCACGCCGGACACGAGCCCTGACGTGAGCCCGCCAGACGTTGGAACGCCCGAGGTGGGCCTGCCGGACGTTGGGACGCCAGACGTGGTCCTGCCCGGCACCGAGATCTGCAACAACAACACCGACGACGACGACGACGGTTACGTGGATTGTAACGACAACGACTGCGCGGACGCTGACCGCTGCTTCATCGCCGAGATTTGCGATAACGGTTCGGACGACGACGGCGACGGCTGGCGGGATTGCTCGGATCCGGACTGTGAGCGCCGAGAGATCTGCCGCTCGCGCCCGACCGAGACGCTGTGCAACGATCGGGTGGACAACGACGGCGACGGCACCATCGATTGTGCCGACCGCGACTGCCTCGGCGCCTCGCTCTGCGGCACCGAACGCTGCGACGACGGGTTCGACAACGACGGCGACGGCGCCATCGATTGCGACGACTCCACCTGCTTTCGCCACGTGCTCTGCACCGGCCCGCCGCGCGAAACCAACTGCACCGACGGCATCGACAACGATAGCGATGGCTCGACCGATTGCGGCGACGGGGATTGCACCCGAAACCCGGCGTGCACCAGCCCCGAAGTCTGCGACAACAACATCGACGACGACGGCGACAACACCCTCGACTGCGGCGACTCCGACTGCGCCGGCGACCCGGCGTGCGACGAAGGAAACTGCAGCGCCCGCGATGTGACCACCCTGGCCGGCGAAGACTACCAGTCCCTGCTCGTGTCGTGCGCGTTGCCCTGCCTCGGCGGTGATTCCCGCGCGTGCGTCCGCGAGTGTGTGGTCGACCAGACCGGCATCTCGGCCGGCTGCGGCGACTGCTTCGGCGGGCTCGGTGAGTGCGGTATCGGCAGCTGCTTGGGCGCCTGCGCGAGCGACCCCGGCGGGGCGGCGTGCATCGACTGTTTCGTCGACAGCTGCGGCGACGACTTCTCGTACTGCTCCGGCTTCGACCTCGATTTGTAGCGGTTGCGCTTCCACCGCGATGGGTAGCGGTTGCGCTTCCACCGCGATGGGTAGCGCGTGTGAACGGGTGTGATCACGAACAGCCGGTTCGAAGCCCCATTCTGGATCCGCCAGGGCAAGCACCCGTCCTGAGCTTGTCGAAGGACATCCGCAAACGAGCTCCGCCGCGAGTCGATCCTCGTCCTCACGCCAATACCGCGCCCACCAGCCGTTTGCTTTGAGCCGCCGGAGCGCGAGCATCGGATTGAGGTTCTTGACGCGCCAGCACGCACTCGGAACCTTGAGGCGGGCTTGGGGGAGGTATCGAGGCGCGATCTCGACTTTGCCCGAGCCGATGGGCCAGCCGAGTCTTCGAACCGACTGCCGCTGATCACATCCACCTTAGGCGTGGCACTTGACAGCAAGTGGCGCTGCGGGTCGTCTGCACATGCAAGCCACAACGCTCCGGGGGATCCGTGTCGTCAGTTTCGAAGGTTGCGAACAGTCGCACCAACTCTCTCGTAGCCGCGCGACCGTATCGGATTCCACGATGGCAAGTCGTGATCGGTTCCATCGTCGCGACTCTGCTGGTCACATGTTCGCCTGATAGCGAGTTCGGCGGAACGCCCGGCAACACAGACGCGGCGGGTCTGACAGACGGCCAACAGCTTCGGTCGCAATCTGCGGCGCTCACTCACGGAGCGACGAGCTGCGTGGAGTTAGAGTTCGCGTCCGCGCTGTGGCGGTTCGATGCGTCACCAGTCTTGAGTGACATCGGATTCCACGCTGCATCGCTCTACGATGGCGCGGCGCTGGCGACGAGCACTGTGCCGCGGTTCGTGTCACACTTAGACCTCCCGAGTGCGCTAGCGCATGCTGAAGCGCCGAACTTTCTGACGGATCAGGAGCTTGAGTTCGGCGCCGGCGCGTTCTCTGTGGCGACATGGGTTCGGGCGGACGTGCTGGCGGGCTCGCTCTTGAGTGCCGTCGACACCGATGGACAGGGCTGGTCGCTCGACGTGCTGTCGAGCGGTCACATTCAGTTCACGATGGTCGCAGACTCTTTCGCGAATCCTATCGAGCGCGTGGTGTTTAGTAGCGCCGGTGGAGTCACGATTCAAACCGGAGTTTGGGCGCATGTTGCACTCACACTAGACCTTCAGACGGGTGAACCGCAGTTCTGGATCGATGGCGAGCCGACTGGCATCTCGTTCGACGCGTTCGAAGTGGATGACGCGACGCACGCCGGCCCGGCAAGCGGCACGGACATGGTACTGGGGCAAGGGTTCGAAGGAGCGCTCGATGACGTCGTGTTCGCCAGCTACGTCTTCGCGCCTCAGGCGATTGCAGCGCTCGTCGACGGCGACACCTCGGTGAACCCCACCGGCTGCGGAAACTGCGATATCTGGTGCCCTGCGGGCTCGGTCTGCGAGGCCGGTAAATGCGACGCTCGAATGGCACCTTCCGACCTGAAGCATGTTTGGAGCTTCGACGAGTCGGCTGGCGTGATTGGTACAGACTCCCAAAGCGCCGCCCACGCAGTGGGCGTGCCCAGTTGGGTCACCGACGGACGTCTGGGCTCGGCGGCCTCATTCGATGCCGAGGGTGGGGCACTGCTCTCCCCAACGGAGTCCGGTGCCTCCGTCGCGTTTCACACCGGTGGCTCGGCGACATGGGTTGCGTGGGTCCGGACGGGCGCCTCGGCCACGGGTGACCGGCGAATCGTCGGCGGCGTACAAGACAGCTCGACGCTCACGAGTGGCTGGGAAGGATGGGAGCTGTCGCTGGATTCCCAGGACGTGGTGCACTTCCGGTACTCGAACCAAGACGTGCCCGCTCCGATAGAATTGGCGAGCGCGACTGGACTCAACGCTGGCGGAGGAACCCCGGGCTGGTCGCACGTGGCGATAACCTATGAAGTGACGCTTCCCCCTGCCGCTTCCGCTGCATGGACGCTTTACGTCGATGGCGTTTCGGTCGACTCGGCCACGTCGTCCCCTGTGGACTCCGGCACGAGTGCGCCTCTGTCCATCGGTGGCATCCCGGGTGGAGCGGGCTTCGACGGAGACATCGATGAGCTCTTCAGCGTATCGCGATCACTCAGCGCAGCGGAGGTGTCCGAGTACTTCGTCGCCCTGCACTCCGCAGCCCTGCCGAGCGAAGACTTGGCCTGTGTCTGGGGAACCGCGTCCTGCGACGGGCGGTCGCACAACGGATGCGAAACGGACGTACTCGCGGACCAGAACAACTGCGGAACGTGTGGGCTCGTGTGTCCCGGCACGTGTACCGCCGGCGTATGCTCGTCGGAGATTTGCGACAACGGCGTGGATGACAACGGCAATGGCGCGACCGATTGCGCTGACAGCCTTTGCACGAATCACCTCAATTGCCCCCCCAGCCTGGGAGTTCAACTGCGGAGACGGCGTGGACAATGACGGGGACGGGTTCGTCGACTGCGACGATCTCAACGATTGCGCAGGCTCTCACCCGATGTGCGCGCCCCAGGCGGAGACGCTGTGTGCGAACAACTTGGACGACGATATGGACGGGGAGATGAACTGCGATGACGCCGATTGCGCGTCCGACCCAGCGTGCGCCCAGCCGGGCGTCGAGAACTGCGAGCTGTTCGGCGATGAAGAACTCGATGGCTTCGCGGACTGCGATGACGATGAGTGTGACAGTCACTGGAGTTGCCAGTCGGGGGGGAGCTCCTGCGGGAGCGGTGGCGCGGTCGATTGTTCCAACGCGAACTGCACCGGCCACCCCACGTGCGCGGGTGGAGTCGAGGACTGCAGCAATCTCCAAGATGATGACGGTGACGGCGCCCCGGACTGTGCCGACGCGGACTGCGCAGCGGACCCGTCCTGCGATGGCTCGGGGTCGGGCGTTCCCGGTGCGGCCTGCACGGTCGCCGCGGATTGTCTCCCCGGCCTCGTCGCCCCCGTGTGCCTGCCGGAGATGATCACGGGTGCCCCAGGCGGGCACTGCGCGCAATGGTGCACCGCCGACGGCAGTAGCGGATGTCCGCTGGGCTTGAACTGCTACACCGGAAACTCGGGTTGGGGACAGATGGGCGTCTGCGTTGATCGCTGCCTCGACCTGGATGAGTGCGGTGTTGGGCAATCGTGTCGACGCCTCGGAGTGGAGGACTCGGCGCCGGTCGTCTGCCGCCGCACGTGCAGTGATGACCTCGACTGCACGACGACGGGACTGTGTCACGCCGGCTTTGAGGGGTGTGTGCGGCCCGAGCTGTGTGACAACGCCCTCGATGATGACGCAGACGGGGACACGGACTGCGACGACGATGAGTGTGAGGGGATCGCCGGCTGCCCGACCTGGAGCGAGGAGGGTTCGCTGTGTACCGACGGGTTCGACAACGACGCCGACGGAAACGCGGACTGCGCTGACTCTGAGTGCGAGGGGGCGCCCGCCTGTCCTGGAACCTGGGGGGAAGCCGGAAACTGCACGGACGGCTTGGACAACGAGGCGAACGGGGACGGCTACGTAGACTGCGCTGACCCGGAGTGCGCAACGGATGCGGCGTGCGCGGTCAGTTGCCCTTCGCCAGTGGACTGCGCTGTTCCCGCCTGCGGCGGCGACGCAACCTGCCTCGTTTCGAGCGAGTCCGACTGTCTCTCAGGTCAGTGCTGTACGAATTTCGATGGCGGCGTACCGGTCGACGACGACGGCGACGGTCTGGCGAATTGTGCAGACATGGACTGCCAAGGCTGGGGCATGGGCTGCGCGATCGCCGAGGTGTGCGACGACATGGACGACAACGATGAAGACCTCGCGATCGACTGTGTGGACCCGGACTGCTTGTCCGATTCCGCGTGTGCCTCTGGTTCAGGAGCGCTGGGTTCCGCTTGCGTGACGCATTCTGACTGTTCCTCTGGGGCGGGCGCCGCGCCGTTCTGTCTACCGGCTGCGCTGGGCCTCACGTCGAGCGGACAGTGCCTGCACACGTGCGACCTCACGGACTCGGCCACCTGCGAGAGCGGGTTCAATTGTGTGGACCTCGGCTTCGGCAATGACACCGGAATGTGCATGCCCGGTTGCTACGACGTCAATGATTGCGATGGTACGAGCGACGAGCAGTGCGCACCGTTCATGGACTTCTCCTTCGGCGTGTGCGTTCCCGGCTGCGACGATGATAGCGCGTGCCCCGGCCAGCAGTGCAACACCACCACCAACGCTTGCGAGGACGTGCCGCCAGCTACTGAAGACGCTTGCAGCGCGGGCGGCTGTTGCCAAGGCGGTGTCGATGAAGATCTCGACGGCGATGTGGACTGCGAAGATCTGGATTGTATGGGCGTGGACGGCTGTCCTGCCGAGAACTGCTGGAACGGCGTTGACGACGACGATTCCGGAGGGCCCGATTGCTTCGACGCAGCGTGTGCGGACCAGCCGTACTGCATCGGCACCGACCCGGGGGCCTCGGCTCTCATCGGCGTGCCTTGCGATCGCACCAGCGGTTGCAAGGCCAATGGCGGTTTGCCGCTCTGTCCGCAAATGGGTCTGCCGTTCGATGGCACCTGCATGCGCACGTGCGCGACTGTTGGAGAGCCCTGCGGTGAGGTGCCCGGCTGGGTCTGCGCGAGCGCGCCCGATGGCGGCCCGAACAACATCTGCTTCCCGCAGGAGAGCTGCACGGATGGCGTGGACAACGACTGGGACGGAGACGCGGATTGTGCTGACAGCGACTGCACATCCCACGGGCTGTGTACTGCGGCGTGCGGCGACGGCTGGCGCCACGCGAACGAAGCGTGTGACGATGGTGCGGAGTCCGGCGCTGAGACGTGGTGCGACGACGTCACGTGCACGCTGACGGCCGCCTGCTCGGACCGAGCGGACGGCATCGACAACGACGGCCTGATCGATTGCCTGGATCCGGACTGCGCCAACGCGCCGGCGTGCCAAGCCGGCAGCGTAGAGCACGGTGGAGCTTGCGACGCACACTCCGATTGCGCCGCGCCCGACGGTCAGCTGCCGTTCTGCCTGGAGCCCGCAGACCAATCTACCGTGCAGGGCACCTGTGCTGCAACGTGTACCCTCGGGCAGCCTTGGACCTGTTCCGACGGCGCCGACTGTGTGGACTTGGCGCTGGGCGGCGACACGGGCCTGTGCGTACGGAGCTGCACTCAAGACGGCGACTGTGGCCTCACGGACCGTTGCGAGCCTCTCGGTCTCGGCGGGTCGAATTCCGCCTGCGTCCCTGGGTGCCAGTCCGATACGGACTGTGGGGCCGCTGCCCCATATTGTAACCCATCGGACGGACGCTGCGTGGACCACCAGTCCAAGGTGCACACCCTGGGTTCTGACTGGTCGACGGTGCCGTTCCCCGACGTGCCGGTCGCACGGACATTCCGGTTTGAGTACGACGCCGGTCTAGCCCAGCACAGCCCTGTGACGCTTGAACACGTGGATCGGCTCGCGTTGCCCTCGTCCCTGAACTTCCAATCGTGGATCGGGATGCTCGGGGGTGATGCCGCTCAAATCCACGTCGACATCTCGACTCCGAGAACGGGCGCAGGAAACTGCGGGACGCTCGGGACACCCTACGTGAACGTCCCCGTGGATTGCGTGGATATCGTCGTGACCAACGACATCGGCATCGACCTCGGAGACCTCATCGTTGAAGTCCACTCCACCGACACCGCGCTCCGGCAGCACTTCTTGCCACCTGTGCTGGGGCAAGCGGCACCGTCTGACCTCAGCGCTGCGGACTTCATCCGACCGTCTGGAAACCCTGTGTGGGTCTTGCCTACGTCAGACGTCGGAGCAGGCCAGCGGAAAGGTCTCGGTACCCTGGTGTTTCCGCAGACTGGGCTCCCTGATAGTTTCGACGTGTACGTGCGAATTCACCCGGAGATTTGCGGTAACGATTTGGACGACGACGGAGACGCTAGAGTGGACGAGGAGTGTAGAACCCAGCTGGACGGAGAGCCCTGTGAAGCGGACTTCGACTGCTTCATGGGAACGTGCAGTGCCGCCCAGACGTGCGACCGCATGTCGGACTTCGCGCGCTGGAACACGATCGACGAATACGACATCGATTTAGCTCAGGCGATCCAAACCCTGACGCCGGTGCCCGACATCGCCGACTGGGAATCTGACAACAAGTACCTCGCTACGACGGCCCGTGGCGGAACATTGCACGTCGAAATCGGCTACACCCCCGAGGAGTGCGGCCAAGCACCGGACGTGTTCCCGTGGGATCGCCAAGGCATGACGTGCATTCGCACACGGCTTGACGTGCCCAGCGTGCCCACGAACACGGACCAGAGCATCTACATCGAAGTGCTCGATGGAACCACGCCGCTGTATCAGGGAACCTCCGCAAGCCGATCGTACCCACAGATCGCGGCCGTGGACGGTGGCGGAGAGCTCCCTGCTTACGGCTATGCTCGGAGGCTCGGCCGGCTGATCGACGGTGCGTCCACCATCGACGCGGTGTTCGAGTTGCCTGAGATTGACCTCGGTTCTGCGGGAGATCTTCGGGTACGGACCGTGCTGGTGGAGAACGCCGGAAACATGCCGCCACAGTTCGCGTTCATGGCGGCGTATGACTTCGATTTCGCGGCCGGGATGGGCCCAGAGACCCCCGGCGGTTCCGTCCCGTTGTGTCCACCATGGATTCCCGACCTGCCGGAACAGTCTCCCTTCGAGTGGGTGCCCCGCCATCCAGGAGATGTCTGCCCTCGGCCTCCGTTTCAGCCACCGATTCTGGTTATTGATGATCCTGTGGTAATCCCGCACCCTTGCGAGTCACCTCTCATGGCCTTCGTTTTGCCGGCGGTCTACGATGTGGTCTTGGAGTTCGACCAAATCCTTGACGAAATCGGTTGGACTCCGATGCATCTCACGCAACAGTTCGTGGCCACGAACACAGCCTCCCACTTAAGTGAGGCGGCGCAAGATCAACACCCATTCCAATACATGCTCGAGGCGTTTGGCGCCGATGCGATCGACTGTGCGTTTCAATCTGGAGCACAAGGAACACCGCTTAGCGAGTTGATGGATCCCGAACAGTGCGACACTGCTCTGTGTCAGTACGCGGCACTTTTCTGGCTCGCGGGCGCAGATCAAGCCGAGTCGTGGTCGGTACTGCTGAACCCTGTGGCGCCGTCGGAAAGCACCAATGCCCAGTGTAGCGCAGCTGCCGAGGGCTGGGACTCGTACTGGGGGCTGCGTGCGGTGCTGGAGCACGCTTCGCTGGGGAACCGGGCGCAACGTTGGTCTGCGACAGGCCCGGAGCTCTGGGGGGAAGGCACCGTGCCACTCGGCCGCGAATACGTGTTGCCGTCGCAAACGCTGCGCGTACGCCAGTTCAGCTCCAGCTTTGAGTTGCCGTATCACGGGCCGATGCCCGCGGCGGCATACTACGGACGGGCGCCTACGGCGGTTCCGGGGCCTGCTGATAGGTTCGGCTGGCCTCCACTCGAGCTGTTCGGGGCCGATTCTGTCAATTTCGTCGGATGCGGCGCCCGGATCGTCTCGGACGCATCAACCGAGTACCTGCGCGACGTTTGGTTCGACGCATTAGACCCATTCGTGACGCCGATGTGTACAGTCGCTCTCAAGGAGAGCGGAGACCAGCTTGTCACCCACCTTCATCCGATTCTCTGGCCGCAGGACCTTCGCGTCTCTTCCAGCTCGAACGTGGCGTTCCAGGACCTCTCGATCATCAATCGATTCGCCGAGGGAATTGAAGCAGAAGGTGGTAACGATCGGGTGCCCGCGGTGCGTTGGGAGCGGATGGCTCAGTTGAATGAACAAGGCGCGCGTGACTCGGACGAGAACTATTTTCCCGCGGAGGACGGCCTTTGGTTTGACGGCGACTGGCTCTCCCACGGAGCGACGTTCGCCTACTGTCCAAATTATGGAGGGCTGTGTGAGACCCAGGCGGAGTGTAAGACCACAGCGCAGTCCGTTTGCGACACTGACCTGGGAATCTGCGTGGCAGAGCCCCCGGCGCTCTCCGGCCACGACGGCATCGGGTTCGGCCCGAAGTTTGAGTTGTCAAACGTTGCGGGTGTCTCGATGACCGATGTGAACGTTTCCGGGCTCTACAATAACTATTTCCTCGGAGGAACAACGGAAGTGTTCTTCCCTGGTTCACTCCGCCTGGAGTCGTTTGAGGCGTTTGATTTCATGCGCACCGAGCACCCGTCGCTGGATGCCGGCCGCCGGTTTCCCGCTCTCACGTTGACACCCAGCGGCTCGGTGTGTGGCGAGGCCTGCATGAGCCGGGACGTCACGATCGAAGGTGGCACGGTTTCCACGTCTGTTCACAACAATCTGACGTTGAGTCACGTGCGTCGCTTGTTGATCGACTCGGTACGCCTAGAAAACGCAGGACGAGGCGAGGGTCTGCTGGTGGAGAATCCGGGTTCCAACGCAGACTGGGAACCAAACAACTCCCGCTTGCTGCCTTTGGTGGTCGCCGGCGACGAAGCGCAGCCGATGTCGGTGAGTAGCCGGGATACCGAAGGACGGCCTTGTGAGAGAATTCGGTCTGGAAACGCCACGATCATCGACTCGGCGATCATTAACGGACTTGGGGCTGCGATCTCGGTCAACGGCAGGGATTTCGGATTCGTAGAGGATGTCCGAATCCTCGGACGTCGTCCCGCTCGTCCGGAGGTCGGGCTTGACGACGCGATGCACCCTCCTTCCGGCTGCGTACTTCAAGACGTGAATGACGACGGCCAGCGCCGGGGAGCGGCGTCCGTGTTGGGTTCGGCGGGTGCGCGCACCAGTGTCGTGGGGTGCGATATATTGGGGCGTGAGAGCGGAATCGAGCTTTGGGCTGACGGAGCCGACGGGATCTTTGCCCAGAACCGAGTGGAAACTTCTTCAGTCGCTGGTGTCGTTATAGGTGTACCGGCGGTTCCCCGCGTCACAGCAGATCGCTTGCCGGTGCTGGCCCAGTGCGGATACGTAGAGGGTCAAGGACGAACGCCATACGCAGAATGCGCCAGTTTCCGTGGCGGTGAGCGTTTTAAGGATTCTCTCCCGATTCGGCATGCCCGCATCGAGCCGGCGAGCGAAGGACCGGGAGTGGGGTTATACCCTCGCACGAAGGAGACTACTGGGTATGTGACGGTCTGTGATCCGCTTCCGGAGCGGGGTTCGTATCCCCTCATGACAGACGCGGAATGGAGTACATTCGTGACAGTCCGTGCCGAGGAACTGGAGAACACATACGAGGCTGGGGTGGGCTGCTCTGTGCGAGACGGTCGCCCGTACCCCATTTGCGAGTCGCCCGGTGCGGTGGCGGACAATCGCTGCTACCCAGCACCAGATGGCTCCTCGCAAACCGGCTGCGCGGCGGGCATCCGATGTCGTACTGCGCACATGTCGCAATGCGCTCGTACTCCCTGCAACGCATACGACAGTGCGGCGACGATTGCCGCAGTGTGCGGCGCGGGCGTTGCGTGCGCACGGCGGGGTGAGACGGCGTATAGTTGTGATCTACCGGACACTGCGTGCGACCCCGATGGCTCGCCGGCCGACATTCAGACTACGTGTGGTGAAGGTGTTGCGTGTGTCGGCGTCGGAACCTGTGTCCAAGCGCCGGTGGTCGGCATCGAAATGCTCTGGCCCCCGCCCGAACAGCGCGAGCGTCCGGTCCGGATCGTTCAAAACAACTTGTTCACCTCGCGGATCTTCGTCCGCCCGATAAACTCCGCAGGTGATCTGGGTTGCACGGGCACCAATGTGCTCATCGGCGCGGATATTATCCGAAACAATGATTTCGTGACGGACTGGGCCCGCGACGAGGCCGGCAACATCCGAGGGACAAGCAGCGCAGACCCTGGTCCGAGCGGAGCCGGAACTCTATGTGCCCCGTGGATCCGGGCCACTGAGACGCAGGACACGCCGCGATGTCTCGCGGTAGCGCTGGCGCCGGTCATGTCGCAAGTAGGTAGGGGTAACACGTGCGTGGCTTCTGACCTGGACGGTGTCCCCGAAGATCTCGTGTCCTTCGATCTACTCCGCCAAAGTGCTCCCGACGTTGAAGTCGGCTCCTCTGATGCAACAATCCCGCGATTGGCTGGGCAGCGTAACACGTACGCGAGCTTGGAGTGTGGGTACGATGACCGCTTCGCGTGCACAGATTCGCAATGCGCCGCGCCGTCGTGTTGGGCTGCTGCGACCTCAGATCGCCCAGACGTGTGGCCGCCCAGTGAGGCAGACGGAGATCGAGATGAAGAGTTCTGGGGGGCGTACCAGGGCTGGAGGGGGGTTACCGCCGCGGACGTGACCGCTGCCGAAACCGCCGGAAACACGGCGCTCCGGTTTCGCCTGCAAGACGAACTGAACTCTCAGAATGCGTTCGATTCGGAAGTCGTATCGGTAAGAGTCGCGGAACTGGAAGCCATACGAACCGCTGTCGACCGTGCGGGCCTATTCGTCCCGCATCGGTTCGATCGGTCAGGTCCTGAAGGTGAACTTCCCCAGCTTTGTGTTCAGCCGAGGCTGCAATGAACTCCCCGCTTCGAGC